>CAYTLJ010000095.1:7537-9893 GCA_964438555.1 uncultured Algimonas sp.
CTAAACCATCTCCGCAAAGCGCTCAAATAAGTAATAACTATCTTGTGGACCTGGGCTCGCTTCGGGATGATGTTGAACAGAAAAGACGGGTTTTCCTTTTAAGCGGATGCCACAATTGCTGCCGTCAAATAAGCTGACATGTGTCTCTTCAACTGTGTCGGGCAAGCTCTCTTGATCGACCGCAAAACCGTGGTTCATAGAGACTATCTCAACTTTATTGGTCGTATGGTCCATCACGGGATGGTTGGCGCCGTGATGACCTTGTTCCATTTTCACAGTTTTTGCGCCCAAAGCCAAAGCCAACATTTGGTGTCCAAGACAAATGCCTAAAATAGGAAGATCCGCCTCTATCAATTTTTGAATGGTTGGCAGGGCATAGACCCCCGTTGCCGCCGGATCACCCGGACCGTTAGATAAGACAATCCCGTCAGGCTTAAGCGATAAAATATCCTTAGCCGACGTCTTTGCCGGAACGACTGTGACGGCAAGACCTGAACTCACCAAATTGCGCAAGATATTTCGTTTCACACCATAATCAATCAAGACAACACGTTTGACATTGTCTTGAGATTTATACCCATCTGGGAAGACCCAACGCGCTTCGGTCCAATCAAAGCCCGTTTCAGAGGCAACGTCTTGAGCCAAATCAGCTCCAACAAGTCCTGTCCAATTTTTTGCTTCTTCTATCAAGGCCTCTATATCAAATACGCCCTTTGGATCATGCGCGATTACACCATTTGGCATACCATTTTCGCGAATATGAGCCGTCAAAGCACGTGTATCGATTCCCGACAATCCAATTATTTTTCGTGAGCTTAGCCAATCACCAAGTTCCGTATCAGAGCGCCAATTCGAGGCTGGCGTCACCTGCGCCCGCATAATAGCCCCTCTTGCGGCCACTTCCGCACGTGGTGAGCTAGCCTCTTCATCATCCACCGTCGTCCCGGTATTGCCGATATGCGGAAAGGTAAAACACACAATTTGTGCTGCATAAGACGGATCTGTCAAAATTTCCTGATAGCCGGTAATCGCGGTGTTAAAACAAACCTCTCCAACTGCAGATCCAATATGCCCAATCCCTTGGCCATAAAACACATCTCCGCTAGCCAGGACAAGTACCGCCGTCGGAGCGTGTGTAGGGGTAAAATCAGTCATTTTATCTATTTCAACATATTAGCAGGCAAACTGCCGCGGTGTTTAAAGCCAATGTCAAAAATCTCAAGTCCCGATCACAATAAAGACCGTAAAAAAGACAATAAGGGAAATCTTCTTGGCAAAAGCGCTTTAGGCACGTAAAAGCTCAGGCTTGAGAGAGAAACTAGGTGTGAAAACACCTTAAACATAAACGGATACGATATGAGTACTGCACCGGATATGCGCGGGCGCATTAATGATGCAACCAAGTCGGCCATGAAAAATAAGAATATGGTCCGTGTGTCGACCCTGCGTCTTATTACAGCCGCCATAAAGGATAGGGATATCGCAGCCCGCGCCGAAGATCGGTGTGAAGGCATTGAATCTTCTGAAATACTCTCTTTATTGTCCAAAATGGTCAAACAGCGCAAAGAAAGCGCTCAGACCTATGAAGATAATGGGCGCCCCGAACTGGCAGAGCGTGAACGCGAAGAAATCACAATCATCAAAGAATTCATGCCCAAACCGCTTGGTGAGGACGAATTACGCGACGTCATTGCGAACCTCGTCAAAGAGTCTGGTGCCAGTGGCCTTAAAAATATGGGCCAAATTATGGGCCAACTTAAAAAGAATTATGCGGGTCGGATTGATATGGGCAAGGCAGGCGCCATTGTTAAGCAACATCTTGCGGGTTAAATTTAAGGCTAGCTGATTTTTCAGAACCGTTAGGAACACGCCTAACAGTTTCGCAAATAAATTTGGACCCGCCAGCCTATGCAGAAAACGCCCCATTTTCTATGACGGCACAAACTAGCGGGTCCAATAGTCTCTCTCGAGACGATCTTGCTTTTCTATTTCCGGGAAGAAGAGAAGAAAAGTCCTAACCAAAAGACCGGCGTGAACGGTCTTTTTCTTGTGTTACTCGGATCGCCCACATGCGATCCGAGACTTTTGAAAAAAGCCAATTAGCATAATGCGTCCCCAGAATATTGGGGAATTAGCCGTCTCAAAAGCAAGTTTCTTATGACCGCATCAAAACACGAAGTCCTGTTGTCTCCCTAATTCTTTTCTTAGGTCTTTCTTAGGTCTTGATTTTTTAGCTATTTTTCTGGGGCTAGATTTTTTCAAATTTGCTGATATGGAAGTCTCGGGAAGATTTTTATTTATGTCGCTGAAAGGATTCGGTTCGAATAAAGTCATGCGCATTGGTCAAGCTAATATC
>CAYTLJ010000096.1:0-9637 GCA_964438555.1 uncultured Algimonas sp.
GGCAGAGCAAGTGAAGCAAAGATGCAACGACTTTTCAGCATATCTTTGCGTAGCCGCCCAAAACTGAATGACAATATGGCGCGCTATAAAACTTGTTAGCGGTTTTGGGGCGACGCGGTCACACGCAATGTCGATAAGCGTGATTTATTGAGCACCCGGTTCCAGCGCTTTATCGCGACCCAGTTTACGCCAATAGCGCTCTGGGATGAGGAGCAATATAAGCGGCAATCCGAACGCCAATGAGACCCACCCCCATTGATAGATTGGATTTTCATCTCCGAGGATAAACCGCGTATAATAAATTGGGGCCGTCGTGATAAGAACCATAAAGCCAAGTCGCGGCGCAAAGGGGATAAGACCGGCCAGCCAAACTTGATACCAAGGATAACCCGTTGGCGACAAAAATAATAAAAGCGCGGTAATGGCGAGCATCCCTGCTGCCATATCACTCTCTCTTGTGATGTCTGACACAGTGCCCCTATTGCGTAAGGCCAGCCATAAAGCGCCTATAGATACTGTTATAAGAACAAAAAGGCGCGCCGAGGCAATTGGATCGGTAAAAACCGAGAAGGGGCCTTCGACAAGCAGGGCATAGAGAAAGGCATGACGGCGCCAGCCTTCCGAATAGGCGACTAAGCCTTGATTGGGATCACCAAAGACATGGCGTAATTGCGGCCAGAGCAAAGTAAGTGTGATGAGGCAGAATAGTACAGCCAGCGGGATCAGGCGTTTGGGATCGAACATATATTTTCGGACCAATAAGGGTGCGAGTAAAATGGGCCATAATTTTACTGCAGCCGCGCCTGCCAGAGCTGTCACGGCAAAGCCCATCTTGTCTAGCTTGGCCAGGCCAAGCGCCGCCACAAGAAAGGGGATAATCAGTCCGTCCATATGTCCGGAATTAAAGACTTCCATTAGGACAATAGGGTTCCACCAATAAAGCCCCACCCATAAATAGGACCGTCCAAATAGGCCAAGCGCCCAGATGATCAAGCAAAAGCTAATAATATCGACGCCGAGCAAAACCGCGCGCCATCCATTTAAGCTAAAGGGCGCGATAATATGGGCCGCGCCAAATGCGGCTTGCGCGGCCGGGGGATAAATCGTTTTTAAAAACGGATAGTTGATCCGGCTATGGAGGATTTCATTTTCCTGGCTTAGCTCTTGAAGCGTCCGCAAATCGGGATCATCAGACAAGTTTATCTCGTCGCCAAAAGGATTTGCGAGAGAGGCTTGCGCTGGCGCAAATTCATATGGATCCACGCCGTTTACAACACTTGCACCGTCCCAGAGATATCGATGCCAATCATCTTCTAAGACGGGATTGGATGAGAACATCATCAGTCGTGCAATCAGGCCTATAATAAATACAAAGGCGAGCGCCGGGATATTGGGTTTGAGACGCGACACCAACATCCAAAACCCAATTAAGACCCCACCCATCGTCGAGGCGAGGGCAATATAGGTCCAAAGGCTCGGAGTGTCGCGGTGACCATATGGAAAGGCCTGCGAGACATAGGTGATTGCGCCAGCCAATATAAGCATAAAAGCGCCAAGGCCGAACAAGATATATAATCCTGTCCGGCCATTATGGTTGTTTTGAAAGGACATGCGTCCTTTCTAGAGTATTTTGATCGGCTTAGGAACCTCCGCCGCCGCCGCCGCCGCTATTGCCGCCGCCAAAGCCGCCGCCGCCAGTGCCGCCGCTCGCAATTTGTTGACGGACGACGAATTCATCCGAAGAATAGCTAAATTTCCGCGCTTCAAACTCTGTAACACCCGCTAGTTTTTTGGCGTTTTTATCACTTGATAGCGAAACTAGATGCGTGCGAAGCGCCTCATTATCACCGCCAAAGAGCTCGGCTGCATACCACTGCATAACCGCAGGGATTTGGGCTTTTGAGCCTTTTGCTTTGAAGTTCTTTTTAAGATGAGCTTTTCCGGCTTCAGCAAGATCAGCATCCAAAGTTGCGCCGGTAAATCCGTCTCCCTTAAATGGAGGGCTACCTTTTGTGCCTTGATACAGTCCGAATACAGCATTTGGTTTATCGGCAAAATTTGCGACCACAATATATTTTTCGATATCATGGAGGGATAGCTCGGCACCTTGAACGGTGATGCGTTTTTGCGTCCACATTGGGCCTGGGGCGTCAGCGGTTCCGCGTGCTTTTTTCATATCTTTGCGCGCTTTGGGATCCGTCATGGCTTGCATAACCAACATATTATGGGTGTTTAGCCAATAGGCGAGCTGGTCATTGCGTGAAAGCGAAGAGACCTGAACATTTGCAAGCCGGTTGAGATAGACATCAAGGAATCTTTGACCTTGCTGCTCAACCGCTGAATAAGAAATCTTCGTCCGGCCGCGTTCTTCTTTGCCAAAAGCCTTCGAGAATTGTTGGATCGGGCTATAGTCAACCGTGACAGAACTTGTCGTCGCCGCGGTGCTGAACTGATTGAATGCAGTCGTGTCTGCTGCAAAGGCTGCGGGAGCCCCAAGCAATGCGGCTGCGCCAACGGTAAGAAGAATGGTTTTAATATGATTAGTAGGCATTGATAAGTCCTTTCAGGCTTTACGTGTTGTTTTTTAATCGGTTTGAATGGAGGGTCCGAAAACGAGTCATTCAATGAAAGCCTAACTGTTTCATTTGTTGTTCAAAGACAAAGCACAACAGGTCACAAATTCGATAGCAAGGTGTGAAGATTGGTTTTTAAAGTGATTGGAGGGGGGCGTTTACACCTTTCGGCATGTGGTGGGTTGATAAGGAACCGTCCTTTGCGCGCCCGAATAGGGAGTTGAAAAGCCGCCATAGAATGGCTCTCTTAAGACTTTAGTAACCATGTTTTACGTTTCAAACCCGATCTGATTGACAAGCTTTGTAAAATAGGACACTTTGCAATACAAAGTAGTAGGTCATGTAATGCAAGATATTGAAAAAGCCTTAGAGGGGATTACGGATATCCGAAACCAAATCGCCATAGGGCGAATGTTTCGAGGATTCGGTCCTGCCGTGATTGGCCTGACGGGTCTATTTGCGGTCATGCTTATGGGCGCGCAATTATTATGGCCAGACAAACTCGCAGCTAGTAATATCGCTTTACTGGGGTGGTGGATCTTTGCGGCTATCCTCTGCGTAACCATTATTGGTATCGAAATGTTCGCCTTGTCGCGTCGGTATCATGGCGGTCTAGCAGGTTCGATGATCGCACATGCGGTGCAAACCTTTCTACCCATTGGCACAGCCGGAGCCGTTCTCTGCTTCATCATTTTTTCAAATAGGCCAGAACTCGCTTGGCTGCTTCCAGGTATATGGCAAATCCTGATTGCCCTTGGCATATTCGGGTCTCTAAAATTTTTACCAAAGCCAATCGTGCTAGCCGGCGTCTGGTATTTTGTCGCAGGTACAGTTGTCTTAATGCTTGGCAGCCACAGCCTTACGCTCTCGCCCCTAGCCATGGGCATTCCTTTTGCGATTGGTCAGGCTTTGATGGCTTTTATCTTATTTAAGACGTTGGAGGTGCGTTAAATGGACCGAGATAATGAAGCACGTTTTTCTTATGACGGTCTAGATCGCGTCATCCATGAAAAGGCTCGCCTGAGTATTTTGACGTCGCTTATGACGCACCCAAAGGGGCTGGCTTTTAGCGATCTTAAACGGCTTTGCGGATTAACCGATGGGAATTTGAGCCGACACATCAAGGTCCTTCAAGATGCAGAGCTCGTAAATGTAACAAAAGGGTATGAGGGCAATCGTCCGCATACGAGTTGTGCCATTACCCCAAAGGGACAAAAACAGTTTTTAGATTATGTGAGTGTCCTTGAACAAGTCATCAAAGATGCTGGCGAGCTACAGAACTCTGTCGATAAGCCATCTGGTTTGAAACCGAAACGAAGTTAAAAAAATTTACCCGAAAGCTTTACAATGCAAAGTACTCTACATAACAATTCTATTTCGCTATTTCCTGACTTAACGGGCGCACTCGGTCCGCTCACAAAGACGCGGCAGAGCCGCGTGATTTTCATCTATCTCATGCTCTATGTCTTGGGGGCCATATTGGTATTTGAATTTCCGAATAGCGGGTTTTCCGCCTTTGGTCATAGTCTGGCATTTCCCGGGTCAGGGTTCTTGGGCGGCTGGACTTTAGACACACCAATTGTGACTGGCCTGATTTTATTTGGTCTAAGCCTAGCGGCATTAGGGCTTGCGGGTTTCTTGTGGTTTGCAACGGGAAATGTCGTCCTGCCGCCATTCGTCTGGATAGCGATCTCTGTCGGATCATATTTTTGGCAAGATCAAAAACTTGATGCAGAATTTGCAATTGGGACAAGCGGTCTCGCATTTACAATTGGGCCCGTCTTTATTGGAGGCCTGTATGTCTATCGGTATGTGACCTTGCAAAGGGGGCGTCTCCAACGCAGAAAAATAAATGCGCTGCTTATTCAAGACACACCCAAAATAGAGCCTAGCGTTAAAGCTGAAACAAAGGAGTTATCGCTCGCGGAGCTAAAACATATGCGCCTATTGTTGGACCGCGCTTTACAGCCCGTCGATCAATTTGAAGGCTTTGAATGGATCGACCAATTTCAAACCTCGGCCGTGCGCTATCAGATCAATTTTATATCTTATGCACTTTCCCTGGCCCAGGCTAATTATATGCCGGACTTTACGGGATATCTCTCCCAGGCGCAAAGAAACCTAAAAGCCAAGCAAGAAAACCACCGGATTTGGAAATATTGGCAGGCTGAAAATATCTGGGGTAATTTGCGACCTGGGGCCGACCCAATTGCGCGAGATAACATTATGTATTCAGGCTTTGTTGGCGCGCAGCTTGCCTATGCGAGGCAGTCAGGCCCGCGTGACACAGCGCAATTGGATGGTTTGAATTGTCGCAATCGAGGGGAGGGTTTTTCCTACACACAAGATGAAATGATTAGGGCTTTAGTCGCGCAATATAGTGATGCAAAATTCGGACTATTATCTTGTGAGCCCAATTGGGTTTATCCGCTTTGTAACGCCATCACAGCGACGGCAATTCGTGCCCATGATACGCAAGCCGGCACGACCTATTGGGACAGCATCTCAGATGATTTTAGACGCTCTCTTGAGACGGAATTTATAACGCCTAGCGGAAAATTCATTCCCTTTCGTTCAAACTATACCGGCTTTGCGCCGCCTCAAATTGGAGGCGCAGTGATGCAAGCCTTTCCATGTTTCTTTCTCAATTCCGTTTTACCGGATATCGCGCGGCGTCATTGGAAAGCCTTGAAAATCGAGATGGAGGGCAAGAATTGGCGTAAAACACTCTGGCCTGTGGATGTTGGGAATTACGGATTTTCGCGCGCCTCGAGCTACGCCGCAACCGCGCTTGCGGCGCGTGAAATGGGTGACCATAAAACCGCTGATCTACTGTTGAACTATTTGGATGGTGCGTGTCCGAAGGTCGAAAATAACGGGATTATTCACAATAGTCGCGCCTCGCTTTGGGCCAATGCCAACGCCTTTATGGCCAAGACGAGCCAAGAAAATGCGCTTCGCAACCTCGTAACGACCACGACATCCAATAAATCTCAAACTCCATATTTGGCAGATGTCGATCCGTTAAATGTGTTAATTGCCAAAGCCAGATATGAAAAAGGGGCTCTATCTATTATTGCCTATCCGTCGCAATTTCCTGGGTTTAAAGCGTTGAAAATTGCAGGACTAGTCCCGCATGCGCGCTATCACGTAAATTCAAATAGCAAGACCCATTTCAAAGCCCTCTCTGACGGCACGCAGATAATCAATTTTCCGCTGAATGGTCGAACTGAAATCATCATTCGCAAAGTCATATAGGAGGCCGCCATGGTGTGTTGTGCCCTAATATCCATTATTTTGGCAGGTCTTATCTGGCCTATTCGGTATCTTCTCCGGAGAATAAGGCCTGCAAAACTGCCTCCGCTTATGTGGCAACTCGCATATGTCGCGGAGCTCGAAAATACGGCCCCGAAATTTTCGGTATCCGCAAGGCTGGAAAGCGTGGGGTATGCATTGACTGGCCTAGCTTTCGTCATTCGGAACGAACACAATGCCCGCATTCATATTGCGGCCGCGATATTTGTCGCGGGGATTGGAACCTTCTACCAAATTAGCGGGTCAGACTGGCTCATTCTTATATTGGCGATTATCGGCGTATTATTTGCGGAAACGATCAATACGGCGTTTGAATATTTATGCGATGTCGTTTCACCGCAAAAAAACGAAGCTGTTAAACATGCAAAAGACATTGCGGCTGGGGCCGTTCTTATCACGGCAATTGGAGCCGTCATTATAGGCGCAATTGTGTTACTCCCATATGTCCTGCACGATTTGGGTGTTGGCGTTGCGTAAGCCTCTGGTCTTGAAATCGCGCCGCCGTCAAAGCTGTGACGGTTTAACCTAATGTTTGAATGACGTTATCGATAGCGGCATCAAAAATCGAATTATCATTATTTGATGCGCTGACGATCATGGCGCCAGATAAAAGTGACAAGGTTGTTTTTGCGTGTTTCGCTGGTGCGTCTTTGCCCAAAGCTTCATATTGTCGGGCGAGCCACTCAATATTTTTGTCAAAAAAGCTTTTAATCTCTCCGCTGACGCGATCAGGTAGTCCGTCCGTTTCGGCGCCCAATACAGCGCATAGGCAGACGAGGCCTTTTTGTTTTAACTCATAGGCATAAATATCGACAAAGGCCTTGATACGGTCTTTGGGGTTCGCTTCGCTTGAAACAATTTTCTCTAAGGCGCCTGCAAAATTGTCTGAATAACGTTGTGTTAAAGCGGTTCCAAGATCTTCTTTCTTGGGGAAGTGATAATGCAAGCTCGCGCTTTTAATGCCCATTTCTGCTGCAATATCGCGGTAGCTAACAGCATTATATCCGGTTTGTCGCATACGCCGTTCAGCGATGTCTAATATTTGTGTTGCGCTGTCCATATCTCGCTATCAACTTTCTGTGTTTCGCAGCTTTAAGCATATTTTATACTTGAAGTTTATGAAAATCATGCTACCTACCTATCACTAGATAGATTAATATGCAACTAAAAGATACGCCGTGCATCTAAATGCTGACTTTTCACAAACTGTCGTGATCGACACGACGCAGCTCCCTTGGGAAGACTCCCCAATGGCAGGTGTGCAGCGTCGTAAGCTTGACCGTATTGGGGATGAAGTTGCCCGCGCAACGTCGCTCGTGAAATATGCGCCGAAGTCTTATTTTAGCCCGCACACCCATGGGGGCGGGGAAGAAATATTTGTTTTAGACGGTGTATTTTCCGACGAGCATGGCGATTACCCAGCCGGCACATATATTCGTAATCCGATTGGCACGACCCATAAGCCACATAGCGAAGACGGTTGCGTGATATTTGTAAAGCTCCATCAATTTGACAAAAATGACACGAAGCAATTCACGCTTGATACACGCAAGGCGAAATTTCTTCCGGGCAGTGCGCCTGGTCTCTCTGTCTTATCACTTCATAGTTTTGAAGGTGAGTCTTGCGCGCTAGTGCGTTGGGACCCCGGCACTAAATTTAATCCACACAGACATTTTGGCGGCGAAGAAATACTCGTCCTGGCAGGTACATTTTCTGATGAAAATGGTGACTACCCCAAAGGTACATGGCTACGCAGTCCGCATATGTCCATGCATCACCCTTTCTCAAAAGACGGGTGCCTGATTTATGTAAAAACAGGGCACTTACCGTTAGAGCGATCCCCTTAACTCCACTATCCACAACTCCCTGAAAGGACATATTATGATTGGATATACTACTATTGGTGTCAAAGACATCGAAGCGGCTAAGAAGTTCTATACAGAGCTTTTTGATGCTGAGGTTCTTGTTGATGTTGGTCGTCTTGCAATGATCGGCAAAGATATTGCTCAGCCTAAAATCGCTGTATGTGAGCCGTTTAACGGCGAAGCGCCTAGCGTTGGAAATGGCTCTATGGTCGCATTCCCAGGCGGATCACGTGAAGGTGCTGACGCCCTTTACAATAAAGCTATTTCTCTTGGTGCGACATGTGACGGTAAACCTGGCCCGCGTATCGAAGACGTATTTTACGGTGCCTATGTCAGAGATGCTGACGGCAATAAGCTTTGCTTCTTCGACTTTAGCTAAGCCTAAAATCAATCCCTAATTTTTGACCGCAGGCCTGACCGGCCTGCGGTTTATTTATCTCTAAAAATACGGATGGACGACTTTATTATGCAAATCACGGGTCCAATATCTGCAGATTTGAATTACATCAAACCTGACGCAAAAATTGCGCCTGAAGTTTTTTATTCTGGCGGCGCTACGCCTCAAAAATATAATGAAGCCTATGCTTTTATGCGCGCCAAGATCGAAGATGGTCGTCCCACCCACCAAAATTTCAAAATCCACAAACAAGGCTTTCAGCTCGTCAATTCACCAACAAAAGTGGATGATTTTGAAAATGAAGCCTTAGTTGAAGGTCCTTATTATGATGAAGTCAAAGAGATCGTCAAAAAGATAACGGGCGCAAAAGATGTGTTTGTCTTTGATCACACAATAAGGTTTGGAAAAACCAATAGTAAGCGCAAGCCTGCACATCATGTCCATAATGATTATTCAATAAGAACAGCGCATAGCCGCGCTGAAGAACGGGTGGGAAAAGAACTATTTGCGAGTATGGCGGGCCGCCGCATGATTCAGATTAATGTATGGCGTCCTCTTGTCGATATCGTACATCGATCGCCGCTTGCCTTTTGTGATGCCACAACCATTAATAAGGAAGACTTCATTCCTACTAATATTCATTTCCCGGATACAGATCATGTTGGTGAAATCTATGCCCTCAGAAAAGCCGAAGGACAGAGATGGTCATATTTTTCGGAAATGGTCCATGATGAAGTCGTCCTCATTAAAGGATTTGATAGTCTGACCGAAGGCGTGGCACGGTTCACCCCGCATTCGGCTTTTGAATATCCTGACCAGGATCCAAAAATACCACCTCGCAAGAGTATTGAAACCCGTACCTTTGCTTTTTATTAAAAACGCGTTGAGACTGACCGAGAAAACACTTCTGATATCTATAACTTTATATTTGACTCCGAAGTTTTGTTTGAAATAGACCGTCTTTTACAAAAATAGCGAAAATCTCGCTATAATAAAACTCGGGGATTTATATGTTAAAAGCAATGACCTTAGCGGGCTTGGTATGTGTCATGGGTCTATCCGCCTGTTCGACGACGAAGAGTGCGGGTTCCGATCTGGCGAATGCACCCGCCAAAGCGCTTAATCTGAAAAATGTCAAAATTCCTGAGGCGTTGCAGGAGGTTGATAATCCTTACACGGGAACTCAAAATTCGAGTTGTGCTGATATGGCGGCGGAAATTACGCAATTAACGGAATTTCTCGGCCCTGATTGGGATTCAGAAGAGCATTATAGTAAGACAGGCAAAAAAGGTAAAAGTTTCTTTGATGCTATCTTGCCTTATGGCGGACTTGTTCGATTTGCGTCTGGTGCAACCAAGCATGAGAAAAGGGTCCTCGAAGCCGCGGATTATGCAGGCGTCAGGCGTGCACATTTAAAGACCGTGAGTGCGGATAAAGGGTGCCCGTAAAGGATTTATCCAACAGGTTTGATCTGAAGCGGTTATTGC
>CAYTLJ010000097.1:0-9545 GCA_964438555.1 uncultured Algimonas sp.
CCTTAATTCAACACATGCCTTTTCGATGGCACAAATGCCGTTGGGCTTCGTTCCAACGTTAAAAGAAAGCCTATAAAGTACAGAATTTGCGCGACCGCAGCTATAGAGATGAGCATCGCCGCAACCTCAGCATTACCACCACCCAGGCCAGGCAGGGAGACGATTACACTTGCGAAGACCAATTCCCCACTGATTGGAGACTTTTTCGTAAAATAATAGACCAGAAGGAATAAAAACCAGGTTGAAATAGCCGTTCCAGGAATCGCTAGACTCCATTGTGATATTAAAATTGTGCCAATAACAACAGATCTAATAAGATAGATGGACGCTACCTTGCTAGCCTTTGAAAACTTTAACTTTGTCAGCTTTCGAAACAATATTAGTGCCGCAATAACAACTGAAAGACTGAAAACGGATATGAAGAACGTCAATAAAGGCGCGCTCATAGCTAAATCTTGTAGCAAGACAAAATCGCCAAAACATAGGGCTAAAACAACAAGACCAACAATCCAAACATTTGCGACAAAGGCCCGCATTAATGTCATATCTTTCATGATAATGGCTGCAGGCTTTAGGCCCATATTGTTAAATTTGGAGATTTTATGAATACTATAGGCATCGCCTGAGAAATTCATAATCGCTTTATTCAAGACATGTTTGCGAAGAAACAGTTTCGTAAGGCCAGCGGGTTTTTTGTCCGTAATCGTCTGAAAAGCTAAAACCTCGGCGATTACAGGCGCAGCGACAAATCCGATGGATAATAAGTAAAACAACGGAGACTGGGGCAAGGCTTGGAAGATTTCGCCCCACCCAATTTTTGTTAACTGATACGCTAAAAACGCAATAATTCCTGCCAAAAACAGCAAATTTATCGTTAGTTTTAGATGTTTGCCCGTTGATATTTTATCCTCAGCCATTTTCCCGAATCCCAAAATAGTCTGTAAAAAACCATGCAGACTACCTTGCTTGTAAGTACGTTTTTCGCCAATTTTTGGATTTGGTATGATGTTATCAAACATGTGCACCCCTGTTCAATTTTGGATTTCTCCCAGGTCGAAACATGCCTTTCGTGCTATAAAGGTGACCTGCGATATACATGAAAGTCGCCATTTGTAAAATTCAAAGCTTTTCACAAACAAGTGAAAAATATCTGAATTCTCGGTAAAAACACGTCGTTTTACCTAAATTGTAAGATTGCGCAATTGAAAGTGATGGCGGGCGGGGAGGGATTCGAACCCCCGATAGGCTTCCACCTATGCCGGTTTTCAAGACCGGTGCATTCAACCACTCTGCCACCCGCCCGGATGGAGAGCGGCGCATTATGACAAATTAGAACAGGGCGCAAGGGGCTGCCTTCATTTTAGCTGAGAGTTTTCAGTCGCTTGATTTGTTAACCTTTTAAAAACCTAGAATTTTGATAACTCAGAAACCGTGATTGCGAACGGGCATTTAAGCTTACTATTCTATAACCAGTTTCATTGAGAGGCATATCAGCTGCTTTGGAACCGTTTTCCAAGACATGTCTGAATTGTCACTCGATGCCAAACAAGAACACATATAATGGTGGATGTAAGAATGAGTGTAAAACAGGTGATAATGGGTTTAACCGCAGTTTCACTGGGGTTTGTCGTGACAGGATGTGCGTCTTCAAGCGTATCCAGAACTGTCAAATCGGCTCCTATTACATATAAAATTGGCGATGGCGCAACGCAATATGCATCACTTTCAACGCCAAATGCGTCCAGCAATAACATTGTGCCAGAAAGCTACATTCCGGCTCGCCCAGCGCCTTTTGCGCCTCAGCCAGTTCCGTCTCCGGTTCCGCATTCATCAATTCCTGCACCGTTTACACCTGCACCTCAGACCTTTGACCAAGCAAGCGTCGACAAGGATCTGTACAAGCATCAGCGTGTTGGCAACACTTATTCAATAATGGGGAAAAGCTACACGCCGAAACATGAACCAAATTATGACGTGACTGGCGTCGCGTCTTGGTATGGCCCTAAGTTTCACGGCAAACCGACAGCTACAGGTGAAATTTACAACCAAAATGACCTAACGGCAGCCCATAAGACACTTCCTTTAAATTCCATGCTCTTTGTAACCAATGTTGAGAATGGTAAAACGCTTATGGTTCGCCTTAACGATCGCGGACCTTTTATCGGCGATAGAATTATTGATCTGTCTCAAGCTTCCGCTGAAGCGCTCGGCATTGCCGGACTTGGAAATGTTCGGGTTCAATATGCTGGTCCAGCTGATCCTATGGCTGCAAGCCGTGCACCTGTAACACCTGCTGTTCCTGTAAAGCGTCCGGAAGAAAACTATGTAGAAGCGCCAGTCCGCACGCCTCAACCAGCACCACAGCCTTATCAAGCGCCGCAAACCGCACCGGCTCCATATCAAGCACCGAGCCCAGCGCCTGTCGCGCCGCGCTCTCCCGAAGCCGTTGCACCAGGGGCAGATGAACCGACCACAGGCAATGTCACCCTTACAATTAAAGGGCCTATCCATATTGCCCGTCACGATGGTGCCCAGCCACAGCTTATTCGTGAGCGTCTTGAAACAAAATAACCGCATTCGCATGGCGGCAAAGAAAACATAAGATAACACAAGGCTTGCCTTGAGATTGTCACACCTCCATGCAAATTAAACGGAGCGCCCTAAAAAGCGCTCCGTTTTGATTCTGAATGAGGTAAATATCAGCGTGTTTAGATTTTGCTTGGCTTTGGCGACCTCCGCTTGTTTTTCAACGCTCGCAATGGCGCAATCAAGTTTTGAAACACAGGCGCCTCATGCAATAATCCTTGATGCAGGAACGGGCGAAGTCTTGTTTGAAAAAGATGCCCGCCGGCCCATGGCGCCAGCCTCCATGACTAAAATCATGACAACGCAACTCGTCTTTGAAGCTTTGGCGGAAGGGTCTTTGAGCCCACAAACTGAATTCATTGTCAGCGAAGAGGCTTGGCGGCGCGGCGGTGCGGCCTCAGGATCATCCACCATGTTCTTAGATTTAGACTCTAAAGTTTCGGTCACAGATCTTTTAAAAGGGGTAATCATTCAATCGGGAAATGATGCCTGTATTGTACTCGCGGAAGGTATGGCAGGATCAGAAACGGCTTTTGCCGTCAAAATGACAGCCCGGGCGCAGGAATTGGGGTTAAGCTCAGCGACATTTCGAAATTCGACGGGCTGGCCACATGCTGAACATGTCATCAGCGCTTATGACCTTGCTAAGCTTGCAAATCTACAGATCAACAAATTTCCAGAGCTTTATGCGCTTTACGCGGAGCCCGAATTCAAATGGAATGGTATCAACCAAGCCAATCGCAATCCTTTACTTGGGCGTTTTACGGGCGCCGATGGTATGAAGACAGGTCATACAGAGGCATCCGGATATGGATTGGTTGGCTCGGCGAAACGTGGCGATGAAAGACGCATCGTCGTTATCAATGGTTTAAATTCGCTAAGTGAGAGACGCGATGTGTCGACCCGCCTCATGGAAGCCGCATTTTCGCAATTTCGCGTCTATGATCTGTTCGAAGCAGACACAGAAATCGAAACCATTGATGTTTTTATGGGGAAGGTGGAGACCGTTGGCGTCGCGCTTTCTGAAGATATTAAAAAAGGCATGGCAATTGCGGATCGCAAATCACTTTCAACACAGGTGAGATATAAAACCGCTATTGCGCCAATTGCAAAAGGCGACGTCATTGCTGAACTGGTTGTCGATATACCAGGTCGTCCGTCAGAAACCTATGATTTGGTCGCCACAAGCGACGTCAAACGTAAGGGATTATTTGGGCGGGCTTGGGCAGGCCTAATCAATAAATTGAGAGGATAAGCGGCATGAGTAAGCCGGGAATATTTATAACCTTTGAGGGGGGCGAGGGCGCAGGTAAAACCACCCAAGCCCAGATGCTATCTGAGGCTTTGGAGAAAGCCGGTATTGAGACCCTATTGACCCGTGAGCCGGGCGGTACATTTGGCGCCGAAGCCATTCGCAATCTTGTCCTTGAAGGCACCTCAGATCGATGGTCGGGCATGACGGAGCTTTTACTCATGTATGCGGCCCGGATCGACCATGTCGAAAAACTCATTAAGCCGGCCCTCGACCGCGGTGTCTGGGTGATTTCAGACCGCTTTGCGGATTCGAGCTTGGCCTATCAAGGCTATGCCAGAGGGCTAGGGCCTGACAAGGTCGCGGGCGTGCATAATTCGGTCATGGGCGGCTTTGAGCCTGACCTTACGATCCTATTTGATATGGACCCCGTCTTAGCGCAAAAACGCGTTGAAACACGCGGCGAAGAACTCTCACGTTTTGATGCTGAAAGCCTCGACTTCCATAAAACGCTCCGTCAAGCCTTTTTAGATATCGCAGAGAGCAATCCCAACCGCATTGTGACAGTTGATGCGGATGGATCTCGAACGAATGTCCATAGCGCAATTCTATTTGCTTTAACCAAGGCTTACCCGGACTTAGCCGGAACATTGGGCGCGTAGTTTTTGCGCCAAGTCGAAAATATCGAACGCTTGCCCGAAGCCGACCGGGCGGATGGCTGTTCGCATCCACGTGAGATTTATAAGCTCATTGGACATTCAGAGGCGGAAAGCCGGTTTCTCCAAGCGATGCGTTCAGGTCGGATGCACCATGCATGGCTCCTCACGGGTGCCAAAGGCATCGGCAAAGCGACGCTCGCTTACCGTATGGCTCGAAAACTCCTAGGCGGTGTCTCGCTTCTGTCCACCTCCCTCGATATCCCAGCCTCTGATCCGATTGCGCAGCGGATTGAAGCCTTGACCCATGGTAATCTCTTTGTTCTCAGACGTCCTTATGACACGAAATTAAAACGGTTTAGGCAAGACATACCGGTCGACCTCGTCAGAGACTTATCTGGTTTTTTTCAAGAAACGGCCGCAGAGACGGGGCAATGGCGCGTTTGTATTATTGATAGTGCCGATGAGCTTAATCGAAATTCAGAAAATGCGATCTTAAAACTCCTCGAAGAGCCGCCGAAAAACACCGTTTTCATTCTTCTTTCATCAGCCCCGGGGCGATTGCTTCCAACCATTCGGTCGCGCTGTTTAAATCTATCGCTGCGCGCCGTCTCTGATACGGAAATAGACGCTTGGCTCGCAGAACAGGGAAGCGGATCAAAAACCCTGATAGAGGCGGCTGTGAAATTATCACGAGGCGCACCCGGAAAAGCCCTCGCGCTTATTCAAAACGGCGAAATCGTGCTGAGCTCACTCTCTGATTATTTTGGCTCGCTTGGACGCAATGATAATGCGCTTGATTTATCTATTGCCAAGAAACTTGCAGATAAAAAACAAGAAACCTCTCGCGCGCTATTTTGGGACGGGCTCGAAGATACGGTTCATGCCCATGCGTTATATGCCGCGACCGGCCAGTATAATGGACCTTTTTCACCGGCTAATTTAGCAAAAACACCTAAAAGCTGGCAATATAGCCATCAGCAAATCCTAGACATTCGGCGCACAGAAAAGGCGATTAATCTGGATAAGACAGCTTCGCTTTTCGGCGTCTTGTCTGATTTGAGGGCGACCACATGTTGATTGACTCACATGTGAATTTACACGGCGAGAAATTCGCCGATGACCTCGACGATGTACTTACGCGAAGTTGGGAGGCGGATATTTCCGCGCTTTTAAATATATGCTGTAATTTGAAAGACTTAGATGCAGTTTTAAAAGTCGCAAATAAGGGCGAGAATATTTGGGCGAGCGTTGGCACACATCCGCATGATGCTAAAGACAATCCAGATATCGAAGCCGAGACCATTATAAAGCTGTCAGACCATCCAAAAATCATTGGGATTGGGGAGACTGGACTGGATTATCATTATGATTGGTCACCACGCGATATTCAAAAGGCTAATTTTCAAGCCCATATCGAAGCCGTCCAAGACACTGGCTTGCCATTAATCGTCCACACACGCGACGCCGATGACGACATGATGGAGATGTTGCAAACAGCATATGCTAAGGCGCCATTTTCGGCCATCATGCATTGCTATACCTCAGGCCAGAAACTCGCTGATGCGGCTGCGGAAATGGGCTTTTACTTCTCTGTTTCGGGGATCATGACCTTTAAAAACGCGCATGAGGTGAGGGAGCGTATCAAGACCATGCCTAAAGACCGTATCCTGCTCGAAACGGATTGCCCTTATCTGGCGCCCGTCCCCCACCGTGGACGGCGCAATGAACCTGCTTTTGTAACCCATATTTGCCAAGCGCTCGCAGATCTCTTTGACTGGAGCTATGACGAGACCGCTAAGATAACGACAGACGCATTTTATAATCTGTTCAACAAAGCAAAACGGCCGAGTTAATGGGATTACGCGTAATCATATTGGGCTGTGGTTCGTCTGGTGGCGTTCCGCGTATTGGTGGGGATTGGGGTGTATGCGACCCAAGCAATCCCAAAAATGCGAGAACGCGCTCCTCAATATTGGTTCAAAAATGGGACGGAGACGGGACGTTCGATCAAAGTAAATGCACCACAATATTAGTTGATACGTCGCCCGATCTCCGGATGCAGCTTTTACGCGAAAACATAGCGCGCATTGATGCGGTTCTATACACACATGATCATGCGGATCAGTCACACGGCATAGACGATCTCAGAGCGATTGCATACCGTATGCGTCAGCGCATCCCGACTTATATGTGTGCCCATTCAAAAACCCATATATATGACCGGTTTCAATATTGTTTTGAAGTGCCTGAAGGGCGTGTCCATCCCGCCATATTAGAGCTTCAACCCTTATTAGATCATGGCAATGACATTACAATTTCTGGCCCGGGTGGGGATATTGAAATCAACCCGATTGGGGTCAGTCACGGCCCAACACCCTCACTTGGGTTTATTTTTGATAAGACACTCGCCTATATTCCAGATGTTTGGGATATCGAGGATCAAGCTCTGAGCACGCTAGACGGGCTAGAATGTTTCATCGTAGATTCGCTGCGATATTCACCGCATCCAACACATGCACATGCGGATAAAACGCTTTCATGGTTGGCGCGTACCCAGGTAAAATCGGCCATATTGACAAATCTTCATATCGATATGGATTATGAAAATCTGAGCGCCGAATTACCGCCAATCGCAACCCCGGCCTATGACGGCATGGTGGTCGAGTTTTAAGGCCTGATATTCCAGCCTTCTAATTCCGGTCCCGTATCAGATAGAGCTATTATTCCATATGACCCGGTTCGTAATTTACGCTCCGCTTCGCCTCCATTTTTCACAACATCCAATAAAAACCGGGCTGTACCATTTGATGTCACGACTAGGGTATTTTGCATGCGGGGTAGACGGGCCAAAAACGCAACCCAATCCGCTCTGATCTGATCAGGCTCAACCAACCAGCCTTGCGGTGGAATGGCTTCGCTATTCCAAAGATCAAGCGCGGTTTGACCGACACGGTCTATGACGTCTTGTTCTGGTTTGCCTTCATCCGGACCATAATCCACTTCTGACAACATATCTAAGCGCGTATAATTTACATTATTCCTAATAATTTCAGTGGTTTGCCGCGTTCTTTTTAAGTCAGATGAGAAGATTTGCGCAAATGAAATGTCGGCAAAATGGGCCTTTAAGGCTTTGGCTTGATCAATCCCTGATGTGGATAGTGGTATGTCTGTGCGACCACCAACGCGTAATATGACATCGCCTTGATCAAATGTATTGCCGTGGCGAACAATATAGACGCGGCTCATGAGGACCCCGTTGAAAAAGGGTCGCCATATGTTGCGATCAAAGCTTCGGCCCGCTTAAGATCTTCAGGCGTGTCAATGCCGGGCGACGAAATACGGGGTTTTTCGACCTCGACCGCAGCGATAATCATTCCATTTTCTAAGGCGCGTAATTGTTCCAGACCTTCCAATTTTTCATAGGGGCTTTGGGGAAGGGCCGCATAGCGGCCTAGGCTTTCGCGGCGATATCCATATAGGCCAATATGACGGCAAATCGGAGAGATTGCGGATTGTGACCTTAGATCAGCTTCTTTTCGAATGGCCGGAATGATATTTTTTGAAAACCAAATCGCGCGACCCTTTTGTTCGATGAGCGTTGTGCCTGAAAATGGCGTCTCTTTTTTGGCGTCTCGTAGGACGTCCAAATCATCCCAACCCAAGCGAATATAAGGCGTTGCGATATCAACCGTCTTGTCAGCTAGAGCTTTAATAACTGCCGCAATATGGGTTGGGTCTGTAAAGGGCGCATCGCCTTGGAGATTGACCAATATATCGGATGTTGATCCAGTCGCTTTTGCGGCCGCAAGTACACGATCACTGCCAGACGGGATTTCTGTACTGGTCATCGTAACAGCTATATTATGCGCCTCACAATGCGCCGCTATCTCTTTGCTATCGGTGGCGACGATATAGTCTGTATGTTCGACCTGGCTGGCGATATTGGCCGTCCGCCGGATCATTGAAATGCCTGCAATTTCGGCGAGAGGTTTTCTTGGAAACCGTGTCGAGCCAATTCGTGCTGGAATAACAATAAGGGGTCTAGACATAGCCAGTCGATAGTAATGTTTTCAAATCGATAAGGCCTATTATCTCATCCTTATCGGTGACAAAGGCATTGCCAATGCCGCGTTCCGTAAAGGCTGAAATCACCTCTTTAATCCGCATATCCGGCGAGAGTGTAAAAGGTGAGGCCGTCATAATATCACGCGCGGTCTTGTCCATAATATCTGGTGACATAGCGCGCCTGAGGTCACCATCTGTTATGATCCCGCATAAGGCTTGACCGTCCAAGACCGCGACACAGCCTTTACCGCCACTCGTCATGGCGAGGATCACGTCTGGCATGGTTGCAGATGCTTCGATTGTTGGCGCCGTTGACGGTTTTTCAGAGAGATATTGCGCGACACGTTTTAGGCCAAAGCCAAGTTTTCCGGCTGGGTGGCGGCTTCCGAAGTCTTCCGCCGTAAAGCCGCGCTCCGTCATCACCGCCACACAGAGCGCGTCACCGAGAGCGAGGGTTGCCGTAGTTGATGTGGTTGGTGCAAGTTGATTTGGGCAAGCCTCATCCATGTCTGGGAGGATAAGGACGGTATCGGCTTTCTTTGCAAGGCTAGATGTTTTTACCCCGCAAATCGCAATGATGGGGTGGCTTTGCTCTTTGGCATAATCCGCGACAATATTGACCTCTGCACTTTCACCCGAATGGGAGAGGGCAAGAATAACGGCTCCTTCCGAGATCATTCCCAGATCCCCATGGGCGGCTTCTGACGGATGCAAGAAAAAAGACGGTGTTCCAGTCGACGCCAAACTCGCAGCGATTTTACGACCGATATGACCCGATTTTCCAATCCCCACGACAATGATATGTCCTTGGGCCGCGAGGATTGTCTCAACGGCCGACACAAAGCTCCCGTCAAGTGATCCAGCTAAGCTATTTAAGGCCTCAGCCTCCGCCGAAATCACGTGTTTTGCCGTGTCTAATATGTTGGTCTTTGACGACATGATCGCTTGATAGACAATCCTGCGCGAATGTCACGTGAATGATG
>CAYTLJ010000098.1:0-9445 GCA_964438555.1 uncultured Algimonas sp.
CGCCTTAAAAGCGTATAGAATACATCGAGATCCCAGGCACAGCGATCCACATTGGGGTAATATTCCATCAGATCCGTCATGTCATAATGCCCCCGGCAATGCCCCAAAGTGAGGTAGAGAACTTCGCCTTTTCCGACCTTATGGGTGTAAAAAACGGGATGATCGGCCTGTTCCCAATCCTTGACGACAAATCCTGGTGCTTCGCCTTCAAATTCGGCGTGCAGGATCACATCAAGCTCCCCTCTTTTTTCAAGCAAATAAAGCTCGTCATTTGTTTCAAAGGGCTCGACATCTTTGACAAGCGGATGATCGGGTTGTGTGAGATGAACCTTATAGGGGGCAATTGGTGGATGGGAAATAAAGCGGGTGCCAAGTAAGTCCATAAAGAGTGGCGCCTTATCCGGCGCATTCACATTTAGCTTGCCTTCTCCATAATCCGCATCGGGCGTAAGAAATTCCAAAATAGAATTTGTGCCGTGCAAAGCATACCACCGCTTCCCGCTCTCGAGAAAATTCTTAAGGGCGGTTTGCGCGGCCTCTGATGGCGTGACATTACAGGTGTAAGAGACAATAAAATCGGCCTCATCCAACGCCTTGATAGCATCATCATAATTTTCGAAAACTCGCGTGCGAATACGTTCGTCTTCTGAGAGAATTTTGAGGAGCTCCAACCGTGCAAAATCAATATCGTGCCACACCCCTCCCGCAATTAGCACGGCACTGATTTTCTTTTTATAATCTTCCGACATATTGCGTCCTTCCGATCAATAAAGCTCGAGATATTTTTCCAATGTCTCTGCAAAATGCCTGATACGGCTTTCCTGATAGGTTCCGAAATTCACCTCTTTATTAAATGAGGATTTTAGTCCGGCTTGAACCTCTGGAAGATTGGCCAGATCTTGATCAAAGACAGAGGCCAATAATTTTCCCATGACTTCTGCAGCAGCAGCAAAAGGCTGATCATTGGGAACAACAAACATCTTTGCTGATTTTGGCTTGGGCTTTGATTTGTCATAGCGTTTCAAAATCCGGATCTCCATAAAACAGTGATCCGCATCTGCCCCAGGCCGCCAGCGATAAAGCAGATTGGGCACAAACCCGCCCCAAGGCGAGAAATTCGGGAAGATATTATAGGTGAAATTATCGACCATTTCCGAGTCTGACATGTCAGAAAAATCACGTCCGCAATCCGCGCCAAATGTGTGCCGGTTTGACTCGGCAATGACCTTGCGCGCCAAAACCGGATCATCGGCGTCTAGACCTGCCCGCGCTTTATCCAAATCAAACCCAGTTTCTTCAAGCGCGCGGCGCCCGCCCGTCGATCCTAATTTATCAATGACATAATCTTGGTCATAAAGATGGGCGACATGCGGCGATGCGGTGGCTGAGGGCGTAATCGCGCGGTTCACGTGATCGCCGTAAAGATCATATCGCGTATTAGCGTCACCTGTGAATGGCAGGATTTGTGGATGGGTCACAACGGAATGATAGGCCTCCATAAAAGCTTCGGCCGCGACTTTCCAATTACAATTGAGTTCACGTCCAACCCAAAGTGCGGTATGACATTCGTCCAGGTTCCAGCGGTCCCAATGAGAGGCGACAGGTCCCAGCCATTCGCGAAAAGGTTCGATATCCTGTTTCTCGGATATCATGATAAAGCCTTGCCAATGTTCCACCCGCAATTCGGGCAGTGACATTTTCTCATATTCCAAATGATCAAAATCCCATTCGCACGGAATATTTTTCAATTGCCCATCATGGTTCCAGCTAAAGCCATGAAAGGGGCATTTAAGTTCCGACACATTGCCGGATTGGCTGCGCAGTTTACGTCCGCGGTGAAGGCAAACATTATAAAAAGCTTTGACGCTGCCATCCTCTTGGCGAACAATCAGAAAGGATTTTCCAGCATTATCAAAAACAATAGAATCGCCCGGATTAGGGCAATCCTCATCCCGGGCCGCAAATTGCCAAACATTGGGCCACATTTTTTCAGCCTCAAGATCGGCATAGGCTTGGGAGGTATAACGCTCTGTTGAAAGCGGGGCATTGCCAAGATCAATTTGAGATTCTTCTATAAGGAAATCAGGGACGTCCCGCGTATCTAGCTCCAGCATTTGCGTATAGGACAAGCCGTCGCTTTTGGACCGCGGAAGGGATTTATTGATTTTGTCTATCTTACCCATAGGGTTGTCTATCCGCTCTACTTACCCAAAATGCAAACGCCTGACAGACCCGGCGCGCCGTAAACCTGCGAATATGCGATATTTGCGGTGTCTACCTGCCGTGCGCCCGCCTCACCCCGAAGCTGGATCACATTCTCATAGATTTGGCGTAAGCCTGTTGCGCCAATTGGTTCACCACAGGCCATACAACCGCCATCTGTATTGACGGGCAGACGTCCGGTTAATTGGGTCTCACCATCTCTAAGCATTTGTTCCTGATCGCCGTCTTTGCAAAATCCATTTTCGGCCATATGCATGATTTCGGCACCAGATTCGGTGTCTTGTAATTGTGCAATATCGACATCTTCTGGACCAATCCCCGCCATATCAAACGCCGCTTTTGACGCCAGAACCGTCGCGGAGACGCCGCGTTCAACATTAAGCGACGGCGCGTAAACCTCAAAGGAGCCTTCGGGGCGCGTTCGCACGGCCGCTCCCATAACCCGCACACCAAGTCGGCCAAGTTCCTTAGCCTTTTTCTCACTGGCTAAGATCAATCCAACACCGCCTTCGGCTGGCGAACAGAACATATATTTACGCAAAGGATCGCTGAGCATGGGTGCTGATTTAATTGTATCAAATTCAATCGGCGTGCGTCGCCATGCATGCGGCGCCAAGGCGCCATTGGCAAAGGCCTTTTCAGAGACACGTGCTAGACTGTCCTCTGAGACACCAAATTGGTCCATATAGCGTTTAATTTTCAAGGCAAAAAACTGGGTCGTCATCATCAACCCTGTTTCCGCATACCAATTTGGCAAACCGTAATTTTGTGGACTGGCGGCAAAGGCGCCGCGTGGATGTTTGTCAAAACCTGCAACCAGACCCATTTCAAACTCACCAGATTTAATCGCCCAATAGCCCGAAAGAAGCGCAGACCCGCCTGTGGCACATCCATTGGCGACATTGATAAATTGTGTGCCGTTCAAGCCCAGCCTGGGCAACATGGCATCAGCATTGCCAGCCGAATGCGAGCCGCCAAAGGCAAATTCCATATCGTCCCAGCTTACCCCTGCATCCGCAAACGCTTGATTGGCCGCAAACACACCCTGATCTAGGCCTGTTTTGTCATGCCGGCCAAAGGGATGAATGCCGGCGCCGATAATATAGACATTAGTCATGTTTAAGCCTCCTGCTCAGACGGCGTAAAGGCATAGGTCCCGTAATGACCTGAACCGTCCCCGCGTGGGTAATCAACCTTAATCAATGTCATGGGCATGCCAATCTTAAGATCGTCAAAATCATCGATCTCGATCAGCGTTTCGACAATGACCTGACCCTCTAATTCGACATAACCCAGAGCAAAGGGCTTAAATTGTTCTGGATCCGTAATCCCAATATAGGGGCGTGACGGTGGAAAACGCTGGATCGTAAAGGTCCATAATTTGCCCTCGCGTTTGAGCGGGACGCGTTCATAATTTTCGCGTTCTGAGCTCAACGGAAACGGGAATTTATATTCTCCCGTCAGCTTAGACCGCCCGCCCAATAAGGCCGGATTCCCTGTGTCAGAATAAAATATATCGTCAGAAATCAGGGTCATATAGTCCTACCGTCTAAATAAGATGTCTGGATAGCTGACACGGGCTTGTGAACAACTCATATATTTTATAGCTGGAATAGTCACTGCAAGCATGAGAGCAAGTTTTATGACGATAAATACAGAGTCCGGATCCGACCCAAAAGCCGTTTTGCCAATATTGACGGGCTTATCCGACATTCTATCGCGACAAACTGGTTTGCGAGGTGATAAAACCGCGCTGGTCTTTGAAGGCCAAAGCCTGACCTATAGTGAGCTCGATGCAGGGGCGAATAAGACCGCAAATGGCTTGCTCAGTCTGGACGTTATTCCGAATGAGCGTGTTGGCCATTTGGGGAAAAACTCCCATTTTTATTATGAATTGCTATTTGGCACCTGCCGGGCAGGCGCCGTCTTATGTCCGATCAATTGGCGATTGGCTTTGCCCGAAATTCTTTATGTTCTAAATGATAGCAAGCCACGCATTCTCTTTGTCGGGATAGAATTTATCGACATGATCCCAGACCTCATAAAAGGCGCACCTGCACTCGAACATATCATCCCCATGGAGCCTTCGCCCGGATATGACGATCATTATGCAAGCTGGCAAAATGGGTTTAGCCCCGCCCCGACCGGCATTACGCGCAGCGGCCTTGATGACGCGCTGCAAATGTACACATCTGGAACAACGGGCTTTCCCAAAGGCGCCGTTTTATCCCATCGATCGACGACGACGGCCTATGAGAGATTTCGCAATGACCCAACGCCCGATTGGAATAAATGGAGTGATGAGGATATCAGCCTGATTCCAATGCCGTGTTTTCATATTGGCGGCACGGCTTGGGGTTTGACCACAATGGCCCATGGCGGGACAGGCGTGGTAATGCGAAATTTCATCCCGACAGATGTGCTTGGCTATATTGATAAATATAAAATCTCGAAACTATTCCTTGTGCCCGCAGCCCTACAGATTGTTATCAATCAGGACGGCGTGCGCGATGTCGATTTCTCACAGATGAAATATATGTTTTATGGCGCCTCGCCTATGCCGCTCGCCTTGCTCGAGCAAGCCATCGATGTGTTTGGCTGTGGCTTCGCGCAATTTTACGGCATGACGGAGACGTCGGGCTCGATCACGGCCCTGCCCCCAGAAGATCACGACGTGGATGGGAATGCGCGGATGCGGTCTGTGGGCAAAGCCCTATTGGGCGTTGAGATTGAGATTTGGGATGATAACGGCAAACCTCTACCCCCTGGTGAAATCGGCGAAATCACGACGCGTTCAACCATGAATATGAATGGTTATTTCGAAAAACCCGATGCAACATCTGAAACTATCACGGCTGATGCCTGGTTAAAAACTGGTGATGTCGGCTATATGGATAAAGACGGCTATATTTTCCTAAAAGACCGCAAAAAAGATATGATTATTTCGGGGGGTGAAAATATCTATCCCGCCGAGGTCGAAAATGCGCTCTATGCCCATCCCAAAATCCGCGAGGCCGCGATCATTGGCGTGTCAGATGAAAAATGGGGTGAAACGGTAAAAGCCTGTGTCGTCTTAGAACCGGGCGAAACTCTGGGTGCTGAAACCTTAATCGCCTGGAGTAAAACCCAAATCGCAAAATATAAATGTCCAAAATCGATTGAATTCCTAGACGAACTCCCTCGCAATCCATCGGGTAAAGTCTTGCGGCGCAAACTCAGAGATATTTATTCTAATTAAATATCAATTTGGGTTTGATGGCTCGACACGCGTCCAATCCGTCGTGGCCGCACGGTTTTTGATTTTCCAATCGCCATCAATTTTGACAAGGTCATCAACATAGCGTCCGGCCACGAGCCAATCTGT
This sequence comes from uncultured Algimonas sp., assembly GCA_964438555.1. Classification (GTDB taxonomy): domain Bacteria; phylum Pseudomonadota; class Alphaproteobacteria; order Caulobacterales; family Maricaulaceae; genus Litorimonas. The sequence goes on from CAYTLJ010000098.1 coordinate 5,588, forward strand.
ATCCACACCACCGGTTTTGACGGGTCCGGCCTTTTCATGTTTGCCAGCTATGGAATGAAATGAAGAATAGACCGCCGACATTTGCGCGTGGTCTCCATCAATAGAAATTCGTGTACTTCCAATGACATGGACGGTTTTGTTCATTTTTGTCAAAACGCCTTGAATGAACCCCAAAAAGGTTGCGGCTGAGCCGTTATAGGTCCCATGCGTGATTGTCGCATCCTCGGTAAAACAGGCCATAACCGCATCCCAATCGCGTGCATCAATGGCCTCGCAATAGCGAAAAATGACGTCGCGAATGCGCTCGCGTTCAATGAGTTCAGCTAGGTCCATATGGGTTTAAAGTCCCATTTCTGAATAGGTTGGTATGCGCCGCGTATGGGCGCCGCCACTGACACGAATGAGGTCGCCCGTTGCAACACAGCGGTCACTCGCCAGATATAGCGCGGAATAAGCGACATCATCCGCCGTCGCCATACGTCCCAGCGGGGTTTCACGAATAAAGGCATCAATGGCAGATTCCATTTTAAAGAAGCCTTCGGTCATGGGCGTGCGCGTCAAACCAGGCGATAAGGAATTCACCCGAACGCCTTTGCCGCCATATTCAAGGGCCGCGATTTGTACGATTTTGTCGACCCCGGCTTTGGTTCCGGCATAGGCCGCCAAATTTGCGCCGACGAGTTCAGCCGTGACAGAGGACATCGAAATGATTGATCCACCATTATCCATGGCTTCGGCCGCATATTTGATAAAAAGTGTGGGCCCGATAAAGGACAAATCCGTCATAAATTTCAAACTCTCATAGGTGAGCGCCGAAATCGGTTCTGGCACATTCGCTCCCGCCGCATTCACAGCAATATCAACCTTGCCAAATTTTTCTTTGGTCGCCTTGAAAAGCCCCTCAATATCGGCCTCATCCGTGATATCACAGGTCGCATAGGCGCCGTCTAAATCCTTGGCCAGTTTTTCAAGGGGCTCAACCTTACGGCCACTGAGCATAACTTTGGCACCCTCTTTGACAAATAATCGCGCGATGAATTCGCCGAGCCCGCCAATGGAGGACGCTCCCAAAATTACCGCAACTTTACCTTCTAATTCTGCCATAGCCTGTCTCCTCTGCTTCGTTCGCAACTCTATACCCTTTTAACGTCTTACATTGCAGGCTCTAAAAACCACTAGTTTTACGGGGCTAGCGTTCGGCTTTGGCCCCTGTTTTATTTCACAGGTCGACCCGAGCCCGTCTCTGCCTTACCAGATAAATATATTATAGGAGATCAAAATGTCGCTATCCAATGAAGAAATAGGAAAATTACGCGAGCTTATCTCGCAACAAGAGATCACAGCCATTCTTTACCGCCTGGCCCGGGGGCTTGACCGGAATGATAAAGCCTTACTGGCCTCTTGTTTTCATGAGGACGCCACAGATGATCACGGCCTCTTTGTTGGACCCGCCGATGAATTTTGTGATTGGGTCACGGGCGAGCTTGGAAAATATGAGCGCACGCAACATTTGATCACCAATGTAAATATTGTCTTTGACGGCGATAAAGCCAAAACTGAGGCCTATTTCTTTGCCCATCATGTTATTCCGGGCGAGACGAAAAAAGACGTGATCGCAGCTGGGCGGTATCTGGATCATTTTGAACGCCGCAATGGCGTGTGGAAGATCAAACACCGCAAAGCCGTTTACGATTGGAGCCGCGTAGACGACACCAAAGATGGCTGGGCCAATCCCCCAATCTCAGAGATCTTACTACGCGGCATTCAAGGCCAAGAAGATATTTCTTATGCGTGGGTTGGCGATCTAATCTAAGACAACGAAAACGCGAAACACGGAGAGCATTATGTCAACTTACTGGACAGATAAATTAAAAGAGGTCGGGCGCACGACCGGGAAACTGGCGGCTGGCGCGCCGAGTACAATGAAAGCCTTTGGCGGCTTGGTCGGTGCGGTCACGCAAAACGGCGCGCTGGATAAGAAAACCAAGGAATTAATGGCCCTATCGATTTCGATCTGTATTCGCTGTGAAGGCTGTATTGCCTATCACATGAATAAAGCGATTGAGGCTGGCGCCTCGCGCGAGGAAGTCGTTGAGACCATCACTGTCGCGGTTGAGATGGGCGGCGGACCGTCTACGGTTTACGGTGCCAAAGCCTTAGCCGCCTATGACGAATTTGCGGGATAAGATATGACCAAAGTAACCGGTAGATGTTTATGCGATAAGGTTCAGTTAGAATTTCTGTCTGAGCCCATATCCTGTGGTCGGTGTCATTGTCTGCAATGTCAGAAAAATTGTGGCGGCAGCCCCTCAACCCTTTTGATTTATCCCGCGCAAGCCGTAAAGCTCACACAGGGCGAGTTAAAATTTTTCGACACAGTCGCCGATAGTGGCAATAAAATCTCGCGCGGCTTTTGCCCCACATGCGGGACACCCGTCATGTCCAAGCTCGAGCGGACAGATGAAATCGTAATCGTCAAAATGGGTGTAATGGATGATCCATCAAAATACAGACCTGACACGATTTACTGGACGTCTATGGCGCAAGATTGGGCCCATATTCCAGAAGATTGCGTCACCTACGAAGCCAATCCTTAGGTTCAGACTCTAGAGCTCGGCCCTAGTTTTCGCGAGGCCCGACTTTAACGCCCATAATGTCACGATCGCCAGACCACAGGACAAAACCGTCAAGAAATAAAACGGCACATATGGCCCAATCGCATAAAGCGCAAAACCGATAGGCGGGGCGATAATCAAACCCGAGCCAATCGCTGCATTCACCAAGCCCGATACGGCGCCTTGTTCGTCGTCTGAAACCGCCAGTGATACCGCCGCCGCAATGCCGGGTCCCATCATACCCCAGCCCAGACCACTTAGGAACAAACCCGTCACGATAAGCGGGAAACTCGCCCCCAGCGCAATCGGCAGATAGGCGAGAACCAATAAAGGTGGCCCGATGCGCATCAGCGTGCGCGGCGATAGTCCCAACCGTCCAACCAAGACCAATTGCGAAAACAACATCGCAAAAGACGCGGCCGTTAAGGCAATACTGACCTTGGTGAGCGCATCCGCGTCCGAGAGGTTAAACACATCAATGAAATAAAAGGCTATGACCTGATTAGGCATAAGGGTGATAATGCCGCTGATAAAGGCATAGAGCAGGATATATTTAACGCGCGGATCCAAAAGGGAGACTTTGTCAGGGATTTGCTTGTCTTTGGGACGGCTTGTCTCGGTCAGAAAAAAATAGAGAATGAAAAAAGTCACAGCGCCTAACGCTGAGACCGTATAAAGCGGTGTAAGCGGATCAAAGCCTGACATCATCCCCGCCAGCGCCGGCCCAAACATAGCCCCCATACCATAAGCCGCACCAATGGTTGCGAGGCCTTTGGCGCGTTCTTCTTTGCTTGTCCGGTCGGCTACATAAGCATAGCTGGCAGGTGGTTGTGCCGATCCAAAGGCGCCGTAAATACAGCGCGCACCTACAATCAGTATAAAACCCAAGAGCGCCGACACGACGCCAGCACGGCTAAGCGCCAGAAATGTCGTCAAGAGTAGGGTCGAAACAGAGAGCGCGATGATCCCCAGCAATATAAATCGCCGCCGCCCGTAAATATCGCTCAACCGGCCCCAATAAGATCCCATCAAGACCCAAAAAAAGGCCGAGCCCATAAAGACGACCCCGACCTGAAAATCCAATAAGCCGATCTCACGCGCAATAGGCGGTAAAACAACATAGATAATCGTCTGCCCCATCCCCGTTGAAAACATCCCAACCAATAAAAGAAAATAGGCCAGCCGCCTCGCCCGCAAATTCGCAGGCTCTTGATCCGCCAATTTCGGATTACCCGGCTTGGCC
>CAYTLJ010000099.1:0-9166 GCA_964438555.1 uncultured Algimonas sp.
TTAACTTACCCTCTTCGACAAGATCCATGATCAAAGCCGCTGTCATGGGTTTGGTCATAGAATAGACGCGGTAGACCGAATCTTTAGTCAAAACCGTTCCGCGCTCACGGTCCCCCAAGCCAAAGACGCCGCGGTAAACCACCTCCCCTTCATCAAAGACAAGGGCTTGCACACCAATAAGCTTGCCGCTTTCAACGGCACCGCCCAGCAATGTGTCCATCGCGGCTTTATCAAAAGTCGATGCCTTAGCTTTTGAGTCTGGCCCTCTATCTGATGCGGGTGAACATGCCACGCCTGAAAGCGTAAGCATTGTGAATAAAGCGAATTGGGCCATGATTTTCATAGCGAGAGCGTGACGTGTCATTGCAGTTTTGACAAGGGATGATTTATTCGACAAACCATAATTTATGAAATGGCTTATCAGGCTCTTAATTGGCGCCATCTTTATCTATTGTTTGATCTTATTGGCGATTTTTATCTTCCAACGCGATCTCCTTTATTTTCCGCGCGATCACTATAATCCGCCGCCCGATTGGATGGCTGAGGTCAAGGCCGAGGACGGCTCACTATTTTGGTGGGCAGCGCCAGAGCGCGACACGGCCCCGGTCTTAATGGTGTTTCATGGTAATGGGTCTTCGATAGATAGTTTGGGTTATATTTTTGAAGCCTGCCGCGAACAGGGTTATGGTGTGCTATCTGTCGGCTATCCCGGCTATCCTGGTAATGAGGCGGCACGCCCAACCCAATCTGCGATCCTAGAGGCGTCAATCGCACAATATGACAAAGCGCTAGACCTTGGCGCCAAGCCAGACCAAATTATATTCTATGGCACCTCTTTGGGGAGCGGGGCCGCCGCGCAACTCGCCGTTGAAAGAACACCCAAAATTTTGATTTTGGATGCCCCGTTTAAATCGACCTTGTCCATTGCCAAAACCAATATGCCCGTTTTTCCAGTCGCACTTTTAATGAAAGACACCTATCGATCTGATCTGGCTTTGGAAAACTTAAATATGCCGCTCATATGGATCCATGGCACTCAAGATAGAGATATTCCCCTAAGCTCAGGACAGGCGCTTTTTGATGGCTATTCGGGTCCGAAATCCGCGCATATCCTTGAGAAGGCCAATCATATTAACACCTGGTTTCACGGAGGCCGCGAGGTCGTCATAGAGGCTTTGTCAGATTTTGAAAACCAACCTTAAAGGTTTCGCTTGCAGGGTTCAAAAGCTCAACCTATCACAGTTTTATGACCGCGACACTCAAGCTTGAAAATGTCTCTAAATCTTTTGGCGGGAAACCTGCCGTTGACGATGTTTCTTTCTCTGTCGCGCCGGGTGAAATTGTTGGATTTCTAGGTCCAAATGGGGCTGGGAAAACGACGACCTTACGCATGGCTCTTGGGCTAATTAAACCCGATAAAGGTGAGGTCAAACTTTTCGGCGGAGAGCCGGGCGAAGCCGCTTTTGGACGGATCGGCTTTTTACCCGAAGAACGCGGCCTTTATAAAAAACAAACGGCACGTGAGTCGATTGCCCATATGGCGCGGCTCAATGGAATGAAGGCTAAGCCTGCCTTTAAATTGGCTGATGAATTACTCGATAGATACGGCCTGTCTGAGGCAAAACGCAAAAAGAATAAAGACATGTCCAAAGGCATGGCGCAGAAAATTCAACTCTTGGCGGCAATTGCCCATGATCCAGAATTTTATATTCTGGATGAGCCTTTTTCCGGTCTAGACCCCGTCAATCAACAAGTCTTAGAAGGCATTGTACGTGAAATTGCCGGACGCGGCCGCACCATTATTTTCTCGACCCATGTCATGGAACATGCGGAACGTCTCTGTGATAAAATCATCCTAATGGCCTCCGGGAAAGTTGTTTTTAACGGCACAACTGAAGAGGCTCTCGCCCAAGCCCCGCGCCGCGTAAGATTGGCGTCTGAAAATAAAGGCCTAGCTGAATTTGCCAGCGCCTTTTCAGATGATATCGAACGCAAGGAAGATGGAAGCTTATTGCTCACGCTAAAAGCCGATGCGCTCGCCCATGACATTCTTGAAAAATCGGTCAATTCAAAGCTCCGCCTAACCCGTTATGAACCCAGCCGGGCAACCTTACACGAGGCTTTTGTCGCCTTAGTCGGGCAAGATGTGGTGGCCAATATGGCGTTAGAGCCGGATGTTAGCGGGAGCACGATATGACCCTCCTGCCAAAAATAAACCTCCGGCGCACCCTATTAATCGCCCGAAGAGATTATTTGGGATATGTCAAAACCTGGGGGTTCTGGCTGTCCTTTATTGCGCCCATCATATTTGGCTTATTTGCCATTTGGGCGGGTCAGTCAGATTTTGATATTTCACCCCCACGCTATGAGACCATAATTGATGAGACGGGTCAGCATGCAGATGGAATCAAAAGCAAATTAGAGGCGAGATATGAGAGGCGAGACAAAAACGCCGTCTTGGCGCTCTCAGAGCTATTTCCAAAAGAACTTGATCGCGACGCGCTCAAAGCCACCTATGACAAGGATGGACGCGACGCCGCATTAGCCCTTATCGATGCGAAAATACCTGGCACGTCAGACCGTATAAAACCGATTGATAAAGAGCTTATCTTTGTCGACGCGCCCGTTAAGACAGTTGAAGGTCTGACGCCATATCTCTCAGAGCAGAAAATGATTGAGATTGACGGGCGCGAACAGCCCCTTTCCGGCGCAATTTTTATAAAAACAGGTGAAGGTGGTGAGCCAGTGATCACCTATTGGACGTCCAAATTTACAAACTCCCAAGCCGATAGATTGGTAGATGATTATTTCGAAGACCTTGCCCGAGATAAATATCTGGGTAGTGGTGGGTTAAATAGCTTTGATCTTCAAGATATAAAATCAAAGGCCCCGGAAGCCACTGTTTTTGACCCGACAAAGTCAGATGATAAAGATACAGGCGGGCAAGAGGTCACGAATACAGATATTGTGCCTATCGTTGCAGCGGGTATTTTATCAGCTCTTTTATGGCTCAATATTTTTGCTGGCTCTTATATGCTGCTCACCTCAATGCTCGAAGAAAAACTCAATAAGCTGCTCGAAATGATGCTGGCCTCAACGCGGTTTTCAGAAATTATTTTTGGAAAATTACTGGGCGTAGCGGCCCTGACAATTACCGCCATGTCGCCCTATATTCTAATGGGTATCGCAGGGGTTATCGGTTATATTTTCTTGGGTCCAGACAAAGAGATTGTTGAGGGGCTGGTGGCCGCCTTCTCGGCGAAAATGATAATTTTCCTCATTGTCTTTTTTATATTGGGTTACGTCCTTTACGGGGCCTTTTTCATCGCGCTTGGTGCGCTGTCATCCTCCATGCAGGACGCGCAAACCCTGACGACCCCAATCATGTTTATCATGATGGCCGCTATTTTTATCGTCCCCATTGGGATGACCAATCCCGATAGTCCGCTGATTACAATCGCAACCTTTATTCCGTTTTCAGCGCCCTTTGCCGCTATTCTGAGCGTCCCCAATGACCCCCCGCTTTGGCAGCTTATTTTATCTACGCTTTGGCTCGCTCTCTGGTGCGTCGTCGTTATTGCTGTTGCCAGCCGCATCTTCCGCTTTGGCTTATTATCGGGTGCAGGCGTTGAAGTTGTCACCACTTGGTTCAAGCGAAAAATCTTACGTCGCAAGGTTTAGAGAAATAGCTGGGTGCAATGTCGTAAAATCATGCTTATATAGGCATCATGACCCAAGTGGATAAAAAACGTGACCTGATCCTAGAGGCCGCGCTAAAAATCGCGCCCTTTGAAGGCTGGACAGATTTGACCGTAAAACGGGCCGCCCGTGAAGCTGGCCTGGAAACAGGAGCACAATCGCTTTATTTCGAAAAAGGCTTGGCGGAATTATTAGATTATTGGGCAGATAAATTAGACAGTGAGACGGCCACGCAAATTGCTGCGCTGGACCTCTCAGAGATGCGCATCCGTGATCGTATCACGCAAAGCGTATTGATCAGACTGCAAGCCCTAAGCGTGCATGAAGAAGCGGCACGCCGAGCCTCCACACGCCTCGTCTTACCGGACCTTGCCGCAACAGGACTGGGCCAGTTATGGCGGTCTGCGGATACGATCTGGACCGCAATTGGCGATACCTCAACAGATGCGAATTATTATTCCAAACGCACCATATTAGCAGGTGTAATCGGAGCAACTCTGCCTGTTTGGCTCTCAGATACGGATCCCGATAAGCTCAAAGCCCGAGACTTTCTAGATGACCGGATTGCCAATGTGATGAGCTTTGAAAAACTCAAAGGCCAAGTCAGATCCGCGACAAAAGACTTGCCCAACCCTGCCGAGCTTTTGGGTCAATTGCGCTATGGTGGGTTTGAGGCCTTTAGCCGACCGAAAAAAGGGCGGGCAAGACGCAGGCGCTATTCGAGATAAAACGGGTCTGGCCCATGGGTCTATTTGCGAGCCATTCTGAATTGAAATTCCAGCTCTGTCGCAAACCGCGTAATTCTCATGGCGTTTGGACGTTTATTCGAATTTCCTTGGCCAAACACATAAAAATGACTTGCGCGGCTTCATATGTTAAAATATTCCAACTGCCCTAATCCGAGCGTCGGACTTGCCTGCAAATGCGCCCGCATTTGCAATCTCTGATGCCCAACTAGACCGAGATGACTATGAGCCTTTACACAAAATATCTGGAACAAATCGAAGAGAGAAAAGGAAATGGGCTTCAACCACAGCCTATTGAAGATGACGCCTTGGTCTTAGAGTTAATCGACCAGATTTTAGACTTAGACAATCCGCATAGAGACCAATCGCTCAATTTTTTCATCTATAACACCCTACCAGGAACAACATCTGCGGCAGGCGTAAAAGCTAAATTCCTCAAAGCCATTATCTTGGAACAGGTCGTCGTCGATGAAATTACGCCAGACTTCGCCTTTGAGCTTCTGTCGCACATGAAAGGCGGCCCATCTGTCAAAGTTCTGATTGATCTTTTACTCGGCGAAGACAGCTCAATCGCAGCGAAGGCCCTTGCGGTTCTAAAAACCCAAGTCTTCTTATATGAAGCCGATACAGACCGGCTTGAAGCCGCGCATGAAGGCGGCAATGCATTGGCGACTGAGCTTTTAAAAAGCTATGCCAATGCGGAGTTCTTTACGAAATTGCCCGATGTTGAAGAGACGATTGAGGTTGTCACCTATGTTGTGGCCATTGGTGATGTATCAACTGACCTTTTATCACCTGGTGCGGATGCGCATTCTCGCTCTGATCGTGAGCTTCACGGACAATGCATGTTTGAACATGATAAGGCCAAGCAAAAGGCGCTTAAAGACCTTCAGGCCCAACATCCGAATAAACGTGTGATGTTAGTCTCTGATAAAGGGACAATGGGTGTTGGCTCATCACGTATGTCAGGCGTGAACAATGTCGCGCTTTGGACAGGCATCAGCTCCAGCCCTTATGTGCCTTTTATCAATATCGCTCCGATTGTTGGCGGAACAAATGGTATCTCGCCGATCTTTTTGACAACAGTCGGCGTGACCGGCGGTGTCGGGGTTGATCTTAAGAACTGGGTCAAAAAACTCGACGCGAGCGGCGAGCCTATCATGGATGAAGATGATGAGCCTGTCCTCGAGCAAGTCTTCCCGATTGATACGGGAACCGTGCTGACCATTAATACCAAGGACAAGACCTTATATGATGCATCCGGCAAAGCCGTTTGCGATATCTCCTCAGCTCTCACCCCGCAAAAGCTCGAATTTATTCGCGCGAAAGGCTCTTACGCCGTTGTCTTTGGCAAAAAATTACAAACAACAGCAGCTGGCATTCTCGGCATTGCCGTTCCGCCTGTCTATGCGACGTCCAAAGAAATCTCTCATGAGGATCAAGGCCTCACCGCAGTTGAAAAAATCTTTAACCGCAATGCGCTTGGCAAGACGAGCGATAAACCTTTACATGCGGGATCTGATGTTCGGGTATCGGTCAATATTGTCGGGTCTCAAGACACGACAGGTCTTATGACATCGCAAGAGCTTGAAATGATGGCTGCCACGGTGATTTCGCCGACTGTCGACGGCGCCTATCAATCGGGCTGTCACACAGCGTCGGTTTGGGATCTCAAGTCACAAAGAAATATTCCAAAGCTCATGAACTTTATGAATAAATTTGGTTTGATTACAGCGCGTGATCCAAAGGGCGAATATCACGCCATGACGGACGTTATCCATAAAGTCTTGAATGATCTGACAATTGATGACCGGGCTGTAATTGTAGGTGGCGATTCTCATACAAGAATGTCCAAGGGCGTTGCCTTTGGCGCAGACTCGGGCACGGTTGCCCTTGCGCTCGCAACAGGTGAAGCGACAATGCCAATCCCGCAATCGGTCAAAGTGACCTTTAAAGGCACACTCAAAGACCATATGGATTTCCGCGATGTCGTTCATGCGACCCAAGCGCAAATGCTGGATGAATTTGACGGTGATAATGTCTTCCAAGGCCGTATCATCGAAGTTCACATCGGAACCTTGCTCTCAGATCAGGCCTTTACATTCACAGACTGGACGGCCGAAATGAAGGCCAAAGCCTCTATCTGTATTTCCGAGCCTGATACGCTGATTGAATCCCTAGAAATCGCAAAATCACGTATCCAGGTCATGATTGATAAAGGCATGGATAATGAGAAACAGGTGCTACAAGGTCTTATCGACCGCGCCAATGCGCGGATTGACGGCATTCGATCAGGGGAAAACCCGCCCTTATTGCCGGATGATAATGCGAAATATTATAAGGAATTTGTCGTCGATCTCGATGCCATTAATGAGCCTATGATTGCTGATCCAGACGTCAATAATGATGATGTTTCTAAACGCTATACCCATGATACGATCCGTCCGATTTCATATTATGGTGGCGACAAGAAAGTTGACCTCGGATTTGTCGGCTCTTGTATGGTGCATAAGGGCGATATGAAAATACTCGCGCAAATGCTCAAAAATATCGAAAAGCAAAATGGCAAGGTTGAGTTTAAAGCGCCGCTCGTTGTCGCACCGCCAACCTATAATATTGTCGATGAGCTCAAAGAAGAAGGCGATTGGGATATTCTCACGAAATATTCCGGTTTTGTGTTTGATGATGATAATCCGAAAAATGATGCGCGTAAGAAATATGACAATGTTCTATATCTCGAACGTCCAGGCTGTAACCTTTGCATGGGTAACCAAGAAAAAGCTGAACCAGGTGACACTGTCATGGCCACATCGACGCGTCTCTTCCAAGGCCGGGTTGTAAAAGACTCTGAGGAAAAAGTCGGTGAGTCTCTATTGGCGTCAACGCCGGTTGTTGTCCTATCAACCATTTTGGGCCGTACGCCAAAAATCGAAGAATATGTCGCGGCTGTCGACGGGATCGAGCTAACAAGCTACGCCCCGCCTGCTGCCTAGAATATAGATCAATATATAAACGCTTTAAGGCCTGCCCCTCAGGGGCAGGCCTTTTTTATTTTGGCGGCAATATGCAAACCGTGTCAAAGCTCAGGCAATAGAAATTCGGGAAAACTCCCCCTCTTTTCTTGATCCAATGATAAATCGAGACTAGGCTTTTTTGCTAAATTCGGGATTGGGCATGATAAAGTTTAGATTTAAAACGGGTATATTTTTAATATCGTTTTTGGCCCTATCTGCATGCGCAACGACCAAACCGGCTGATGAAAACGCAAATACGCAATCGACCAATGAGGCGCCTGAACCCCCCAGCGTTGAAACTGATGATAAGAAATATGAGCCCCTCATATATGGTGCTCAAAAACCTTTGGTCTGCGGGGAAAAATTCCTCGCCAAAGGTAAAATGGCGGATCGTCCAAATTTGCAGATCATGTGGGAGAATTATCTTTATGACCGCCCAGAAGGCATTTGGGGTGAAATTGGCGGCTATGTCGAGATAAATGGTAACCTGCCCCATGATCAGGGTCGCTGGACAAATGCGTGCTCTGTCAGATTGTCTCATATGCTGAATAAGGCGGGCTATAAAATTCCACGACAAAAGGACAATAAATCCGTCTCTGGAGGGAATAAGGATCAGTATATATACCGGGTTGTGGATATGGAAGATTATCTCATCTCAGAATTTGGCGAGCCGGATTTCGCGGTAATTGATGGAAGTGGTACAACCTGGGACATCCCAGCCAAGCCCGGTATCTTGCTGATGGATTTTAATATAGATGGAAATAGTTTTAGTGGTCACGTGACTGTGTGGAACGGCGCGGGATCAGTCGACAATTCCGATATTGGCGGACAGCGAATTTTGTTTTGGGAACTTCCCTGTTTTATACCAGAAGATAGATTCGTTGCATTTCTCGATAATTTTAAAGGCGCAGGTTAAAAGATAGTCACGTAAGTGTAGTTTTAATTTTTTTTAACTGGTGCCGCTTATAGGTCTGTTGAACATTAACAGATGAAAATCGCCCCAAAAGAAATTTCCAATGCGCAACGTGATTAGCTCTTTATTGATCCTTGGATGGCTTGCCGTCGGCCCGGCCGCTGTGGCTGATACGGTTCAAGCGGTTAAACCTGCTAATGTAAAGCTGGTTGAAACCGCCCGCGCACGGACATTACTCGATATTCGCTATGATCCAAAATATGTGAAATTGTCCTACCCAGCTGGCGATGTTGATCCTGCAACCGGGGTCTGTACCGATGTTGTCATTCGGACCTTTCGCGCGGCCCTGAACTTCGATTTTCAAAAAGCCGTGCATGAAGACATGAAACGCAATTTTTCAAGCTATCCTAAAAATTGGGGGCTGAAACGCGCAGATAAAAATATTGATCATCGCCGGGTTGCAAACCTTGAGGCCTTTCTGAAACGAAAAGGCGCCTCTGTGCCGATTACCAAAAAACCTGAAGATTACCGCCCCGGTGACATCGTCACCTGGCGATTAGGCGGAAGGTTGCCACATATAGGGATCATCTCGGATAAGAAATCTGATTGGGGTACGCCCCTTGTTATTCACAATGTCGGCGGCGGCGTGGTTGAGGATGATCTCTTATTCAATACCGATATTAATGGCCATTTCAGGTTTTTACCCAAATCAAATATAGTGCTTGATAAGAAAGACGCCAATGTCATTCCGGCGTCAAATATTGTCACGCGCTGAGACGATAAAGTGAAATAAC
>CAYTLJ010000100.1:0-3751 GCA_964438555.1 uncultured Algimonas sp.
CTGGCACTTCAACCTTTGAGACCACCTCTACAGGCGGCTCTGGAACAGCCTGCACCACTGGAGGCATGTCTGGTTCTGGAGTGGGTACTTCAACCGGCGCAATTCTCGTTTTCTTTTTCGATTTTTTAGGTTTCGACTTTGTGACGCCCTCACCCGGAATTATTCTTTCAGGCAATAAGTCCGTATCCGTAACCTTTTTATCAAGAGCCGCTTTTTCAACGGACCGACCCAGATCCGTTATGCGTGATGCGCCTTTTTTTTGAATGAGCTTTTGCACATCTTTGATGGAATGTTTTTCATCGTGGAGAAGAATTTTTATGCCGCGCAAAAACTCAATATCATCTGGTCGGTAAAATCGACGACCGCCGCCGCGTTTTATGGGTTTGATTTGTGGGAATTTAGATTCCCAGAACCGCAAAACATGAGGTTGAAGGTCGAGTTCCTCACCAGCCTCACTAATCGTCCGAAACGCACGTGTCGTTTTTAATGCTGTCCTGCTCTGACTCATATTAGCCTAAAACGTTCTGACCGATTAAACGCATACATGCGAGAGGCCTTCACGAATTCTCTGACAAAGCGGAATCGACCCGCTCACGTAGAACTTGCGAGGGCTTGAAGACAAGAACCCGGCGCGGCGTAATCGGAACTTCTTCGCCTGTTTTTGGGTTGCGCCCAATCCGTTCTCTCTTGTCACGCAGCGAAAACGTTCCAAACCCGGCAAGCTTTACATGCTCACCTTTTTCCAATGCATCTCCAATATGATCAATCACAGATTCGACCAAAGCGGAGCTCTCTGTTCGAGATAGCCCGATTTCGCGATAGACGGCTTCTGCCAAGTCTTGGCGCGTGACAGTTTGCGTATTCTCAGATGACCCACTCATTATGTCCCCTTTAAGCAAGAATTAACAAATCATTTCAAGGTCTGAAAGGATAAAAATATTATTTCTCTTAAATTGTGCTAATATCGCAACAATGTCGCACCCCATGTAAAGCCACCGCCAAAGGCTTCTAGCATAACCAGATCACCTCGTTTTATGCGCCCGTCTTTAACGGCTCGATCCATCGCAAGCGGCACGGATGCAGCGGACGTATTCGCATGATCTGCAACCGTTGAGACAACCTGTTCTGGTCGCAACTTTAATTTGCGCGCCACGGCGTTCAGAATGCGTTGATTAGCTTGGTGCGGTACAAACCAGTCAATCTCTGAAACCGGTACGCCAGCTTGGTCTGCACAATCTCGCATGACCTGCGCAATATCTGTAACCGCATGTTTAAAGACTTGATTGCCCAACATGCGCAAATGCCCAACGGTTTGCGTGCGAGACGGCCCTCCATCTACAAATAACATTTCACGGTGACGGCCATCAGATCTGACATAGCTATGAAGTATACCAGCCTCATTTTCTGGGTTCTCTTCAGCTTGTAAGACCATTGCGCCGGCTCCGTCGCCAAACAGCACACAGGTTCCGCGGTCTTCCCAATCCAGAATTCGAGAGAATGTCTCAGCTCCAATTAAAAGTGCTGATTTTGCGGCGCCCGACTTTAGCATCGCATTGACGACATGACTGCCATAAATAAAACCCGAACACACGGCCTGAACATCAAAGGCTGCCCCGTGATGCATGCCGAGCTTTTCTTGAATAATTGTAGCCGTCGCGGGAAAGGTAAAATCTGGTGTCGAGGTCGCGACAACAATCAGATCCAGATCATCAGACGTTAAACCAGCATGTTCAAGCGCCGCGCTGGCGGCTTTGACACCGAGGTCCGAGGTATATTCGCCATCTGCAGCAATATGTCTTTGATGAATACCGGTACGCTCCCGGATCCATTCATCGGATGTATCGACCAGTTTTGATAGTTCCGCATTTGGCAAAATGCGGTCTGGAAGGTAACTTCCAATCCCCCGAATGACAGCTTTCATGTGATAAACCCGATATTGTCATCTTCGTCGTGGAGCGCATCAAGGCGCGCATCCAGAGCTTTTTGGAAATCGCTCTCGGCCAGACCAATGGCTATATTTAAAGCATTCGCAAAGCCAATGCGGTCTGTTCCGCCGTGACTTTTAACGGCAATACCATTCAACCCTAAAAACACCGCCCCATTAATGCGGCGCGGGTCTAATTTTTTTCGGAGCTGTCTAAGCGACCATGCATTCAAACCAGATGTGAATTTAGACCATAAATTTCCAAGCAATGCCTTTTTTACAAAGCTGTCAACGAGCTTAGCCGTGCCTTCCGCGGTTTTAAGCGCGACATTTCCGGTAAAGCCATCCGTTACAACAACATCGACACTGCCCTTGGAAATGTCATACCCTTCGACAAAGCCGATATAGTCTATTCCCAATTGAGATTGGGACAGGCGTTCATGTGCGACCTTGACGACCGCATTGCCTTTCCCGTCTTCTGTTCCAACGTTTAACAAACCAACCGTTGGACATTTTTTTCCATATATCGCACGGTAATAGGCTTCTCCCAGTATGGCGAATTCAGTGAGTTGAGACGCATCGCATTCAATATTTGCCCCGACATCGAGAACAACAGACATACCGCCGGTCATATTGGGCCAACTTGCCGCAAGCGCAGGCCGTTGCACCCCTTGTTTGGGCCTGAGTTGTAATTTCGACATAGCCATAAAGGCCCCAGTATTGCCCGCAGATACAACAACCCCAGCTTGCCCCCCTTTGACTGACGCCACCGCATTCCACATGCTGGACCCTTTACCTTGCCGTAACGCCTGGGAGGGTTTGTCTTCCATGGCGACAATTTTATCGGTATGTACGACTTCAGATCGTTCACGTGTACGCGGCGCATTGGCAATTAATGGCGCGAGAGCCGTTTCGTCTCCATGCAAAAGAAAACGCGCACGACGTCCTTCACCCTCATGGGTTAGGAAATATTCGATCCCTTTGATTACAATTTCGGGGGCATCATCCCCACCCATCGCATCGATTGATATGATCAATCCATCTAGCATGCACAGATTCCGTTTCGCAGCTATGTAGCTTGCGAAACCACCCAAGCCCAGCCTAAATCTAGGCTATTGTCAGATAACAGGAAAACTGAAATCGGTTAGGGCTATTTGACCTAACCTCAATTTTGTCAAATCAGTCTGAACACCCAACACATATTCGCTTAACCCTGTCACAAATTCCGAATCCCCGTCTGGTAATGATTCGCGTAAAACCACCTGCATTGCGGCTTCATCCCCGCCATCATGCAATATTTTGCTATATGAGCGTACGCGGTCGTAAAATAATGAGATCATCGGCGTGATACGTTTTTTGACCCCCGCATCCGACAAAGCTTCTTCTCGAAGCGCGACTTCAAAGTCATCTTTCATTTCGTCAAATAGAGCCTGATTCAATTTTTCACCGTCTATACCATGTGTGTTTAAAACCGTTAGAACCGGCGCAATATGGAGAGTAAGCACATCAACACGCCCATCATATGTGTCAGGAAACCGACCCTCTCCATAAAAACGGGTTTGGCGCGATTGTGCCATCAATTTATTATAAAGACGTCGCCCATCCGTCTTCAGCGGATCATCTTTTTTAAAGATATTAGAGAAAAACCCCATGACATGCCTTATGATTGATCAATTCTGACCAAATCTTCATTCAGTTATGGTCTTGCTCTTCATATGACGGAGGGCTAGGTCCATCACAATCGATAACTTCATGTGTGACCTTCATGTCCCTAATTAACAAATCCATGACAACAAAAATATTTTGTCTTGTCTTCGCAGCATCACT
>CAYTLJ010000100.1:3851-9148 GCA_964438555.1 uncultured Algimonas sp.
CGTGGACGCGAGCTATCTGTCCTTGAACAGATTTTTGGGACGATCGGACGCCTGCCAACAGACCGTCTTGGTGGTGGCAATAATCCAGGAAATACAGGCGGCGGTGGCGGTGGAGGCGGCGGACCGACCTAAGCGCTGAGCCACGTCACTTAAAAATGGCTATATCCTGAAACGTCCCATGCCATGGGCACGCCGTTGATATCTAGACATTTAACGCTATCACCTTTCACAACATCTCCGATCAATGATAATTTGATGCGGCGGTCACGCGACAAATCAAACCAACTCTGACGATGGCCCGGATCAGAGGTAAACAGGATTTGATAATCATCTCCGAAACCAAATAGGGCCTGTCGCGCCAGACTGGGGTCAGGCTGCTGTTCAACCCAACTCTCAGTACCATTCGTTAAAGGCAAGGCGTCAAAATTCAATGTCATGCCAATTTGGCTCGCGCGGCATATATGACCCGCATCCCGGATAATTCCGTCTGAAATATCAAGCGCGGAACTTGCTTTCTCGCGCAAGACCTGTCTGAGGGATAAATGTATCTCTGGCCGCCAATAAGCCTCTTCAAAATGCCAAAGATCATCACCCGCAGGTTTAGGATGAATAGTTTTCCCGAGCGCCAAATCACATCCGAGTTTTGCTTGGCCAAGATTACCTGTGACCCAAATATCATCCCCGGCTTGCGCGCCTGCACGTTGAACCATTGTCCCTTTCGGCACTTGACCAAAAATTGTCACAGAAGACACAAGTGGACCGTCAAGAATAACGGTATCTCCACCTAATAAATGAAAGCTAAATTGGTCCTGTACGTCTTTAAGACCAGCCGCAAATCCCTTTAGCCATTTGATATCTATCCCTTTAGGCCAAGCCAGATTAAGCGTATATCCGATGGGTCTGGCGCCCTTTGCCGCTAAATCAGACAGGTTTGTACGCAAAAGCCGCTCGGCTACATTCCCGCCATAATGGCCCATTGGAAAATGTACGCCTTCAACAAAACTATCTGTCGAGACAACCAAATCATGCGAGGGAGACGGCTCAATTATGGCGGCGTCATCTAAGAGTTTGAGCCCACCCTCACCCGCTAAAGGCGCAAAATAGGTTCGAATGAGATCATGCTCATCCATCGGTCTCGGCTTGTGATGCGGTATGGGCTGCTGTCAGGCCAAATTCGGCGGCCCTAACATTCTTGGCAATTTTATCGAGAACCCCATTTACTATGCCAGGTTCTTTGCCAGAGAAAAACTCCGTTGAGATCGCCATATATTCATTGATGATTACAAGAGCCGGTACATCTGGACGACGCATAATTTCGTAAGTTGCCGAGCGTAACAGCGCGCGCAAGGTCGCATCTAAGCGCCGAAGCGGCCATTTATCGGTTAATTGGTTCTCGACAGCCTCATCAATACCGGATTGATGCGCGACTACGCCAGCCATAATATCTTCGAAAAATGGCTCATCCGCATGAACCATGCCGGGCTCACCCTTATAGCCAAAGCGGTGATCGAGAAATTCCTTGATAACTACTTTATGCGGCGTGCCGGACACATCCATTTGATACAGAGCTTGAACAGCGCTCAGCCGTGACACACGTCTTAGTTTCGGATTAGCCCCGCTCATTTTTTACTCAAATCATCTCTGATTTGGATCATGCGTAAACAGGCTGAGGCGGCGAAACCGCCTTTATCCTTTTGATCCGGCTTGGAGCGCGCTATGGCCTGGGCTTCATTTTCGACCGTGATAATTCCATTACCAATGGCCAATTGTTGATTAACCGCCAAGTCCATCAGGGCTCGCGCAGATTCTTGGCAAACATAATCATAATGTGTCGTCTCACCGCGGATAACGCAGCCCAAGGCAACATATCCATCATATCCTGCACCTGCTTTTTCAGCGTAAGAAATTACATGCGGGATTTCGAGCGCACCTGGCACGTTCACTTTGACAACCTCAGCCCCTGTCGCCTGGAGCTGCGTTAGCGCGCCTTTGAGCAAATCTTCAGAGATCGCCTCGTAATAGCGCGCTTCAATCACTAGAATTTTCACGGCTAAGCCCTTGTATTTTTTAGAGGAGTTATACCAACCAGTTCAAGGTCATAGGCGTCCAAGCCGATGATTTTTGGCATAACATTCGTAATCAAGCGCATTTTCCGCACACCTTGATGGGACAAAATTTGCGCGCCGACACCATATTCTCGAATAGTCTGAGATTTACGATCAATCTTCGATTTATGCGCCCCCAGCCTTTCCAAGAGCGAGTCAATCGAACCTTCTCGGATCAGGACCAATACACTATGGCCGTCATGATCGGCGAGTTGTTTCATCGCGTCCCAAATCAAGCCAGAGCGCGGACTGTCTTCGGATAATATATCACCTGCAAAATCAATTTTATGAACACGGACCAGACTTTCCTTGCCGGGAACGGCTTCGCCTTTTGACAGGGCCACATGTTCCAGACCGTCCAGGAAATTGCGGTAAACGTGGATTTTAAATGCATCGCCATTTTGAGAGCGGAAATCACTGCTCGCAACATATTTGACGAAGTGATCTTTTTGCATGCGGTAAGCGACAAGATCTTCAATCGTTCCGATCTTCATACCGTGGAATTGTGCAAATTTTATCAGGTCTGGCAGACGCGCCATAGTCCCATCATCATTCATAATCTCACAAATCACGGCCGAAGGATTGAGACCTGCCATGCGGGAAATATCGACAGAGGCCTCTGTGTGACCGGTACGCACAAGGACGCCGCCATCTTTGGCAATGAGCGGAAACATATGGCCCGGCGTAACAATATCGTCTGGGCGGCTGTCGGGATCAATCGCAACTTGGATCGTCAAAGCCCGGTCAGCCGCGCTAATCCCTGTTGTCACGCCTTCGCGGGCTTCGATAGACTGGGTAAAGGCGGTTTCAAACCGCGAGGCATTATTTTTATTTTGTGGTTCTAATCCCAAAATATCGGCCTTTTGCTCTTCTATGGCCAAACAAATCAGACCGCGACCAAACCGTGCCATAAAATTGATCGCATCGGGTGTAGCAAATTGCGCCGGAATAATCAGATCGCCTTCATTTTCGCGGTCTTCTGCGTCGACCAAAATATACATGCGACCATTGCGAGCGTCTTCGATGATCTCCTCGGGGGTGGCGAGTTGATACACATCGTCAAATGTCGCAGTGTTCAGATCTGTCATGATTTATCTTTCATGGCTGAGAGGTAGCGCGCCACATAGCGGGCGATGAGGTCCATTTCCAGATTTACTTTATCGCCTATCTGTAATTGCCCTAATGTCGTCGCTACCGCAGTATGGGGGATGATATTGACCGAAAACGCCGTATCTGTGGCCATATTCACGGTCAGCGAGACGCCGTCCACCGTAATAGAGCCCTTGGGTGCAATCCCAAATGCAATATGTTCTGGCGCTTCAAAATCCAGTTTTAGCGAGCCCGCAATTTCTTCGCGACCCGTAACCTGGCCAACACCATCAATATGACCCGTTACCAAATGCCCGCCTAATTCATCGGCTCCCGTGAGAGCGCGTTCCAAATTGATTTTGTGACCAACGCTCCAATCGCCCATTGTAGTTTTTGACAGGCTTTCATCTGAGACCTCAAAGGCATACCAGTCCGAGCCTTTTTCAATCACGGTCATACAGGCCCCAGCGTGTGAAATAGAGGCCCCTATATCAATCGTGGACGTGTCATAGGCGCATTCAACATCCATACGCGTATCACCCCACGCGCCGCCTGTGCCGCGCGAGACAGATTTCAACCGTCCTATGTCTGTAATGATACCCGTGAACATGATTAGACCCGTTTATAATCTCGACGGCCAGAAGAATAGCTAACCATTATCACAGCCGCTTCTGTCCCAATATTGACCGTGTGATGCGCAGAACCTTGCGGGATAAAACAGGTTTCGCCCGGCCCCATCTTTAAGGCCATGTCATCAATATATTGGTCCACATGACCCGACAAAACATGTAAAGTTTCCGAACAGCTCTCATGTTTATGGCGCTCTGACGTAACACCCATAGGAACGGTCATACGGGCTAGGCTCATATTAGCCTCAGGTAAAACAGAGCTATCCATAAGCCAGTCCATTTTCACGTCACCCGACATCATTCAACCCGCTCAAAAAGATCATGTATATCCTCGCCTATCATGTCACTCTTGATACGTTTTAGACGCAAAACTGATTGCATTTCTGTTTGGCCCAAATCCCCAATCGCATTTCGGCCATCTCCTCCCAAAATGACGGGGGCACGGTACCAATGGAGTGTGTCATAAAAGCCCGAGCGTATAAAACTCGCAATCAGCGTGCCGCCGCCTTCAATCAGCAAGCGCTTTATTCCATTTGAAGTCATGACGGATAAAGCAGCTTTCAAATCGAGGCCAGCCGCATGGCTGGGGACTGTATGGACCCTTGCCCCCAATTCTTCTATCGCTTTCGCGCGGTCGTCTTGCCCCTTGCCCTTAAATATCCAAAGCGGTGTCTCTTTGGCGGTTGCGCACAAATTAGAGTCAAGCTTTAGGCGTAGACGCCGATCAAAGACAACCCGCACAGGATCAGACTTTCCTGATATCCGCGTTGTCAATCTGGGATTGTCCAGCTCTGCTGTATTTGCCCCAATTGCTATTGCGCCATGCTCAGCGCGCAAAGCCCGACCATGGGCGCGAGCGGCCTCACCTGTTACCCATTTTGAGGTGCCATTTGCGAGCGCAATCTTGCCGTCCAATGAGGTCGCCAATTTGAGTGTAATATGCGGACGTTCCAAGACTAGCTCTCGCCCCCGGGCGCTTCGCCTAGCTTTTCATCCGTGATAAAGGTCGCAAAGTCGTCTGTCTCTTTGAAGTCCTTATAGACCGACGCATAGCGCACATAGGCAATCTTATCCAAATTGGACAGACCATCCATGACAAGCTGACCGATTTGATCGGATTCAATATCGGTGGCACCACCAGATTCCAATTGGCGCACAACACCTGAAATCATTTGTTCAACCCGTTCAGTCTCCACAGGTCTTTTCTGCAAAGCGATCTGGATTGAGCGCGCAAGTTTGGACCGGTCAAACGGCGTTCGTCGGCCAGATTTCTTGATTACGATCAACTCGCGCAATTGCACCCGCTCAAATGTCGTAAACCGCCCACCACAATTATTGCACTGGCGGCGCCGGCGCACAGCCGTATTATCTTCGGCTTGACGGGAGTCTTTGACTTGAGTGTCTTCGGATGAACAAAATGGACAACGCATAGGGCTTCATAGAGCCGTTCCGGAATGATGTCATATTATATTTT
>CAYTLJ010000101.1:0-9125 GCA_964438555.1 uncultured Algimonas sp.
CGACCATCGGGCAATATTCCAAATGTCCATGCAGAAATCATGACTTGCCATAACTTGCGAAATTTTTGACGCAAGCTATCAATGGGGCAAAGTGAATATTGGAGTGCGACTATGAATGCGCAGACTGAGAATAAGGCATCCGAAGCGGTAAAAGGTGTGAGCGGGTTTAATATCCCCGACCCGACACAGATAAAACGCCTTGAAGGTGAGGTGTCAGAGACAGAATGGGCGATGCGGTGCAATTTGGCGGCGACCTACCGCCTATGCGCAATGCACGGTTGGACAGATTTGGTCTTCACCCATATTTCCATGCGCCTTCCGGATGAAGACGGCGAACATCGTTTCCTGATCAACCCTTATGGCGTCATGTTTGATGAAATGACGGCCTCAGCTTTGGTCAAGATAAATGGCGAGGGGAAACTCTGCCAAGACACAGACTATTTTATCAATCCTGCTGGTTTTACCATTCATTCCGCTGTCCACTCTGCACGCGCAGATGCGGGCTGTGTTATCCATACGCACACGCCATACGGCATGGCTGTCTCAGCCCAGAAAAAAGGCCTGCGCCGCTATACGCAAATGGCTATGCAGGTCTATAATGATCTAGCCTATCACGATTATGAGGGGATTGCACTTGAGCTCGATGAACGTGAACGCATCGTCGCAAATCTCGGCTCAAAATCGCTTTTAATGTTACGCAATCATGGTTTGCTCACATTGGGTCCAACATGTGGGACGGCATTTTTACGGATGTATTTTTTAGAAAATGCCTGCAAAACCCAGATCTTTGCACAAAGTGCGGGCCATGAAGATCTCTTGCATGAAGAGCCACCTGAAATGGGGGATCGTGTCTATCAACAAGGCGCTGCAGCCTTTATTCCAGGTATGGGCGATAATCTGGTCTGGCCAGGTCTCTTGCGCAAGCTCAACCGGACAAATCCGGGCTATGATTATTAAATTATCTTAAAGTCTGTCACCCAGCTTAGTCTATGCCTTGACAGAGGTGGATGAGGTATAAGATCACGCCTTGAAGATGGGGTTGCGATGTCGCAAGCGTAAAACTTGCTGCGAGATAACTTAAATTTTATCTTTGGATTAACGTGGCCTTCATACTGAAGTCAGACGTTTGTCGTATAAGTGAGTCGTTATCCTTATGGGTAATCATTCGACGAAACGGAAAAAGTCTTTATGCGCTTTTTAAAAACGCTTTCAATCTTAGGGCTCGTAATATCAGCTGCCGCTATGCCTTTATTGGCCCACGCGCAAACCCAAGCTGAGGAAGCCGCAGCTGCACCTATCACAAGTCCCGTAATTCAGCCAACGTCTTTTCCACTACCTGCCGCCAGTTCACCGATGGGAATTGAAATGGTGGTTATTCAAGCTGGACAAGGTCAATTAGGATCACCCCAAAATGAGTTAAAACGCGCGCGTTTTGAAAATCCCTTGCAAACGACATTTATCGATTATGCCTTTGAAGTTGGGAAATATGAGATCACGTTTAATGATTGGGATAAATGCGTCGCGGGTGGTGGATGTAATGGCTATAGGCCCAAAGACGGGGGATGGGGCAAAGGTAATCGACCCGTCATCAATATCAGTTTTGAGGATGCCCAAAGCTATATAAAATGGCTAAACCAAAAAACCGGAAAGACTTACCGGCTTCTCTCTGAGGCCGAATGGGAATATGTCGCACGGGCTGGTCAAACATCAGCCTTTGGACATGACGGTCAGGGTATCTCAGCGCGCATCGCAAATTTTGATGGCAAGGCACCTTACATATCGGGTGAAACCGGGCCTTATCTTCGGAAAACGCAACCTGTTGGCCAATATGCAGCCAATGGATTTGGTATCCATGATATTTATGGAAATGTATATGAATGGGTCGAAGATTGCTGGAATGCGGATCATCAAGGTGCCCCCGGAACTGGGGCTGCGCGCAAGGATGGGGATTGCAAATTTCGTGTCATGAAGGGCGGGTCCTGGGTGACACATGGTTATCAAATGCGGGCTGCTGCACGCGTTAGATATGTCACAGATTATCGCTATGATGATTATGGTTTCCGGATCGCCCGAACACTCAACTAATTTTTTCAAATTGGATTAGCCGCTGATCAAAATCGCTTGCCTTTCTAGGTAAGTGTGACAACTATTCCTGTCATGACGGAACACCTCTCAACAGATTATCTTGTTATTGGATGCGGGGCGATGGGCATGGCCTTTGTCGATACATTGCTCGATGAAAACCCCAAAGCCGACATCATTATGATTGACCGTTATGCCAAACCTGGCGGTCATTGGAATATGGCTTATCCATTTGTGACCTTGCATCAACCCAGCGCCTATTATGGTGTGAATTCCAAAGAGCTTTCGACGGGCAAGCGCGATAAAACCGGATTAAATCAAGGCCTAGCTGATTTGGCGAGCCGGGATGAAATCATGGCTTATTATGATAGGGTCATGCGCCATAAATTCCTGGCCTCCGGACGGGTTCGTTATTTTCCCCTCTGTGAGCACCTAGGCGACGGTCAGGTCCAACACCGCCTAAATGGGCAGAGCTATCAAGTGGAGTTCAAAAAAATTGTAGATTGCACCTATCTAAAGACAAATATTCCGGCGACCCACACACCCAATTTTTCGGTTGCGCCCGAGGTAAAATTCATTCCAATTAATGATCTGCCCGCCCTTCAAACAAGCCCGGCAGGTTTTACAATTATTGGCGGCGGTAAAACAGGCATAGATGCGATTTTGTGGCTGTTGGAAAATCAGGTGCCACCTTCTAAAATTCGCTGGATTATCTCACGCGATGCGTGGTTGCTTGACCGCGCAAACACGCAATCCGACCCAGATTTTTTCGAAAAAACAATTGGGACACAGGCTGCAATGTTCGAAGCTATTGCGACGTCTACATCTAAGGGTGACATGTTTGACCGGCTTGAGGCGTGCGGATATTTATTGCGCCTAGATCCCACTATTAAGCCGGCCATGTTTCACGGCGCGACGATTTCAAAAGCGGAACTCGAGGTCCTGCGCGCGGTTAAAGATATAGTGCGCAAAGGACATGTGGCCTCAATTAACAAGGATCATTTGAGTTTTGTAAATGGGCGTACGGAACCAACATTAGGGCATGTCATGGTTGATTGTTCGGCAAGTGCGGTCAAAGATTATGTTGAGAAACCAATATTTGATGGCGGTCGCATCACCCCGCAAACGGTTCGGGCCTATCAGCCTGTTTTTTCAGCCGCGCTCACCGCTTGGATCGAGACCCATATTGAGCGTGAAGCTGAGAAGAACCGCCTCATGGCGATTGTACCCTTACCAGATAATTTGGACACATTTGTGCGCATGACATCTCAAAATATGATGAACCAGTATCTTTGGGGGCAGAATAAAGCCCTCCGCCATTGGATGCGCTCAGCGCGCTTAGATGGGTTTTCCAAAATGGTGAGCGAGGTCGATAAATCAGATAAAGCGAAAATTGAGATCCTCGAACGCCTCAAGCAAAATGCCATGCCGGCCATGGCGAAATTGCAATCCTATTTAAACTAAACCTGTTTTTGGCTCTAAAAGCCTTGCGTGACCCAAAGCCGTAACTCTGTATCCGGCGCTACATCTGTGAGACCGAATTGCAGGCCGCTATAGAGCGTCGTCTTGCCTGCAACCTTGGTCGAAACAAAGGGCCCAACCGTTTGCCGGGCATTGCTAATTGTGATGTTCTCAGTATTTCCAAGGCTTCCAAAATATTCAATGCCCAGCTTCGGACCCGAACCGAGTGTCTTGGCGATATGGGCACGCGGTTGCAGCGAAATTCCGTCATTCCGGTTTTCACCAATTTGGAGCGAGGACAGACCAACAAGACGGGCCTGCCAGCCATCATCAAAATTCCATTCATGCGCCCAATTAACTCCCACTTGTCCAGGGCGGTCATCATCGCGCAAACGCGCATCGAACCTTATGCCAGTGCGGTATTTATCTTTGGGTTGGGTAAACTCCCAAAAGAGCTCGGCTTGGACAAAGTCAAAATCGACATCAGAGCTGTCGGTTTCTCGGGTTTGTACCAGAACGCGCCAAAGGCGGTGATCGTCAATTGATTGTTGATAATGCAAACGTTGATTAAAGCGGTTCGCATCTGTGTCGATCGCAATCCGGTATTGTGCGGATTTATGGTCTGCGCCAAAACCGGGCGGAAACACGCCGCCTGTATTTTGCGCAATAGCCGACCCGACGCTCAGCATCGCGACTAATATCGGCAAAAACAAACGTATCATGAAGAGATTCCAACCAGAATTATATGAAGTCTAGTCTCTAATACGACACCCATTTCATTTGGATGGGATGCGTGTCAGTTTCTGTGAATTATATGGATATATTTGCGTTTAAAGTCTGGCTTTGACGCGGTCTTGTGCGGCAAGGTCTAATTTTCCTTCAAGACCTTCTTTTAAAGTTGTCCGATCAGAATCGTAAGACTCAACGCCGGATTCGTTAGACTTCAAGACCCAATAATAGGCGTCTTCCAAGGAAGCCTCCACACCGTCACCTTTGGCAAGGGTAAAGGCATATAGGAATTGACCTTCTGAATCGCCTGCCAGAGCGGATTTGCGAAACCATTCAGCAGCGTCTTCTGCAGAGCGTTCGGCACCATAGCCTTGATAGACCCTAAGCCCATAATCTGCCATCGCGGCGGGGTGGCCGCCATAGGCCGCCTGTTTTAAATATTGTGCCGATTTTTCGGAATTGGGTCTAATGTCAAAATTCTCGGCATACATGATCCCGGCAATATAGGCGGCCTCTAAATGACCAGCTGCGGCGGCCGCTTCATAATGTTTAAGCGCAGTTTTTGCATCAGATTCAAATAGGCTGTCACCCAATCTTTTTGTCGCCTCAGCATCAAAGCTCTCAGAGGCCTGCTTCAGTAAATCTTGGGACTTACCCGCATTTTTAGAGGCACCTTGTCCTGTGCGGTAAAGATCTGAAAGCGCGCGCATCGCATCTGTCCGGCCCGCTTCGGATGCACGGGTTAACCAGCTAACCGCATCGCTTTTCGTCAGGCCTGCCTGTCCCCGAATGCCCATTTCACCCAAAGCCACAAATCCGTCGGGATGGCCTTTGGCTGCGGCTTTTTCATACCATTCGCGCGCACCCTTCATATCCGTATAACCGGCCTTACCATAGCGCAAAATATAGCCCGCCATGATCGCCCCGTCCGTGCTGCCCAAATTGGCGGCGGTTTTCGCCCGCGTCAGTGCGGCAGCATATTGTCCTGCATTAAAGGCGCTTTGAGCGGCTGCGAGGTTTTCTTCAATTTCAATCGGATTATCGAGCGTCGGCGAGGCTAGGGCCGGGACGGCGTATGCGCCGCACAGAGCTGCGAGAAGTGCGACACTGCCATGGCGGGCCCATCCGGATGGTCCCAGACCCCCGAAGAGACGGCGATAAAATCCGCTCCGGCCTGAATTACGGATTTCGCATTGTCCACTGTGATCCCGCCAATTGCGACACACGGTATTTCTACGGCTTCCTGCCACCATTCTAAAATCTCCAATTCGGCTTTCGCCTTGGGTGTCTTTGTCGGTGTGTCAAAAAACGCACCAAATGCGACATAATCAGCCCCGGCCTTGGCTGCAGCAAAGGCCAATTCTTTCGAATTATGGCAGGTCACACCAAGAATAGCATCACCGCCAAGCAGCTCTCGAGATGAAAAATAGTCCATATCTTCCTGCCCGATATGCGCGCCATCAGCGCCTATTTCAGCAACCAATTCTGGCTGATCATTCAGAATGACCTCAATATTTGCCGCATGACATATCTCTGAAATAGCGCGTCCGGCCTGAACCAAGGCTGAATTTTCAAGCTCTTTTAGGCGGATTTGCAAACAGGCCACGGGGGCAGCAGTAAGTGTTTCTTCTAGGGCCGCACAAAAGCGGTCCACATCAGAGATCACAGGCGGCGTTAAGAGATAGATCTGACAAGGCTCGGACATAGGGTCAGACTAGACCGGAATATAGGCTATGAAAATGACGGATCACCTCAGATTTACAGTTTTATAGAATCCCAGAGTTGTGCTTCACTTTAGCGCTCAGCAATGCCACATTTGCAAAATCAGATCCGCCTTGATGGATTGAAGGTGCGGGTCATGGGAGAGATTATGTCAAACACAATGATCATTTTGGTCACGCTGATTGCCTATAAGCTTGTGTTGCTCTTGATTGGGTGGTGGGCCTCTTACCGTGTCAAAACGGAATCTGACTATTTTCTGGCTGGGGGCGGGTTAAATGCTTGGACAGCGGGCTTGTCTTATGCGGCCTCGACCAGCTCCGCCTGGGTCTTGCTTGGCTTTACGGGCTTTCTATTCACCCGAGGTGTTGCCGGGCTTTGGTTGGTACCCGGTATTTTTGGCGGCTATATTTTAACCTGGTTTGTTATGGGGCCGCGCCTTAGAGCAGAGACGATTTCCAAAGGCCATTTGACCATTGTTGATTTTATAACCGAAGGCCAAGACGCAAAGCTCAAACGCATAACAAGTCTTTTATGCGCGGCGCTCATCCTATTTTGTTTTGTTTTTTATATTTCCAGCCAATTTCAGGCGGCGGGCAATGCCTTGAGCGACGTGTTTGATATTAACGCCATTGAAGCCGTTTGTATCGGCGCCGCAATTATTATCGCCTATTGCCTATTGGGCGGGTTTTGGGCGGCCTCAATCACGGATGCCCTCCAAGCTGCTGTGATGATAGCAGCCTGTATCCTTGTGCCCATAGCGACCCTGACGGCGGCTGGCGGATTTGGGGCGGTCATTGATACGCTACAGGTCTCACACCCTGAAAATTATTTCAGCTTTACCGAAGGCGCGCTTGGTATGGCCGGGATCGGGGTTGTGATGGGATTATTTGGAACGGGGCTAGGCGCGCTTGGACAGCCGCAACTCCTAAACCGGATTATGGCGGTACGCTCAGAGCGCGCGCGAAAACAAGCGGCCTTTATTACGATAGGCTGGGGTGTCGTGATTTATTCTGGGCTGATTTGCCTTGCTTTTTCTGCGCGTGCTTTAAATGTAGATACAGGTGGAGAGAGCCTCTTTTTTGTGGCCGCACAAGAATTTTTACAGCCCGTTCTGGCCGGTATCGTGATTGCGGCGGTCCTCTCAGCCGTGATGTCCACTGTCGATAGCCTATTACTGGCCGCCGCCAGTGCGGTCTCCCATGATAGTGGCGTGTCATATTCTAATCCGAAAAAGGCGCTTCTCGCGGGACGCCTGTCTATGGTTGGGATTGCTGTGCTTGCCGTTATTTTGACCCTGACCTTACCCGAAGCTATTTTTGACCGTGTCCTCTTTTCCTGGGTGGCGCTGGGCGCTGCCTTTGGTCCGACCATCCTTGTCAAATGTCTGGGCTGGAACCTAAAAGATCTCTTCATTCCTTGTGCCATTATTGCCGGATTTTCGATTGCCGTGATTTTTTCAAATATTGCCGGCCCGCTCGCAGATTTCATTGAGAAATGGGGAAGCTGGATTGTCGCTATGATCATCCTCATTATCGGTCGCCAAAAAAGCACTGCCGAATTGACAAAATATGAGGGAGAGATAGATCGCATCCATGGTTAAAACGCTAAACGGATATAAAGTGGGTCAAGCACATGATGCCCGTGTGAAAACGGGGGTGAGCGTGATTTTGCCGGATCAGCCCGCAACAGCCTCTGTCGATGTGCGCGGCGGGGGTCCGGGCACACGTGAAATCTCGGCTTTACAAGATGGCGGCCTGATCGATCAGGTCCATGCTGTGGTGCTCTCAGGCGGGTCTGTTTACGGTCTTGCAGCCGCAGATGCCGTCACCTCCTGGCTAGGCACACAGGGCAGGGGATATGCCCCCGGACCCGCGCCCATTCCCGTCAGCCCGATTGTGCCGTCGGCCATTCTTTTTGATAATGCCAATGGCGGCGATAAGGATTGGGGCGAGACGCCGCCCTTTCACAGCCTTGCACGACAAGCCTGTGAGGCGGCCTCACATGATATCATTGAAGGCTCAGCAGGTGCCGGATTTGGCGCGACCGCCGGGACCTATGCAGGCGGTCTGGGCGTTGCCAGCGAAACTGTGAACGGGATCGCGGTTCAGGCCGTCATAGCCGCCAATCCGGTTGGCTCGCCTTTCATGCCCGGAACAACATGCCCATGGGCCTGGGCGTTTGAACGGGGCGATGAATTTGGCGGTGTGCATCCGCCCAAGGATTATAAATGGACGCAAGCCAAAGATACGAAATTATCATTCCTGCGCGGGGCCGGGCAATCCACCGTGATCGGCGCGGTTCTGACCAATGCCAAACTATCGCAAAAACAGCTTAAACGCTTGGCTATTATGGCCCAAGACGGGATCGCTCTGGCGGTTCAGCCGTCCCATACGCCGCTCGATGGGGATACAATTTTTACGCTCAGTATTGGTGATAAAACATGTGACAGTCCCGTCGCCTTGGCAGACCTCGGCGCCGCTGCTGCGCGCGCAACAGCCCGCGCTTTAACGCGGGGTGTCCTAGCCGCGCAATGATTTTGGATATTAAAAAACGGCATCATAAAAACCTCTTGCGCATGAATGAGACCTTTGTGCATTGGCTCTCTGCGCTGGATGAGGCCGGGCTGTCCTATGTGTTAGAGCGCGCAGATTATGCGCGCCAGATTGCGGATGGGCAGGGTGTGTTAATTGGCTATGCCCATGATGTGGACTATCCCAATCATAAGAATATGGCGTGGCTCTCGGGCCATCTTAAAAATTTCTTTTACATTGACCGGATCATCATTGACGCGCATGCGCAAGGCAAAGGTCTTGGGCAAAAGCTCTATACCGATGTTGAAAAGCATGCGCGGGCCCGCGGCTATGACTGGCTCGCCTGTGAGGTAAACACCAAGCCCGATAATCCTGGCTCTCACCGTTTTCATAAGGCGTTTGGCTTTAAACCACTCGGCGAACAGGATTTCCCAGCCTTTGACAAGGCCGTCAGATATTACGCCAAAAAGCTGTGATTGGCTGAAAAAGACCTTGCGAATTCCCCTTTTATAGGCTTAAAGGCGCGCCTCGTCATCAGACGAGTCCGCACCGGTAGCTCAGCTGGATAGAGTACTTGACTACGAATCAAGGGGTCGGGGG
>CAYTLJ010000102.1:0-8992 GCA_964438555.1 uncultured Algimonas sp.
CCGCCACCATTTCTGCCCCCGCCTCCACGCTGCCGGTTCTTAAAACCAACAACATTTTCGAGATTGGGCTTATTGGGTTTTGGTGAACTTCCCCATGGCGAATTCCCACCATTCCCATTGCTACCTTTTCCACCGCCGGGTTTTGGCCCCCATGGACTATTATTATCAGGCATGTCGTCTCCGAAAAATCAGTTGGCCTACATGTGGACGTGTCGCCCGAGAGTTTCAAGACTATTCATCTACTCAATTGCCTAGAAAATGCGGTCATAGACAGCGATTGAAAACGCAAATTCGTCCTTTGGTCCCTGAGACTGTCTATTTCGTGTTGTTTGACGCCAAATTTCTGGGTCAATTTCTGGAAACTTAGCATCCCCATCTACCTCTGTCTCAATATGTGATACATAGAGGCGGTCGCAATACGGCAAGAATACTTTATAAAGTTGTGCGCCTCCAATCAGCATGACTTCGTCTTGACCTAATAGGCCAGCATATTCAAACCCCTTGCCAATAAAGGATTTGGGCTCATGAAAGACCTCTGCCTTGGGCGCGCTATAAGACTGATCTCGTGTCAAAACGAGATTAGGCCTGCCGGGCAAAGGGAAAGGCAAGCTTTCCCATGTTTTTCGTCCCATTAAACAAGGCTTTCCCATGGTCACAGTTTTAAAATGCTTTAAATCACTGGGTAAACGCCACGGTAAGTCGCCATCGCGGCCAATTACATTATTTTGGTCCATGGCGACAATCGCACTGAGTTTTGGATTCGTAGTCATATAGACCCCCTAGCCTAAGGCCTTCATTCATGTCGACACTCTTAAGAAAAGATCGTTGGAAATTTGGCTTACCCCTGATGACAATTGTCTATGTGGCTTTGATCCCATTCATAAATTGGTCATTCACCTGGGCGCCTTTGTGGGAGGTGTTACCCGGCTGGGCGTTTAATCCCGTTACAATCGTGACAGGGCTCGTACTCGTTGTGAGAGATTTCGCGCAAAGAGAAGTCGGGCATTATGTGTTGATCGCGATGGCCATCGCACTTGTTTTGACAGCAATCGCGGCCGGTCCAGAACTCGCGCTAGCAAGTGGCGGGGCGTTTGCAATTGCGGAACTCGTAGACTGGGCGCTTTATACCTTTACAAAATACCGTCTCTCAACCCGAGTTCTGCTGTCATCGGCGGTCGCCGCGCCTCTTGATACAACCCTTTTTTTATATGGGGCGGAGATGATAAGACCGGACCAATTGACGGGTCCTAATATTACAATGAGTATCATTGGCAAAATGGTCGGCGCCATTGTGATTTGGTGGTTAGTCAAAACACGTTTTGAACGCAAAAATGTGAAGTGAAACTTAGTTTAAAATTTACCCTTACCCGTCTAGCAGCGGCGCATGAAATTGATCCCCCCCCTACTCTTATCACTCTTGTGGTCATCCAATGCATTTGCCTTTGAAAAGGCAGAGCTCACATCTGGTGAAATTTCCACGCTAAATATGGGAAAAGCAATAATATCTGTCTGGAAAGATACTAATCGAGAACACACGCCGAGTATTTCAAAAGGCGGCATTGATATTATGGCCCCCGCCTCAATGATAAAAGATATGATGCTGAATTGCGAACGCGCAAACGAAATTTCGCCCGATATTCGCGAATGTATAATTCTCGAAACATCAAAGGATATGAGTTGGGATGTCAGAAAGCAAAAATTTGCGGTCAGCCCATTTTTACCAAAGTTCAATTCGACCTTTAGGACTGAATATTCTGGAAATGCACTCGAAGGTTTTGTTATGAAAATTTCAAAAATATCGGGTGATCTCAAAGTCCAGGACGGGCGGTGGGATATTATCCCGCTTTCTCCCACACATAGTCGCGTCATTTACCAAGCCGCGATTGAGCCATCCCTTCCGATTCCTGATAAAGTTATCAGAAAACAAGTTGGCATTGGTATTCCAGACATTTTGAAAAATTTGCGTGATCTGGTCGAAGACGAATATGCTGATAGTCAGAAAGATAGATCACTTGCAACTTCATCCATGCCAGAAGGTACCGCCTTCTAATGCATACAAGACGGGCCATTAGTGTCGTAATCCCAAGCTACAGGGATGATATTGCTTTGGCATCTCTCTTAGCAAACTTATCCGAACATCAGATTTCAGAAATAATCATCAGCGATGCGGAGCTACGTCTGACGCCTGATTTTATTTTAGACGCATCCAAGACATCGCCGATAAGATATATACACGCCCCAAAAGGTCGAGGCCCCCAAATAAAAAGAGGCATAGAGGAAAGCCAAGAAGATGTGATTTGGGTCCTACATGCAGACAGCTCACCACACCCAGACAGTGTCAAAGACATTCACGGGGCGATGTCTGATAAGACTATCTCACTTGGATGTTTTCCAATCCACTTTTCAAAGACGTCTCCACTATTGTCCTGTTTCGCATTTTTCAGCAAATTTGACACATCTATTAGTAGTTTTGGTGATCAAGGCTTTTTCTTTAGGCGCGCCGACTATGACAAGCTCGACCTAGATTTACTCGACTTTCCCCTATTGGAAGATGTAGTTCTGCGCCGTGAACTTAGGTCGGTTGGGCGTGTTCACAAATCCAAGCTAAGGCTCGAAACCTCAGCGCGTCGTTTCCAAAATCTCGGCCTGCTAAAAACCCAAGCCCATAATTTATCAATACTATTTCGCTTTTGGCGCGGGGGAAATCCAACCGATCTTTATCAGCGCTATTACGGATCTATTGCTCAAATAGCTCAATCGCGCCCGCCGTCATCGACTGCACGCCGAGTTTAAGCGCCTCTTCAGGCTCAGGCGCAAAGAATGGCGAATGATTTGCAGGCGGTAAAAGACCGGTTTCTTTCGATTTTTCCATCATCCTGGCATTTGCCCCGCCAGTCCAGAATATAAAGGTCGGGATAGATGTGTCGAAACGATGAAATTGCGAGAAATCTTCGCCGCCCATGCTTGGCGGCCGTTCAACAACTTTGTCTTCGCCTATTGATGCGCCGATCGCGCCCATAACGCGCGCGACCATCTCTGGGTCATTAAATGTAGATGGCGTGTAATCACTCTCAAATTCCACAATAGGCATTAAATCTTCCGGTAAACCCGCAGATAACGCCTGTGCGATAGCGATCCGTTCAATGCCGTCCAGCAATGTCTTACGCACATCATCGTCATAAGAGCGGACCGTAATCAGAAGCTTCGCCTCATCTGGAATAATATTGTGCTTATACCCAGCTTGAAAGGATCCAACGGTCACAACACCGGATTCGAGCGGGTTAACTTCGCGTGAGACAAGGGTTTGAAGCGCATTTATAATTTGCGAGCCCAGTACAATCGGATCTTTTCCCATATGCGGTGCAGATCCATGCGCGCCTACGCCTTTTATGGTAATATCGACGCTATCAACATTGGCAAGCGCATAGCCTGATGTATAGGCGACTGTCCCCGCAGCGTCCCAACCCGATGTATGGGTCGCCAGAACATAATCTGGCTTTGGAAAACGCTCATATAGTCCGTCATCCAACATGGCCAAAGCGCCCAATCCGATTTCTTCGGCTGGCTGGCCAATAATAACCAATGTGCCAGACCATTTATCTTTGTGCTCGATCAATTGACGGGCTGCCCCGACAGCAATGGCCATATGACTATCATGCGCACAGGCATGCATCATTGGCGCTTCATTCCCTTTATGGTCTTTGCCCACGGCTTTAGACTCGTAAGGTAGTCCCGTTTTTTCAAGCAGCGGAAGCGCATCAATATCGGCCCGTAACATGACCGTCGGGCCATCGCCATTTTCCAAAACCGCAACGACACCATATCCACCGACACCGGACATGACCTCTCCAACGTCCTTTTTGACCTTTGCTCTCACCCAATCATCACCGACATTCTCAGTGACATCAAAACCCAATGATTTCAATTCCTTAGCATAACGTTCTGAAGTTTCTTTCTCCATCAGAGAGAGTTCTGGGTTTTCATGGAAATGCTTATACAGCTCAAGGACATAATCATAATCAGCATTGACCGATTTTGTCAGATCATCGGCACACGCGCTTAAGGGTGAAATAAGCGCCAAAAGCGCCGCGGATGTTGCAAGATAATGTTTCATAGCGAGCCTCTCATCTTTTTGGTTTTGATGGCCCGCTTTATGCCCCGATGCAAGTCACTTAAACTGCGACTTTTCCGGCAATATGCGGATGGGCTTTATATCCAATAATTTTCACATCCTCATAGGTAAAGCCATCAATTTTACGAACCTCAGGATTTAGCTTTAATTTCGGCAGAGGTTTTGGATCACGGGTCAATTGCAATTTAACCTGTTCAAAATGATTTGAATAAATATGCGCATCACCAAATGTGTGAACAAAGTCTCCGACCTCTAATTCGCAAATTTGGGCCATCATGTGTACAAGCAATGCATAGCTGGCAATGTTAAAAGGCACGCCGAGGAAAATATCGGCACTGCGCTGATAAAGCTGACAAGATAGCTTCCCATTGGCTACATGGAACTGGAACAAACAATGACACGGCGGAAGCGCCATCTCATCTACGTCTGCAGGGTTCCACGCACTCACAATATGACGACGCGAATATGGATTAGATTTTATCGCCTCGACAACAGTTTTGATCTGATCGAAAACTTTGCCTTCCGGGCCCTCCCAGCGTCGCCATTGCTTGCCATAAACTGGCCCAAGGTCACCATTTTCATCAGCCCATTCGTCCCAAATACGAACGCCATTTTCTTTAAGGTAACCAATATTCGTATCGCCAGCCAGAAACCAGATAAGCTCATGGACGATAGATTTCTTATGTAATTTTTTGGTCGTGACCATGGGAAAGCCTTTGGACAGATCAAATCGCATTTGATAGCCAAAGACCCCGCGCGTGCCAGTGCCCGTCCGGTCCATACGGTCGACGCCATTTTCCATGACGTGACGGAGTAGGTCTAGATATTGCTGCATATCTCTTCTCTAAGTCGAGATATGAGTCGGTAAAAGGGGAAAAATTGAAATCAATCAGTGTTTCCCCGTCTCGCTACAGGCCCTCAACAACAGAAAGCATGGCATCGATCGTCGACGCACCAAGTTCCGCGGACCGGTCCGGGCTCCACCCTTCTTCTTCATCCGGTGCATTGGCATTATCTTTGAACGGCATTTCTAAGGTCATGGCGAGGCAATCATAACGATGGGCCACAAAATTCGTACACATGGTCAAATTGGCCTTCCCAGGTTTGGATATCGGATATCCGACCTCGGTCTGAAAATCTGAAGACGCATTTTTATAAGCCTCTAAAAAGGCCAAGAGATCAGCATCTTGTTTTTCCGTATAACCCGGAATGCCTTGGGCGCCTGCAATGAAATTATAGGGTAGCGCTTCATCCCCGTGTACATCTAGACAAAGAACAGGCTTATCCTCATCCATGGCATGTATGACGCAATCAACTTCGGGCGAGCGGTCTGGCGTTGACACACCCCACTCACGGTTCAAATTTGCGCCCGCAGCATTCGTACGGAGATTGCCATGCCGTGACCCGTCAGGGTTCATATTTGGAACAATTCTAAAACGCGCAGACTTCAGCAGAGATTGTGCCGCATCATCTTCGACGTCCAAAAGCCGGGCTAAAAAGCCTTCCATCCACCATTCAGCCATGCTCTCGCCGGGATGCTGCCTTGCAATCACCCAGATAGTTTTTTCGCCAGAGCCAACGCTTAGGCAATCAATATCTTGTCCTTCAATGGACTGACCCAAAACATCAAGGGAAACCCCATCATGTTGCAGGCAATCTGCAATCAGATCGGCATGGCGTTCCATGCTATATGGCGCGAAATAAGCATAATAAACAGAGTCTGATTCCGGTCTATGGGTCCAAACAAGATGTCCGTTCTCATAGCGGGTATTTTCGACGCGGAACCAATCTTCGCGGTCATAGCTCGCCACAACGCGGTAATTTTCCCAACCACCTGTATAGGCGGCATTAGCCGCATTGGTTAGACGGAAGGTACACTCTGTGTTTTTGGCACCCGTCATACGAAAATGGAACCATTGGAAGAAGTCAGAATTTGTATCTTTCCGGATTTGTAACCTGATATCCGTCGGATCAGTGGCGTGATCGACGATAATATTGCCCGCATCAAATGCAGCAGTGATATTAAGGCTCATTCTGTTTCGCTCCTAAGCGGTAAAATCATCTGGCATTGAAATAACGGCCTGAACGGCATCTGGTACGCGCTGCGGATCAAGACCTTTCCAAAATACACGCCATGAGATATCTCCCATTTTGCTTTGAGCAATTTGCATGCCGTCACATTTTTTCATGTACCAGTCGTTAAAAGGGTTTTCGAGTCGGGATCGCCAGACAAATGAGGACATATCCTCACAGGCCGCATCCCAGATATCTCGTCCAATGCCCTCGCCACGCGCTTCTCGGATGACGAAAAATTTCGATAGATAGGTTATCTCACCTGACTCAGTATCAAAGGACTTAAACAAGGCGCCACCTCGGTATTGTGAATCGACGCATCCAAAGGCTAAGGGTGTGTCAAAGAAATCAAGATTTAGTCGTTTCTCAAATGCCGTATCGATTGCGGTTGATAATTTAGGAATTGAATAGGCGTCAAAACTCGTCCCTTTGACAACGTCCGCCCCGCGCCGGATCAAAGTACCCGATCCGCGCTCGGTAAAAAGTTCGCCCAATAGGTTTAAGGGAGATGCAATAATGTAATTCCGACGGCTCTCAGATTCTGCGTCGAGCTGTAAGACCGTGTCTAAGAACCGGATTTGTCCTGCTGAGAAGTTTTCTGTTTCCATAAAATCAGGTAACTGCTCAATCGTTAGCGTTTCCTTACGGAGACCATTTTGATTCAGTCCTCCGGACGGTTGTAAAAAGATGAGTTTGCGAGGCTGGAAAGCGTTTGTGAGGGTTGAGAGGTTCTTCTTACCTCTGCGGTCCGTCATAATAAGGATAGGCATATTACCGGCGCGCGCTTTGCGACGAACTTCTGCGATCAATCCATAACTCGCCGTGTCTAGCTTGATGTTCTTAACACCGGATTTTTCAAGATCTCGCGACAAGCTCTGCGCTTTGATTTTGGCGCCGCCCGGATCCCCTAATGCACCTACAATAAGGATAGGTGTAAGATCGAGATTAGACAATATCCTTAGCGCTGAAGATAGAGCTTCCAATAATGGGTTTTTGAGACAACGCGGATCTAAAACAATCATTGCAAAGGTCTCGGCGTCCTGTCTGGCAAAGAGTTCTGCATAATATTTTGCGTCTCTTTGCGCGCCAATCGCCGAAAGGCTTTGTAGGATTGTCTCACGAATATCCATTAGAGGCCATGCTCCAAGGCTTGACCATATCGTGCCGCGGCAATGTCTAATTGATCAATATCGACATATTCATTGGGTTTGTGAGCTTGCTCTAGGTGACCTGGCCCAAAGACAACCGTGTTCACGCCCGCCTCGCTTAACATCGCGGCTTCGGTCCAATAGGGCAGATCTACAATCTCTATGCCCGAAAACAGGCCTTTAAAGACCGAAATATCATGGGTCGCAAAGGGCTCAAACGCCACGATTGTATCAAGGTCGGGCGTATCAGTTTCAGCATTTTGAGCCAGTTGATAAATATCAGCCTCCCTTTGTTTTACATTATCCCCTGGGGGTGGGCGCATAGACATCCATAATTTGGCATAGGTCGGTATAACATTATAAGCGCCGTCACTTTCAAGCTCCCCAATATTTACGCATAAGCCTTTGAAAGGGTCCTTGCCATATTCAAGATGAATATCAGCATAATCACCGATCTTTGCCGCCAAACGCGCCGCCTCTAATAGCGGGCGCGGTGTTATGTCTGAAAGTGAGCTATGTCCGCCAGGTCCTTGAAATTGCGCGGTTATTGCGAGCATCCCTCGATGCGCACGCCCAACACGACACGAGGTCGGCTCACAAACAATAGCGCTCTCTATATCTTTACCATGGCCCGCCTTGATAAAGGCCGGCATGATTTCACTGCCATGTTCCTCATCGCCTGAAAACAAGACCGCAACATCTTTTGGTTTCACGTCTGTCAACGCGGCTAAAATACAAGCCGCAGCCCCCTTAATATCACTCGTCCCGAGGCCAATCACGCGTTCGCCGTCTCGGCGTAAGTTCAATGGGTTACCCGTCCACCCCGCCCCGCTTGGAACTGTATCAATATGGACATTTAACAAGGTCTTTGGCTGTCCCCATGACGCATAGACATATCCAGAGTCAGATTTACCGCGCGAGCGTTCGACTTGCGTTGCAATCAAGCTATCAGGAGAGAATTGTTTTAGGGTCTCTTCCAAATATCGCACACAGACCATTTCATCGCCAGAGCCATTTCTGGTATCGAACGCGACCAATGTCTCAAGATAGCCCAGAATAGTGGATGTGAGCATTTTAGAAAT
The DNA here is from genome assembly GCA_964438555.1 of uncultured Algimonas sp. GTDB lineage: Bacteria > Pseudomonadota > Alphaproteobacteria > Caulobacterales > Maricaulaceae > Litorimonas. Next base: position 8,436 of record CAYTLJ010000102.1, read on the forward strand.
TGGAATTCCCTCAATTGAACATTAGTCCCCCAGCCATTGTGTTACGCAAGGCGTAATAGACTTGCAAGTCAGCATTTTCATCCCCATAATAGAGAGGCTGGCTTGCCAGCTATGACGATAAACGCGCATGCAATAAGCGGACTGGACCCGGGGGCGGTACCCGGCGGCTCCACCATAATCGCTCAGATTAGTTTTCAGAGCGGTTTTGATGGGGCCGAAATAGGATCGACAGACGTCTAAAGATGTTAGCTTTCGTTCGTGTGAGCACCGATAAATGCTCGACTATTATAATTGCAAATGACAATTATGCTGAGGATTTTGCCCTTGCTGCGTAAGTAGTACGGACAATTCCGAACTTAACTCCTAGGGCATCAGCGCTCTAGGCGGGCTTCGGTAGGTAGCTGGCAACAGAAACCTACCACTTCTATCCAATCAACATCGAGACGTCGGATCGCCAGCGATCCTCGCGCTGCGTTGAAATCAATTCTCAATTGATTTCGGGCACGCCGCGCTGGCAACAGAAACCTACCACTTTTATCCAAGCAACATCGAGACGT
>CAYTLJ010000103.1:0-2038 GCA_964438555.1 uncultured Algimonas sp.
AGGCCTTTGGCAAAGAAAAACTCCGCCATAGGCGAATCGCCCGTACGTGGTGTCAGGCCTGCAAAAAAGACAACCATGCCAAACCCCCAAACCAGAGCCGCTAGCCCTGACAGGAAGGGCCACGGAGAGGGTGGAATAAGGTGATAATCGTGTTCGACGGCGTGTCCGGCCATGAGAATTCTCGTCTATCTGTTTTTCGACGCAAAAATACGTCGCTATTTGTCGCTCGCTATAGCGCCGAGAAAGCCCCGCCGCAACAACTCAACCTACATTAGTTCGTCTCAACCGTTGACTTCGCGGCAGTTTTTGCAGGCAATGTTCCTTCTTCTGACGGGAAGAATGTGTAGCTAAGGGTTATTTCCTTGATCTCATTCAATCTTTTGTCCTCATCGAGTTGTGGATCGACAAAAAATATGACGGGCAAGGTCAGGCTTTCGCCCGGCTGAATGGTCTGTTCTTCAAAACAAAAACAATCTGTCTTGACGAAAAACGGGGCCGCCTTAATCGGGCTCACATTAAAACTGGCAACGCCCGTTACGGGAAATTTTGACCTGTTAGAGACCGTATAATAAGCCAGACCAGATTGTCCCAGCTTCACATCGACTGAACGCTGATCAGCTTTGAAATCCCACGGCAAATCTTGCGCGACATTTGAATCAAAATAAACCCTAACAGTCCGGTCAATTATCTCGGATAAATTATCTTCAGCAATTTTGGGCGTACCGCCAAAACCAGTCACTTTGCAAAATTTGTCATAAAGCGGGTCAGAGGCAAACCCCAACCCCAACATTGCAACGGCGACGCCTGAGAGAATATAAAGTGTTTTTTTATTAGACTGCATTGGGAACGGGACCTCTCGCTACCATTGTCAAAAAGACCAGAACAACAAAAAGCAATAATGCAAGCGCCAATGCAATATTGCGTTTGCTACGGGCCTTGATCTCTTCAGCTGTAGGTTCAGCAAATTTTGTCGGTTTATTTCTATATTCAGTCATATCTTAAAAACCACTTAACAGGCTATCTACGCCAATCAACGCGAATATACAAAACAGGAAAATAATCGAAAAGGCGAATAAGTTACGCGCGTCCCGATCTCCTTTTTGCACCTCATAGAGACTTTCAGGTTGAACCTCATCCCGCTCGCCCGCGCGAGACCGCCAGACCTTAAAGGCGAGCGCCAAAAACCCAGCATTTAAAAGGGCAGCACCAAAAGCATATAGCTTGCCACCCATTCCTGTCAGAACAGGTGCGGCGCAAATCAGAGCCAATATGACGGAATAGAAAAATATCTGATTCCGGGTGGATTTTGGACCCGCAACATTTGGCATCATTGGTATGCCTACGCGCCCATAATCGCTGACCTTATATAACGCCAAGGCCCAAAAATGTGGCGGCGTCCAAATAAAGATAATCAGAAAGAGGATGACACTATCTAGTGTTACCGTGCCTGTAACAGCTGCATAACCAATCAAAGGCGGTAACGCGCCAGGCGCACCGCCAATCACGATATTTTGGGGTGTGCGTCGTTTGAGCCATATCGTATAAATAACGACATAAAAGAATATCGTAAAAGCTAAGAGCGCGCCCGCTAGATAATTGGTCGCTACAGCCAACAACCAAACCGACAAGCACGATAAAATAAAACCAAACCCTAATGCTGTTCTGGGTGCCATAATGCCGCGCGGTAAAGGGCGTTTTTTCGTTCGGGTCATTTGTGCATCAATATCGGCATCATACCACATATTTAGGGCCCCCGACGCCCCGGCACCTAAGGCGATACATAATATCGCCAAGACGGAATTATAAAGCGGTAAATCTCCAGGCGCGACGAGCAAGCCTATAATGGCCGTAAAGACAACCAGGCTCATCACCCTGGGTTTCATCAATTGGAAAAAATCGCTTGGTTCTGCCAGCGATATGCCAGCGCCGCTAAGAGCCGGCTTTTCTTCACCTAGTATATGTGCGTCAGATTTCATTGCGCGAGCCTATTCACTAAATCTGTGCGACTCTCAAGGGCAGATGAGGATTTGCCGCAGTT
>CAYTLJ010000103.1:2138-8983 GCA_964438555.1 uncultured Algimonas sp.
GCCTATTCACTAAATCTGTGCGACTCTCAAGGGCAGATGAGGATTTGCCGCAGTTCGTGCAAACAAAAAGCCGCTCAAAACGAACGGCTTTTCAAGTATCTTATGAGCTGATCCACGTGACTAGTGATGATCAGGATCATCCTCAATACGTGGCAATGTATTGAATTGATGGAATGGTGGAGGGCTAGACAAGGTCCATTCGAGGGTTGTAGCACCCTCACCCCAATAATTTTCGCCAACACGGCGGCGAACAAAGAAGGCTTCGATCAGCATAATGAAGAAGAAGGCAACACCCGCCAGCGTGATCAAGGCACCAAATGATGAGACCGCATTCCAAATCGCGAATTGCTCTGGATAGTCAATATAACGGCGTGGCATCCCGTTAAGTCCAAGGAAGTGTTGCGGGAAGAAGATCACATTCACGCCGATAAAGAAGAGCCAGAAATGCGCGGCTGCCAAAAACTTATTATACATAACGCCGAACATTTTACCGAACCAGTAGTAAAAGCCCGCAAAGATCCCAAATACAGCTCCCATAGATAGGACATAGTGGAAATGGGCCACAACAAAATAAGTGTCATGTAGATAAGCATCCACCCCAGCACTCGCCAGCACAACACCCGTTACGCCGCCAAAAACAAAGAGGAAGATGAAGGCCAAAGCCCATTGCATGGGTATCGAAAACCTAATCGAGCCGCCCCACATGGTGGCAAGCCATGAGAAAATTTTGACGCCTGTCGGCACGGCAATCACAAATGTCGCGATCATGAAGTATGCCTTCACATTCACATCCATACCAACTGTATACATGTGATGCGCCCAAACAACAAAACCAACGACACCAATCGCGACCATAGCATAGGCCATACCCAAATATCCAAAGATCGGCTTTTTCGAGAACGTCGAAACAATATGTGAAACAATACCGAAAGCCGGCAGGATCATAATGTAAACTTCAGGATGTCCGAAGAACCAGAAAAGATGCTGGAACATTTGCGGGTCACCACCTCGGGCTGGATCAAAAAAGCCTGTTCCGCCAGGGATGCGATCTGTGAACAACATGAAGAGCGCCGCTGCCAAAACCGGGAGTGCGAGTAATAGCAGGAAGGCTGTTACCAAAACTGACCACGCGAAAAGCGGCATTTTGTGCATTGTCATGCCGGGTGCACGCATATTTAAGATTGTGGTGATGAAGTTGATCGCACCAAAGATAGAAGAAAAACCCGCTGCTAATAGGCCAATAATAATAAAATCAAAGGCGGGTCCAGGAGACCCGGTCGTACTGAGCGGCGGATACATCACCCAACTGCCCCCAAAACCATCGCCATTGGCATTCCCTGTGACCGCAAAACTAATGAGAAGACAAATCAGAGCCGTTGGGAGCAACCAAAAAGACAGGTTATTCATACGTGGGAACGCCATATCGGGCGCCCCGATCATAATGGGGACAAACCAGTTCCCAAATCCACCAATCAAGGCAGGCATAACCATAAAGAAAATCATGATCAGGCCATGCATGGTAACATAAACCAAATATTTGTGTTCGCTATCAAAGATGTCGATTCCAGGCTGAGCCAATTCCATCCGCATCATGAAAGACAAATAGCCACCGATCAGACCGGAAATAATACCAAAAATCAGATAAAGCGTTCCGATATCTTTATGGTTGGTTGAATAAAACCAACGCGCAAAGAAGCCGGGCTTACCGTCATCACTATAGCCACCTGTTGCAGGGACTTCACTTTCAGGAATAGCAACCATGTCGCGTCTCTTCGATCTTGCTTATTTCGGGGCAGCGCTGGTCGCGCTGGCGGCTGAGTTTTCTGCGAGCGAGTTGTCAAAGCTACCACCATTTGCGACCCAACGCGCATAGTCTGCTTTTGAAACAACTTCGACTTCAATCGGCATGTAATAATGTTTGATACCGCAAATTTCGGAACACTGACCATAAAAGGTCCCGGTTCTATTCGCATTGAACCATGTTTCATTGATGATCCCTGGAACAGCGTCCATTTTGATACCAAAACTTGGGATTGTCCAAGCATGCATATTATTTACAGACGTGACGAGAACCTTAACATTCGTATTTACAGGCACAACAACCGCAGCGTCGGTCGCCAAGAGATAAGGCTTTCCGGCCTCTTTAGACTGTGTCTTATCTAATGGGTTTGCAACAAAACTATCTATATTTTCGTGGTCTGGATAAGAATATTCCCAATTCCATGTATTCCCGACAGCTTTGATTGTCACTTCCGTGTCTCTTATGACATCTTGTTTATATAAGAGATTTATAGACGGAACCGCAATCACGATAAGGATTATGATTGGGACGACAGTCCAAATGATCTCTATCAGTGTGTTGTGTGAGGTCTTGGACGGTACAGGGTTCGCCTTCTCTCTAAAGCGGATCATAATGAAGACCATCAAGGCCAAAACAAAAGCCACGATAGCAGAGATCCAATAATATATGATATTATAGACCCTTGTGACGTCTTCCATCACAGGAGAGGCTGCTTCTTGTAAGTAATAGCCGCCTTTGACAGGAAGACCTGCGCCGCGCTCACCGCTCAGACCAAAATAAGCTAGTCCAGCAAATGTCACGACTGCGGTGACAATGGCTATGACCGCCGCGAAAATGGTCGTCTTATTAGGTGGAGAACTCATCTGTCCCTCTTCGGTTTTTTTTGAACAAGTCTGCACTCGAACAATATCTCGCATGGCTTTAATCGGTTAGAGCTTAAATGTCCGCAATAGAACTCAGCACCAATTGTCGCATTCCTGCGGGGTACTATAGATATGATCGCATCAAATAAAGACCTATAACGATGAATTATCACCGTAATTTCATGTTCCTTTTCTGTTTAAACCCGCCATAACGCATAAATCATGACTGATTTTGTATTTGACGCCAGTAATCTAGACGCCAGCAAGGCCCAAACCCTTGTCGATGACGCCTTGAACGGCGCAGATGACGGGGAACTTTTCGTCGAAAGATCGTCAAGCGAGTCGCTTACATTTGACGATGGGCGCCTAAAGACTGCAAATTTTGACACGTCTCGCGGATTTGGCCTGAGATGCGTGGCGGGCGAAAGTTCAGGCTTTGCACAATCAACTGATTTGTCACCCGGTGCGCTGTCACGCGCCGTTCAAGCCGTATCTTTGGCTAAACAAGGCTTTGATGGAAAATCCGCTTTGCCGCCGCTTCGGACAAATCGTCAGCTTTACGACGATATTGATCCCGTCTCCGCGCCAGGATTTGGGGTTAAAGTCGAACTCTTACAAGAGATCGACGCTTATTGCAGAGCACTGGACCCAGAAGTGGTTCAAGTCACAGCCTCGATGAGTGCAAGCAGGCGAGCCATTTCAATTCTAAGAGCTGGCGGTGAACGCTATGACGATATTCGTCCGCTTGTTCGCCTTAATATTATGATTACGGCCGAACGTAAGGGTCGACGTGAAAGCGGCTTTGCTGGGGCTGGAGGGCGAAAGTCATATGACGGATATATTGATCCAGAATTCTGGAAGCCACTTGCCAAAGAAGCGTTACGACAAGCTCAGGTCAATCTTAAGAGCGTACCAGCGCCAGCCGGACAAATGGATGTTGTCTTGGGTCCGGGTTGGCCCGGCGTTTTACTCCATGAAGCAATGGGACATGGGCTTGAAGGCGATTTTATTCGCAAGGGCACATCTGCTTTTGCAGGCATGTTAGGTGAACGCGTGGCGGCGCCCGGTGTCACCGTGGTAGATGATGGCTCGCTTGCAGGGCGGCGCGGAAGTTTACTGATTGATGATGAAGGCACACCCACGGAAAGCACGACCTTGATCGAAGACGGAATTTTAGTCGGCTTTATGCAAGACCGAATGAACTCACGCCTTATGGGTGTAAAGCCAACTGGAAATGGACGACGTGAAAGTTTTGCCCATTCTATTATGCCGCGCATGACCAATACATTTATGCTGGGCGGTGAGCGTGACCCCGGCGAAATGCTGTCTGAGTTAAAAGACGGCATTTACGCGACGAATTTTGGTGGAGGCCAAGTCGATATCACCAATGGAAAATTTGTCTTCCAATGCACAGAAGCTTACCGTGTCAAAAAAGGGAAAATAAAAGAGCCCTTAAAGGGAGTTACATTAATCGGAGACGGTCCGACTGTGCTGACCCAAATTCGCCATGTCGGAAATGATATGGAACTTGATCCTGGCATTGGCATTTGTGGCAAAGCCGGACAAAGCGTGCCCGTTGGCGTCGGACAGCCCAGCCTTTATGTCGAAAATCTCACTGTCGGTGGTAGTGCGGTTTGATTGCTTTTATGAACCGCATTTAAACGGTTTTAAGGCTTTTCACATTTCTTACTCGCCCTGAGATCATCTTTCCTACATAATAGAAGAAAGTCTCATCACAGGAGTTTAAGCATGAGTATGAACCTGATGGATATGATTATGGGCGCTGCTGGCGGGCAAGCCCCAAATCAAATTGGCCAGCAATTTGGGCTGGACGCCCAACAAAGCCAAAGTGCGATCGCCGCGCTTCTTCCGGCTATCTCGTCTGGCTTGAAACGCAACGCCTCAACACCGCAAGGCTTGGGCGCGCTTTTGGGCGCTGTCCAAAATGGCAATCACAGCCAGTATTTTGACAATCCTTCACAGCTTGCAAATGAATCGGCCGTTGCTGAAGGCAATGGTATTTTAGGTCACCTTTTCGGATCTAAAGACGTCAGCCGCGCCGTCGCGGGTCGCGCGTCAGAAAAATCCGGCATCTCAAGTAGTGTTTTAAAGAAAATGTTGCCCATGGTTGCCATGATGGCAATGGGCTCTCTTGGCAAACAATCTGGCAGCACAAGTCCAGGTGCAGGCTTTAAAGGCGCGCTTGGCCAACTTGCTATGCAACAATTAATGGGCGGTGGACGCTCACAAAGCTCAGGCCTTGGCGGCCTTCTCGGCGGATTGATGGGCGGTGGCGCCCGACGTCAGGCCACACAATCCCATAGCCAAGGTCTCGGCATGTTAGGCTCTATGCTCGACGCCGATGGCGATGGCAACTCAATGGATGATTTATTGGGTATGTTAATGAAGCGCTAGACGCTTTTTGGTCTCAGTTAATTAGGCCAAAATTATAAAGCCCGCTCAATAAAATTGAGCGGGCTTTTTATTTGTTATAAATATTTAAATGACGCGGCGTTTATTCAAAAGCCTTGGGTGCAGATGCATTCGCAACTTCAACTTCTTTTTCCCATCGCTTAGTAAACATACCAACTAATATAACCACAGCCCCAACACCGATTGCAAAGGTCGCGATAAATTTAAATAGGTCTGGCATTTGCTCGACATTTTCAGGATCAAATCCGCCTGCGAGAAGACCAGCGACGATATTGCCCATAGAGTATGTAAGCACGAATAGCCCCATCATCTGAGCAAGAAAGCGTGGCGGTGAAAGCTTACTAACGGCAGACAAAGCTATTGGGCTCAAACATAGCTCACCAACGGTATGAAGGAAATAGGTCATAATCAACCAGAAAACAGCCACTTTTCCTTGTGATGCTGCCTGAGCTGCAAATATCATCACAACGAAGCCTAAGCCCATAATGATCAGCCCCACACCACATTTAAGGGCGTAGCCTGGCGTCATCATTTTCTTTCCTAACATGACCCAAAAGGCTGCAAAGAATGGTGTTAAAATTATGATGAAAAATGGATTCGCATTTTGTAACCAAGTGGTGGGCATTTCCCAACCCCCAATTGACCGATCCGTAAAATCCTGACCAAACAGATTTAAAGATGATCCTGCCTGTTCAAATCCAGACCAAAACATGACGGATGCAACACAGATAAGTAGGAATGCCATCATCCCCTTTTTTTCAACTCCGTTAAGGTTGCCCAAAAAATAGACCCAGCAGAAATAAATAACGAAAATACATAAGAATGTTATGGCAACCAATTTTGAAGCCGCAATAGGGTCAAAACTCAATCGTCCAGTTAGCATTAGAGTCGTCACCAAACCCAAACCAATTAAGAATGTGACAATAGCTGACCAACTAATCTTTCTCGCCTTGTCACTTAACGGTGCCGCAGGCTCTTCTCCAGCACCTCTTAGATGATCTCGTGTTCGCCAGAATACAATTAATCCAAGTGCCATCCCAATCGCGGACGCTCCAAACGCCCAATGCACGCCTTGGTTTTCATAAAGATACCCACACACTGTATATCCGATAAAGGAACCAATATTGATCCCCATATAGTAAATAGCATAACCGCTATCTCGCCTCTCATCGGCCGAATCGTAGAGTTGCCCCACAACCGCCGAAATATTGGGTTTTAAGAGCCCTGTTCCCAAGACAACAAGTATGAGTCCTAGATAAAAGGAATGTTCACTAGGAATAGCCAATACAATATGGCCGCACATTATGACGATACCGCCATACCAAATCGCTTTTTGACTTCCTATTAATCGGTCAGCAATCCAGCCTCCCGGCAAACCCATAAAATAAACAGACGCCGTATAAAGGCCATAAATCGCAACCGCTGTTGCAGTACCGATCGCCAGTCCACCATCCGCAATGGCGGCTGTCATAAACAAGACCAGAAGTCCGCGCATGCCATAATAGCTCATGCGTTCCCACATTTCGGTCACAAAAAGGTTCATCAATCCCTTTGGATGTCCAAAAAAGGCGGTGTCTCTTGTACTAGAAACCGCGGCTTCATTAAGTGTATCTGCCATCACACGTCCCTTATGTTATATTTCAAGCCAAGCGGAACAAACCACACAATATTCCGCGCAAATCTTGCTCTTCCCTGACACACACAATTCTTCACTTCAATGGGACAAAACCACTTGTTAATCTCGCATG
>CAYTLJ010000104.1:0-2902 GCA_964438555.1 uncultured Algimonas sp.
ACTTTGGCGTTTGAGACAAAATGCTGAAAAGACGCCGCCGCAATCAGGACCACGGTCAGCACAAGATAAAGTAGATATTTTTCTTTTTTGGCGCGGGTCATGATTTTTGCAAATGTGGTTGTGTGGAGATGACAACCCCAATCAGCGTCATAAAGGCCATATAATCGCCAAGCCTTTGCCAAAACCCGCGAAGACCTGCTTGCTCAGGTTGAAGCATAAGAACAAAGCCAAAGGCCATAGCGGCAGCCGCGGTGACAAAGGCCCATCGCCAGAGAGGCTTCTCTTTCAAATTAAGCCCTAAAAGGGCAAATCCAATCACACCCATTGGATATTGAATGAGGGCCAGTAGGTTGTGGGTATTCTGTTTGGGGCTTCCATCAATCGGGCATCCATAATCACAGGGGAAAATTGCGGCGCCTAGATAAGCCAGAGCTAGGCCAAGCCCGAGGCAAACCAGTCCTGCACGAATAGCGGCCCTCTCGGGCAATCGGTGCCAAAGCGCAATCAAGATCGCGATAAGGCTTATGCCCACCATGGGAAATAAAAGCGTATTGGTGAGACGCTGGGTTGAGGTCCCGTCTGCGCCGAGCTCACTTATATAATTGGCCAGTGAGCTATAATCGCTTCGGCTTGCGCCCAGAATTTCCGGCAGGACAATCCCGCAGAGCAGCAAAACAATTGCGGCAATATAGACAAAGACTGAGCGCCGGATCATCCCTGCTCCATTTGCGCGAGACGTGCCGCTTGGTCTTCGGCGATCAAAGCATCTGTTACATCAGACAGCGCATCCCCGGCCACAATCTTATCGAGATTATAAAGCGTTAGGTTTATCCGGTGATCCGTCACCCGACCCTGCGGGTAATTATAGGTCCTGATCCTCTCTGATCTGTCCCCAGAGCCAACTTGACCCGCGCGTTCTTCGGCGCGTTCAGAATCAAGCCTTTGTTTTTCCATATCATAGAGTTTCATCTTAAGCAGGCGTTCCGCATTTGCGCGGTTCATATGTTGGGATTTCGCATCACAGACAACAACAACACCTGTGGGCACATGGGTCATGCGAACGGCTGAATCTGTTTTATTGACGTGTTGACCGCCAGCACCAGAGGCCCGCATTGTATCAACCCGGACATCGCTCATGGAAAAGCCAATATCGATATCTTCAGGTTCTGGAAGAACAGCGACCGTTGCCGCCGATGTATGGATCCGGCCTTGTGTTTCCGTCACGGGGACGCGCTGGACGCGGTGCACACCGGATTCAAATTTCATTTTACCATAGGCCCCTGCCCCAGACACGGAGGCGACGATTTCTTTAAAGCCGCCCATATCGGCCTCAGATTCGCTCTCAATCTCAACCTTCCAGCCTTGGATCGAGGCATAGCGCGAATACATGGCAAAAAGGTCGCCAGCAAAAATAGCAGCTTCATCGCCACCTGTCCCCGCGCGGATTTCAAGCACGATTGACGCATTATCGTCTTTGTCTTTGGGCAAGAGTAAAAGCGAGACTTCTTTTTCGAGCTCGGGCAAGCTGTCTTTTAAGGCTTGTAATTCTTCTTTGGCCATGGGGCCCATTTCGGGGTCATCCAGCATGGCGGTGAGGTCTTCCATCTCAGCGCGCACAGCTTGTAATTTCTTCACGCCTTCTGCCACAGGTCGTAGCTCAGCATAATCTTTGCCCAACTGCACAATCTCATCACTATCTGTCGTCGCACTCATGCGCGCCGTGATATGATCAAAGCGGTCAACGACCTGTGAGAGTTTGCTATCTGAAATATGCATGAGCGGGAGTTAGTCTAGTCTAGCTCAAGCGTCAAACCCGCAAATAGGGTTCTAGGGCGTCCCGGGAAGAAACGTTCATTGCCAAAGGCGAAATCAGCGCGGTCCGCATATAATGTATCAAACACATTATCTAATCTTAGCGAGAGCTTTAGCCTGTCTGACAGATCGACATTGCCGCCCAAGGTGAAAATATCATGGCCCGGATAGACATTTGTATTACCCGGGTCCGTGAAATATTCGCCGACATGGGTCCAACGGAAATATCCGCCAAATTTGTCAGAATCATAGTGCAAAGCGAGATTTCCAATTGTGTCAGGCGCCGTATCGACCCGATCACCATCTGTGATGTCATTAGCGGCATTGCCGACGATTTCCGTGAAATTATAGCGGTGGCGCGCCAGCGTGCCTGCACCTTTTAGTGAAAACCCTTTTGCAAGCCAGAGGTCAAAACTTGCCTCAATGCCTTCATGTCTTGTCTTGCCATTGACGACATCAAAGCCGTTCGCATTGCGGAAAAAGAAATTATCCTTCCATGCCGTGAAGGCCGTAATTTCAAAATTCTCCAAATGAAATTCGCCGCCGCCCCATTGACCACGAAGGCCAGCCTCTAAACTATCGAGAGTTTCAACCTCAGCCTCACCCGGCACTTGGTTTTGTTGCGCGGAATAAAGGTCAATTGTCTGCGGTGCACGAGACCCTCGGGCCGCGCGAGCAAAAAATGTGGCCCGGTCAAAGTCATAGGTAAAGCCAATTTTAGGCGTCAGGGTAAAATAATCATCGGTCCGGTCAGCGGCGCGAATGAAACGCCCGGATACGCCGGTATCGGCCTGATTATCATAGTCATAATGTGTATATTCGCCTCGCGCCTCAACGCGAAGGGTCGCGCGATCTGAGAAATCAAAATCTTTAGACGCAAATCCAGCCAAGACGACAGCCTCGACTTCATAATCAAAATGTAGGCCCTGGACGAAACTAAAGGCGTCTGGATTATCTTGAAATTCAAATTGAAACCCGTCCGTATATTCGGCGTCAAAACCAACGCTCCAGCTATCACCATAAAGCCCCGATTTAAATCCAACCGATGTATGGCCATTTTTATCTAAGGCCTGTCCCGGGACAAAATGCC
>CAYTLJ010000104.1:3002-8954 GCA_964438555.1 uncultured Algimonas sp.
TGCGCAATCGCTTGTGAAGAGAGAGCCAGCGAGGCGGCTCCCATGATCAAAAAATATCGCATTTAAAACCTTAAGATTTTGGTTTTGATTTGGGTGAAGTTTTAGACCCTTTGGCCTTGCCCTGTTTGGACACTGTTTTCGACTGGATGTCTAGCGACTTATCCAGACCGACAATATTCATATCTCTTTGCGGGAACGGGATCGAAATACCGGCCGCTTCGAGGGCTTTATTGACTTCCGTATGGATAGCGTGCTGGATGGGGAAACGGTCTTCGAAATTATTCAAAAAGAGGCGAATTTCAAAATCCAAGGAACTTTCACCAAAACCCAAAAAGAGGACTTGCGGAGACGGCCGCGACAGAACTTTGGGAATTTCTTTTACAGCACCCAGAATAATCTCGCGCGCCGCATCTGTATCAGAGCCATAGGCAATCCCAACAGGCACAATCAGGCGCGTCACGGAAGAGGACAAGGTCCAATTTGTCACGCGCTCAGAAATCAAAGCTTCATTTGGGATTAGAATTTCCCGATTATCGAGATCTCTTAATGTGGTTGCGCGGATTTTAATCCGGCTGACCGTACCGGATTGCTCCCCAATTGTGACATAGTCGCCAATCCGGATTGGGCGTTCAAACAGGATAATCAAACCCGATATAAAATTGGCGATGATTTTCTGCAAACCAAATCCAATACCCACAGATAGGCCTGTGACAATCCAGCGAAGTTGCGACCATTGTAAACCTAATTGATCAAACGCGATTATGATCCCAGCCGCTATAATGAGATATCCCAATATTGTCGTCACGGCATAGCGAATACCCGCATCAACGCCGACGCGGTTAAGAACAAAAATTTCCAGGAAACCTGGCAGGTTTCGTGCAGCGATAAAGGTGAGTGTCAAAATAACGCCGGATTGCAGGATATCCCAAAGCGAGACTGACACCGCCTCTTCCAAGCCATCAATAATTCTACCCGTATTATAGGACCAGATTTCAAACCCATCAAATATTGTCAAAGCCGGAATCAAAGACGACCAGATCAACCAAAACAAGCCTGCAAAGGAAAGGAATGTCGCTGTTTGTAGGAGCTGCGATGTTTGTCGCGTGATTGTTGTGACATCCAAGTCTGACAAATCAACGATAGGAATTGGTGGAAGCTCTTCCCCTTTTTCTTCAGCTTCTTCAAGTTCACGGCGAGCTTGTAACTCTGCTTCTCTGCGCTCTAAGGCCTGGCGATATTTAATTTGTCTTTGCGCAACGACTATGGCCCGACGAATAGTTTGATAGGCAATATAGGTTAAAAGCACCAAGACGCCCGACATGAACATGCACCAGAGAAACTCCTCGGCACTTTCAAAATATCCCATCAAAGCCAACCCTACAGAGGTCAATGGCAAACCAATAATGAAGAGGGTCAGAGGTCCGCGGAAACGCATTAGCAGACCATCAATTGGCGGTAAGTCTGTTGCGTGCTCTGTCTTTCGCCAAATAACCCGAAAGGCTATGAAAGCCATGGCAAGGCCGGTCAGTGAGAAGATAAAGACCGCTAAACCTTCTGTGATGGTTACACTATTTACCTCACTTGTAATGCCAAGGATAAAGGCAAAAATTGCGAGAAGCGGCGCAAACCAACGCAAATTTCGAGCGATAGTTTGGCGTAAATCTCTTGGGAGTCTGAAATGCGTTTCAAATAAACCCTTTTTCCGATCCCATTGTCTCCAAAGTGAAAAAATGAAATGCACCAGAGCGAGAAGCACAAACCCTTTAGCTAATCCCGTTATCAAATCCTCGGGGCGCTCTGATAAATTATAGAGCAAGGCCAGAAGTAAAAATATCAAGGTCACAGGTAAGACGTGTAAAAACCCAGACAAAATAACGGCGGGACTATGCCAAGCACTATCTTCTTGGACCCGTCCAACGAGCTTTCCGCGCCGCTCGACATCTTCAACCAGTTTAGGTCGCAATCGGAATAGCGAAAAAACCACCACCAGAAATCCGATAAAAACGAAGAAATACCGTATCACCTGATTGAAAAGTTCAAAAATTGCCAATCTAAAATTATCAACCGAGAAAAACTCAACGGTTCCCTCAAGAACCTTTTTTGGAAACATGCCATCTACAGCTGGAACAGAGCGTACCCATAAAAGGTTTTCATCTAGCAAGGTTTGTAAGCTCTCCGTCTTGGACAGCAAGTCTCGCTGAACAGTTTCCAATTCCGTGACAGCATTTATCCGCGCGGTTGCATGTGTGATATGTTGCTGCAGCAAATCTCGTCGCGTTTCTAAAACTCCGTTTAGCGTGGCGCGGTCTTCAGGTGATAAATCAGGCAATACAGCAATCGTACTCTCAGTTTTCGCGGACTCCATGGCAATATCGATCGCAAAGGCCCCAACAGGCAAAGCTCGTAAATCTTCCTGAGCAATAATTTGCCGCCTTAGCGCAAGGGTAAGGGCGTCAGATGAGTTTCGAATATCAGCTCGAATACTCGCCGAACTTCTTAATTGGCGCCCTAAACGGCGTAAAACTTCGCCAGCTTCACGGTCTAATCGTCCGCCGTCCACGAGCTTTTGAGCTGCAATTAGGTTGTTTTCAATGGTTGTAAGCTCACCTCGAACAGTCGCGGTTCTTTGCGCTGTCATTGGCGGTGTTTCCTCACGCATTTGAAAGGTAACTCCATCAGATGGATCAAGTTCAACGCCCGACAGAACGGCCATCTCATTTGCGATCTTAAGATTGGTTTGCGCATATTGTGCAATCAATGGATGATGGTCTGATAAGGCGTCCGCATCTGCGGCGATAGTATCTCTCAAATTGCGCGCCGCCCGTATCCGTCTCTCACCAGTTTGATCGGCCAATCGTATTTCTTCGCGAAGAATTAATTGCGCTTCAAGGTCTGTGACAGCCCGACGATTATTCAATAATTCTTGCCGCACAGCGAGTGTCGAAATTTCTTGTTCCAATGTCCGGATCTGATTGCGACGATACCAAGCATTGGCTTGTAATTCCAATCTCTGGGCCGCCGAAACCGTCTCCAAATCACCTTCGCCTAGATTAACGAGTCTATTCAACACGTCAGAAAGCGCCGTCCGAGCTTCGGCCAATTCATTTGGAGCGCTGGTTTGACGTGTGAGCAAGGTCGAAATTGTATCATCAATCCCTTCTAAGCGTGCTGTAAGTTCAGCAAGTTCAGATTGTTTCGCTATCAATTGTTGTTCTAAATCGAAAAGCTCGGCTTCACTATTGGGTTGAACCATAGGCGCGAGTTCATTTTCAAGATTTGCGCGCAAATCGACGAGCGCGGCTTCGATCTCATCCCGACTATCTTGCGCATTTTCTGCAGCATTGATAAATTGCAAACGTCTCTCAGATAATCGCGTTGCGTCTGACAATCGACCAAGGGCGTTGTTAAGCGCCGAGATCGCTTGTTCACTTTCTTCACCGGAAAGATCAGTCTGTGCTTCAATCGCCGCTATTCTGTCTTCCAAGAATTGCGCCGTGAGATCTGTCTGGTCGACACCCTCTTGCGCACCCGCTAAAAAGGGGAGAGTCAAGATGATCATCACCGACAAAAAATGACGAAAAAATTGCATGGCGCCGTTCAACGCCAAAGCACAGTAAATGTAAAGTCTTAGCATTGCTTTTCGAACAAGGAATATCCTCAATTGTTTCAAATCATGAGTGAAGCGTCACTTTTATTTCTCGGATTTTCGCGCCATAGCGCCAATATGTTAAAACAGATGTCATATGAGAAATGGATATGTCTTGTTCTGGCGGCTTTGCTTGGGTTGAGACTCATCATCCTTTTTGTGGCACCTTGGGGGTTACATGGCGATGAGGCCCAATATTGGGCTTGGTCTCAGGATCTGGATTTCGGCTATTTTTCGAAACCACCCATGATTGCTTGGGTGATTGCTAGCACAACCGGCGTTTTTGGACACGCAGAATGGGCCGTGCGACTGGCTGCGCCTTTTTTGCATTGTTTAACGGCGGTTATGATTTTCCTGACAGGTCGGAAAATTCTTTCCGCTCAGATCGGGTTCTGGGCTGCACTCACCTATATATTAATGCCAGCGGTTTGGCTCTCTAGTTATATCATTAGCACAGATGCCGTCTTGCTTTTATTCTGGTCAATAGGACTTCACGCTTGGGCGAGCTTACGGGAAAAACCAAGCTGGGGCCTGGCTATACAATTGGGTCTCGCATTAGGGTTCGGCCTCTTGTCGAAATATGCCATGGCGTTTTTTATCCCACCACTTATTTTTGCGGCGCTCTTTGATCCCGCAACGCGAAAAGCCCTTCTGGGTCCAAAGGGTATAGTCGTGACGGCCCTCGCCATTGCATGCCTTATCCCAAATTTGATGTGGAATGCGGCGCATGATTTTGCGACAATCGCCCATACGGCCGAAAATGCTAACTTACAAAAAGACTTGTTTCATCCGCTCGAACTCCTCAGATTTTGGGTCGATCAATTTGGCGTCTTGGGTCCACTTATTTTCCCAATATTGGGCGTCGCAATCCTAGCCATGTTTCGAAAGCGCCTTGCCTCACCTGCGCTTTGGCTGGCTTTATTTTCGCTTACGCCGTTTCTTGTAATTTCGCTCGAAGCCTTTTTATCCCGCGCCAATGCAAATTGGGCGGTAACCAGCTATGGGGCCGGCGTCATTCTTGTCGCCCTTTGGAGCTCTCAAACCAAAACACGCTTGAAATGGCTAAAGATCGGGCTGGGCTTTCAAACTATAATCGCCATAACGATTGCCGTTATATTTTTAAATTCGAGCCTGGTCGATCAACTCAAATTAGATAATTCAGTTAAGCGTCTACGGGCTTGGCCAGAAACAGCCGTCCAAATCGAGGCCCTTGTAAAAGACGGAGATTATGACAGTGTTGCAACGGATAATCGTTTGGTCTTTTATGGTTTAAACCATTACGGCATCGGCGCCACGCCGCTACAGATGTGGCGGTTAAATAACACACCCAAACATCATGCCGATCTGACGCGCCCCTTGGAAGACGGTGCAGGCAGCGTTTTATTGATTTCGCAACATAAAAATTTCGAGGCCTATTTCAGAGAGGATTTTGAAACCCTCTCGCCACTCACGCCGATAGAAATTGCTTTAGGGCCGCGAAAGGTCAGAACATTATATCTCTATGAAGCAACGACCTATAGCCGGACCCAAGGCGAAGACAGAAACTAGCCTATTTTCCCCATAGGGCTTGTGTGCGCGCATCCCGACGACAGCCTCTGCGGTAACGTTGATAATGCGCGGGGTTTTTCTTGTAATAATCCTGATGATATTCTTCGGCTTTGTAAAAAGTCACGGCCGGTAGAATAGGCGTTACAATATCAGCACTAAAGGGCTTATTGGCAACAATATAGTCCTTTGAAGCTTGTGCATCCGCCATTTGCTCAGGCGTTGCAAAAATCGCTGTGCGGTAGCTCGAGCCCTTATCACAAAATTGCCCGTGCGGGTCCGTTGGATCAATTTTGGTCCAAAATTTATCAATCAACTTTCGATAGGTCACAATTTTTGGATCATAAATGACTTTAATAACCTCATAATGACCCGTTTCCTTGTAAGAGACGGTCTTATAATCAGGATTGTCTAAGCCACCGCCAGAATAACCGGCTATCGCTTCTTTCACGCCCTTAATTTTTTCAAAATCCGATTCAATGCACCAGAAACATCCACCGGCTACGATGAGCTCGGCTAAGCCGTCTTGGCGTTCACTTGCAAATAAAGCCTGAGGCCCTGTTGCAGGTGCGGCTTGTGCCACTGATGTTTTAGTTTGGGTCGTTTTAGCTTGGTCTTGTGAACTTTCTGTAGACTGCGCAGCTGTGCAGGCGGCAAGAAGACAGATAGAGGCTGTGAGGAGTAAATTTTTCATGCGGCCATAAACCATAGTCAAATACTGTCTGGCTAATCACATTGCGGTGTAATTGCGGTTATTTAGG
>CAYTLJ010000105.1:0-2423 GCA_964438555.1 uncultured Algimonas sp.
CGGCAAGTTTTCCTCAAAAAATCGACGAGCATTCTCGCCCATAACTTTTTTAATCGTTTTAGCTTTTACACCACGATCAAGCAAAGCCTGCGTAATCACGGCGAGCTCGGATGTATCTAATGAGGTCGTCACAGTCCCATCAAAGTCGGACCCCAGAGACACCGCATCCTCGCCAAGCAAGTTTATTGCATCAATAATGGCATCCGCGATCCCGTCTGGTGAAATGTCGCAAATCACCCCATTAAAATATCCGATCCCAATTATGCCGCCGCGATTTGCAATTTCTTTTAAAATATCATCCGGCAGGTTCCGATTAGATGTATGCGGGCAGTGAAAAATCGTGCCGCCATGGCTAATAAAAATCGGATCTGATGTAATCGCCAGAACATCTTTGACAACCTGTCTTGAACTATGGGCTACATCGATAATGATACCTTGTTGTCGCATTTCCAGAACGGCCTTCCGGCCAAACGCTGTGAGGCCAGCTTGAGACAGGCCATGCATGGACCCACCTAATTCATTGTCAAAAAAGTGCTGCAACCCCATAGCGCGGTAGCCTTCGATTTTTAGCCGCGCAATATTTTCGATTTTTCCTTCTAAGGGATGCGCGCCTTCGGTGAGAAGCAAACCTAATAGCCTATCAGTTTTTTCCAGGTCACTTGACGTGCGAATAATATGAACATGGCCTTGACGCTCGAGAATTTGTAATCGTTTAGCTTGGTAGACGGCGCGCTCATAAATTGAACCCCAAGTCTTAGGAGGCCAAAGTTGGGCCTGCGCAAGTGTCGTAATTTGATCTGGAGCCTCAGCTGAATTTTTATCAAAATTCAATCCCTTTGGTGATTTGGTCACGGCTGAAAAGACTTGTAACTCGACACCACCTTCAGCGAGACGTGGTAGGTCCACATGTCCAAAACCATGACGTTTTCTGGGATCGCGGCGCCATAATAAGTTATCAGCGTGCAGATCAGCAATCCAGAGTTGGTCATGTAGCGCGCGCGCCCTCTCAGATATTTTAAAGGGTTTGTGTGCACGCACCGCGTTCATATCCGCATCAACGCGCGGCCAGACAATGAAGCGTAAAATGCAATAGCCAATGATCAAAATTATGATCAACAATATAGCTAAGATTTTCGAGGCCTTCTTTAGCTTCGCCATTTTAAAGTCTTTGCCTTAACGGGGTTTGTAAATGCTCGCGCTTCACTGCGAGATGTTTTCCATTCTCGCTTTAACGAGAAATACCATTTTGCTTGGGTATCTGCATCGTCAATCAACATAAGGCGCGGTTCAAATTTCAAACCTTTTTGTTGTAGGTCCACCATTTTGGCGTCTTGGCGTAAGAATGCGCGCGCGCCAAATTTGAGAATTGGTGAAAGCGTTTTCATCAATACATGATCTGTAAAAAAGACCTGTCGAATACGGGTCTTATTGCCCGTTTCTGGCGTAACAGCCGTAAAAGACAAAACATGTTTTTGACCGACCGTAATATGTTCCGTTCTTATACCTGGGAGTTCAAAATTTATTTCGGTGACGGGTTTTCCGCCTAATAATTTATAGGCAAAAGAATTTGAAGATGGGCTGTGGGCCATCATAGAAAATCCATGTCTGCGCGGTTCAAATGCTTTTTCTTTTTCATGAATTGAATGTTTTGAGCGCCACCACCATTGGCTGTGAACATAGGGGCCATGCGCCGGATCCATCAAACCAATCACCGCGTGATCCTGGTGACAATTTAAGGTGACGCCGTCATCAATAACGGCGCGCCCTTTGGCAAATGGCAAATCAGGTGGATCAATATCCGGTTCAGCGTCGCCCAACCAGACCCAGACCAACGCGCCTATTTCGCGCACGCTATAGGTCCGGACTTTGATCTTTTCGACCTCAACGTCTGTGCCGGGCGTGAGAGCTGGAATCTCCTTGCAAAGACCATCTTCGGTTCCAAACCTCCAGCCATGATAGGGACATTCAACCGTCCCGGATTTCAGACACCCAGCAGATAAAGGTACGCCGCGATGCGGGCAAATATCACGTAACCCAAACATTTTGCCTGTCTCATCACGCCCTAAATTAATCGGCTCACCAGCAATGACGAGCCCGATCATTTTACCGGGCGCAATATCGCGTCCAAGTGCCGCAAAATACCAAATATCGCGCAGAAATTCTGTGGGTTCACCAGCCATGATGGCTCTTTGCGACAATCATGTCAGGAGAGCAAGCGCTCGGATTTAAAGGGTGTAAGCTGAAAGTTGTTTAATCTCTTCAAGGCTTTGCCCATGGCTACGAAGGTGTTCGAGCGATGTATCCAGATTACGTTTGGCAAGTTTTTCGCCGTCTGCCCTAAGGACAAGATCATGATGGTAATAAATTGGCTGTGGCCATCCCATCAAAAGCTGGATCAATATATGGAGCGGTGTTTGGTCTTC
>CAYTLJ010000105.1:2523-8751 GCA_964438555.1 uncultured Algimonas sp.
TCAGCGTAGAGGGATAGGCGAGCCCCATCTCAATAAGACGAATAATGACGTCAATATAGTCTTTATAATGCTTATTTTGCACACGAACGGGTAGCGGCCAATCTAACCCCAACCAATCCAAATCTCTATAAATCGCTTGGGTATAAGACGGCAGGCATCTTGTATGATCTATATCTTCAATCCTGAGCAAACAGGTGCCGCCATGCTGATCTGCAAATCCAAAGGCCTCAAATGCCGCGCGTGCATGACCCAAATGTAACAGGCCTGTCGGCGAGGGTGCAAATCGCGTACGGACACTCATCGCATCAGATCTGAACTAGAATATGCGACCGACTAGCTTTTCACGTAAAATGCGTTAGCGCCGCATCATACTGCCTAAGATTCCGCGAATTGCATTACGACCCGCTCTGCGTAACATAAGTTTGCCTTCGCGTTTAAGTTCCCTGACGACGACATTGTCTTTTTTGCGAGTAGATTTCTTTTTCGGCTTCGCCTTAGCCTTGGCTTTCACCTCTTTTTCTTCAGCTTCTGCCTCTTCTTTTTCTCTCACTGCGGCTTTGCCTTCAAGTTGTTCATAGGCGCTCTCGCGGTCAATCGTCTCTTCATATTTATCGCGAAGATCAGAGGCCGCAATCATAGCTTTGCGCTCTGACGCCGTTGCCGGCCCAAGACGGCTTGCGGGCGGACGGATGAGCGTACGCCCAACAATGCCTGGAACACCTTTAGCATCGAGCATGGAAACAAGCGCCTCACCCACCCCGAGGTCGGTAATGACTTCTTCCGTATCAAAGGATGGATTTTCACGGAAAGAACTCGCCGCCGCACGAATGCTTTTTTGCTCTTTGGGCGTATAGGCACGAAGCGCATGTTGAATACGATTTCCGAGCTGACCTAACACAGAATCTGGAATGTCCGCTGGGCTCTGTGTCACGAAATATATGCCAACGCCTTTTGAGCGAATCAGTCGCGCAACTTGCTCAATTTTATCGACCAAGGCTTTGGGTGAGTCGTCAAATAAGAGATGTGCCTCATCAAAGAAGAAAACCATTTTCGGCTTATCTGGATTTCCGACTTCAGGAAGTTCTTCAAAAAGCTCTGAAAGCAACCATAAAAGAAACGTCGAATATAAGGCTGGCGAATTGATAAGCTCATCAGCCGCCAGAATATTGACGATACCTTTGCCATTTTCATCAACCCGCATCAGGTCTGCGAGTTCCAAAGCCGGTTCAGCAAAAAATTCTTCTGCGCCCGCACGTTCAAGCTTTAAAAGTTCTCTTTGAATGGCGGCGACAGATTGGGTCGTTACATTGCCATATTTGCGACTAACCTCTTCGCGCGTGTCACTCATATAGGTTAAGAGCGAACGCAAATCTTTCATATCTAACAAGAGCATACCGTCATCATCGGCAAGCTCAAACGCAATGGTGAGGATGCCTTCTTGCGTCTCTGTTAGACCCATAAGGCGGGATAAAAGTGTCGGGCCCATTTCAGAAATG
The DNA here is from genome assembly GCA_964438555.1 of uncultured Algimonas sp. Classification (GTDB taxonomy): domain Bacteria; phylum Pseudomonadota; class Alphaproteobacteria; order Caulobacterales; family Maricaulaceae; genus Litorimonas. Next base: position 4,020 of record CAYTLJ010000105.1, read on the forward strand.
GTCGTGCGAACCGGATGACCTTTTTCAGCGTATAAGTCCCAAAATGTAGTGGGCATATCTTCATAGTCATAATCGCCCAGACCGATTTTCATGGCCCGCTGGAGCAATTTATCATGAAGCTTGTGATTTTCGCTGCCAGATTGCGATACGCCAGACAAATCGCCTTTCACATCTGCCGCAAAGACAGGTACACCTGCCTTGGAAAACCCTTCTGAAAGAATTTGTAGCGTGACCGTCTTGCCCGTACCGGTTGCACCCGCTATCAAGCCATGACGATTGGCGAGGGGTAAGAGAAGATATTGTTTCTTATCGTCTGAGTCAGTCCCAACAAAAATTGCATTTTTCATAACGAGAAATCCTATGTGAATCCTAGGTTTTGTTATGAGGTCTTGCGCCTGAATGCAATATAACCGATGTTAAAGTAGGACATTATGAACGTAACACATGACACAACGATACGTGCCACCTTATTGTTTCTTTCAAGCATGGCCCTTATCGCGCTCCTCTATGTGACACGAGACCTATTAACCCCATTCGCCTTAGCCATTTTTATTTGGCTCATTATTGATGCTTTTGCGCGTTGGATGGATAATTTGTCGTCCAAATTTCCCTATTGGCTCGCCCTTACAATTGCCATTTTAACCGTTGTTGCACTGATGTTGGGCTTTATCTTCGTCATTGTCGACACGGTCGGTGATGTCGTCCAAGACGCTCCGCGATATGAAAAGAGATTAGGCGAAATTTTTTCATGGATCGCTGAAAAAACGGGCCGTGAAAACATGACCTTCGCCTCATTAAATGAGAGTTTCGGGATTACGGAAAAACTTCAAGGCGGCCTCGCAACCTTTGCAGCTTCTGTTCAAGGCGTTTTATCTCAATTTTTCCTTATCGCCATGTATGTTGTCTTCTTGTTTGCGGCACAGTCTTCTTTTCCAAAGAAAATGGATGATCTATTTCCAGATAGCGAAAAACGTGGCCAAGCTGCTAAAGTGGGCGACCGGATCCGCGAATCGATTGAAAAATATCTCTCGGTCCAAACCATTATCAGCCTCATGCAGACCGTCATTTCCTATATCGGGATGACAGCACTTGGATTGGACAATGCGCTTTTCTGGGCCCTTGTCATTTTTGTCTTAAACTATATCCCGATTGTGGGCGGCTTAGCGGCCGTCGCCCTGCCCTGTATTTTCGCCATTGTTCAATTTGATAGCTTTGCCCAAGTGGGCTTATTGGCGTTAATTCTGTTCGGAGCCCAAACCATTATCGGCAATACAATTCAGCCTAAAATGATGGGCGATAGTATGAATATGTCAGCGCTTGTTGTTATTTTGGCCCTCTCTGTCTGGACAGCTTTATGGGGGGGTGTTGGGGCCTTCCTGTCAGCGCCTCTAACCGTCATTATCATGATCATTTTGGCGCAATTCCCCTCTACGCGTTGGATAGCCGTGCTCTTATCTGCAGATGGTAATCCAGATATCGATACGGATGATGACGGATCGGACGATAAAGCAGGCGAAACTGATGATAATAAGGCAGGTGAACCCATAGCCTCAACTTAGGTTTTTCCTTTGATCATATTTGTTTCACCCAGATGTGATGAAAGCGTTTATCGCAGTTTAAGGAAAGACCCTCTATATAACACGCATGACACGCTCACTTTTTACACTTGCCCTGCTCGTTTCGGCCTTTGCAAGCCCTGCATATGCAGATGAGGCCAGCAACCCGACTCATGTCGTGGAGCTCTTTACGTCGCAAGGTTGTTCGTCCTGCCCGCCAGCGAATAAATTTGTAGGCAAGATTGCAGAAGAAAACCCGGACGCTCTCGTCCTCTCATATGGTGTTTCCTATTGGGATTATTTGGGATGGAAAGATACATTTGGTGATCCGAAATTCACCCAAAGACAGCGCGAATATAGAGATGCGTTTGGCGCCTCCAATATCTATACACCGCAAATCATATTAGGCGGATCGGCACATAGCCCGCGCTATTCTAAAAGCGACGTTGAGAGCATGGCTTTGCCAGACAACAAAGTTTTGATCGAAGCGAAACGTGATGGCGACTGGCTTTATGTTGAAGCCGAAAACACACCAAAAGGCGCGATTTTGGATATCGTCTCATTTTGGCCTGGCGAACAAGAAGTCGACGTCAAACGCGGTGAAAATAGAGGTCGGACGATAAAGCTGACAAATGTTGTTGCAGATGTGAAAGCTATTGATTGGAATGGTCAAGCCGCGAAAATTAATCAACCTCTGCAAGAGGGCATGTCTTATGCCTTCCTCGTCCATCACCCTGAAACAGCTAAAATTCTAGAAGCTGCCGTCCTAGATTAAGGGAATGCAGCTTAAATTTCGCTGCCTTCGACTTCTTTTTCCATAGTTGCTAAACGGTCTTTTACCGCTTTGAGTTCCGGATAAAGCCGATTGGCTTCACGGTATGCCTCTAAGGCTTCATCCTGACGATCAAGAGCTTCAAATACATTTCCCATCGTCCAAAGTGCATAAAAATGACGAGGTTCCAAAGTTAAGGCCCGAATGGCTTCATTGAGCGCGCGATTATAATCTTTTTGTTCTAAGGCCAAACGGGCCGACCGGGCCCAGCCTTCAGCAAAATCGGGCGCCAGATCCAGCGTATGATTATAAAAGATACGCGCCTGTTTGGGACGTCCTTTTGCAGCCGCATCTGATCCTCGCCGTAAAACGAGATTGACTGATGCCGAGCCGCTATCGAGCCATATAGCCCAAATTTCCTCTGCCACGAGACTGGCTGATTCTTCATCTGTACGACTGGCCAAATCTTCAAATAGAGTTTTGAGTCGGGCTTCGCGTTCAGCTTTGGGCGGTAATTTCGAGTAATCAGGTTCTACAACCTCAGGGGCGATATCCGGACCCGGTAAGTCTAAAGGCTCGACCCCTTCAGGCACGTCATCCGTTTCCACCTCAGGGACTTCGAATTCGGGTTCTTCGGTTTCAGGTAAAATTTGTCCCGGTTCTGGCACCGGAACAGGTGCAGGCAGAGACTGCGCGAAACCCAAAGCGGGAATCGCTAAAAACACCGTTGTTAGAAAAAATAATCGCATCTCAAATAGAATGAGGCCCCTTACCTAGTTTGGCAAGAGGCCTCATTGTAAATTTTCAGTCAGACGAAAGCCGTCTGAAACAAATTGTTTAGCCCTGACGCGCTTTAAAACGTGGGTCAGTCTTATTGATCACGTAAAGTCGGCCTTTGCGACGCACAACCTGGCAATCACGATGACGGTTCTTTAGCGATTTCAGCGAGCTACGAACTTTCATGGCAAGGCTTTCTCTAAAAGGTTGAATTCGGAATGGGGCCTATAGAGAGCGGACCGTGCACTGTCAACCAAAGCTCTGAGGTCAATATTTATGAAAAATCATAAGGCGCGTTAACCTTATTTGCCGTTTTGTCATCTTACTATAGCTATCGAAACGCTTCGCAATCTGATAGTGAAACACCATGAAATTTGTACCGCTCTTTTTTTCAACCCTGTTAATCACGGCCTGTGCAGCGACGCCCAATGCGCAGGCGGATGCGAGTGCCCCGCAATTGACCAAGGCCTCTCACCCTGCCCCGCAACTCAATCAGGCGCAAAGACATGCAGTGTGGAAACGCGACTTTATGGCTGAGGCGATATCCAAAGGCTATGCGAAAGACCTGGTCGAGGCCGTTATTATACCCGCGAAAATTAATCCGCTGGCTCTAGAACGCGATGCTAATCAACCCGAGTTTTCCAAGCCCGTTTGGTCCTATGTAGATGGAGCTGCCAGTGCGTCGAGAATAAGGTCCGGTAAAAACAAGCTAAGCGACACCTCAACCGTCTTTGATGCCGTAGAAGCCCGATATGGCGTACCTCGTAATGTACTGACCGCAATTTGGGGTCTGGAAACCAGCTATGGTCGCGTTTTGGGTAAACATGATATTGTCGACTCGCTTTCGACATTTGCCTTTGAAGGCCGGCGAAAGGCTTTTGGCGAAGAGCAGCTTTACGCGATTTTTGACCTTCTTGCCCGAGGTGATGTAAGACAAGAGCAACTTATCGGGGCTTGGGCCGGCGCGATGGGGATGACGCAATTCATCCCGACAACCTTCCGTGACTATGCGGTGGATTTTAACGGCAATGGAAATATCGATCTTTGGAAAGACCCGGGCGACGCCTTAGGGAGCGCAGCACATTACTTACAGCGTTCAGGATGGAAAACGGGCGAGCCTGTTATGATTGAAGTCAAATTACCCCCAAAATTTGACTACGCCGTCACGGATGGCACCAAAAAATTTGTCAATCAATGGACGGCTCTGGGCGTTCAACCCGTCTCTGGACGGCGTTGGAATGCCGATGAAGGCTTTTACAATGCCAAACTCATTGCGCCGGGCGGGTCGCGCGGTCCGAAATTCTTGACCTTTAAGAATTTTGACGTGCTGAGACGTTATAATAATTCTACGAGCTACGTTATGGGCATAAGCGTTTTGGCTGATACAATCGGGGGGCAGTCGGGCATAAGACAAGATTGGCCGCGCAATGATCTGCCTTTGTCATTTACTGATAAGAAAGCCATGCAAAAACGCCTCACCGAATTAGGGTTTGATACACAGGGTGTTGATGGCCGGATTGGGCCTAATTCGCGCAAAGCCATAAGAGCTTGGCAAGCCGCCAATGACCTGACTGCGGATGGCTATATGGAGCAACGACTTTTCGCCAAGTTAATGGGACGTGTTTAG
>CAYTLJ010000106.1:0-2015 GCA_964438555.1 uncultured Algimonas sp.
TTTTGTAACTTGGTTTCAAAATTTGAAATTACTGTTTGAATATAGCTATTTTTAAGCCGTTTTATATTTGTGACCTCATAGGTAAATCTGTGGATTGATACTTTAAAGTCTTTGCGCAAAACTACATCAAAAGCGGGGGAGGTCATTGAACCATTTAAAGTTGATATTTCCAATTTGGCGCCCTGTGGGACGTCAATAATAGAGACCTGACTCATGACGTGCTCTGGAATGTTGAATAACTTAATTATAGTATGGAGTTGAGCTGTAGGAAATTTCTCGTCACCTTCCATGTCAAATTGTCCGGTTGAGACAAGGCTGCCGGCTTGGACGATATAGTCTTTTTTTCTTATCTTAAACGTCTTGAGTAAGAACACGCATACCTCGCTCAATTTTGAAAAATCGATTTAAGCGCTTAGGTTTTAAGTGAAAGGGGGAGATGTCCTTTGGGATGAGTTATAATTACCAGTCCTAACTTATATGATAGGACAGAGCCACCTTGTTTATAAAAATGCGACGCGTTTTATAGAGCTTCGCAAATCCCTGGAGTGTTTTGCGTTTTAAGGGTGGTGTCCTGAACAAGCATCTCCTATCGCTTACAAGATACCACCCTTATTCTCGTCTTATTCTTTGAGTCTATGTTTTTCGGGTCCGACAAACTATGATATTTGGGGAGTGAAATATATCGCTCGAAATATTAGACACGGTCTTATGACAAACTTTACAACACTATTGTTCGACATAAGAGATCGCGTAGCGCTTATAACCCTGAACCGGCCAAAGGCGGCAAATGGTGTAAATTTGAAGCTCGCCAGTGAATTATCTGATGCTGCAGCGCATTGCGAAAAAAATGCTGATATTCGCGCCGTCATTATCACGGGTAGCGGGCGGTTCTTTTCAGCCGGTGGCGATATCAAAGAAATGGCATCCCATGGCGACAATGTAGGGCCAGGGATTAAGGCCCTCGCGGATCAATTGCACATTGCCATGTCGACATTTGCCCGAATGAAGGCCCCCGTTATTATCGCCGTAAACGGAATGGCGGCTGGCGCTGGGTTTAGCCTTGCAATTAGTGGTGATCTGGTCATCGCCAGCGACAGCTCAGCCTTTATGATGGCCTATAGCAAGGCAGGCCTTAGCCCGGATGGCGGCTCGACCTATAATCTTCCGCGTTTGATCGGCCTGAGGCGCACAAAAGAGCTTATGCTCACAAATCGACAGCTCACAGCCCAAGAAGCGCTAGAGTGGGGATTGATCAATGAGGTCGTTAGTGCAGAGACATTGATGGAGCGCGCTTTAGAGCTTGCAAGCTCACTCGCAACCGGACCATTGGGGGCAAATGGAGCCATAAAGAGACTTCTATTGGAAACTTATATCAATGATTATGAGGCGCAAATGGATTTGGAGAGCCATGAGATCAGTAATTGCGCTGCGTCAAAAGATGGCCGTGAAGGCGTCTCCGCCTTTATGGAAAAGCGACCGCCGGATTTTGAATAGTCATTTTCAAACCGGATTTGCGGGTCTAATCATAAAATGCTTTTTTATGTCCGCGGGCTTTGCGTTTTTGTTTTCCCTTGGGTTTCTTACCCTTGGCGGCTTGATACATATCCCCATCCACATAGGATATGTTTTCGCGTTCCTCATCCGTGAGGTGAAAAAAGCTATCTTTTTTGCGACGTTTAGACATAGTGGCCTCCACGCAACGTCGTTAATATAAGGTCGCCTTTGACCGATTTATATATAGGCGAAATTTGTATTTTCGCAAAGTCGAAATTTTAAATATTTATTTTTGTGCTGTTAAAAGGCTGAAACACAACTATGCTTATTAAAACTGGCCATCTCAAATCCTCCAACTGAAAAACAAACATGTCCATTGATACGTCCGAAAACCAGTCTTCAAATCCAAGCGCAAAAGATGTGTCCAGCCATCTCTCATCCCTTATTGATGCGCGGTTGACGCGGCGTGGGGTGTTGGGTGGATTGGCGGGGGCCTATGGCCTTGCTGTGGCAGCATGCCA
>CAYTLJ010000106.1:2115-3584 GCA_964438555.1 uncultured Algimonas sp.
AAAGAAATCTCGCGCGGCATAGATGAAACTCATCACATTTCAGACGGTCACCAGGCAGATATTCTATTGCGCTGGGGCGATCCGCTCTTTGACGATAGTCCTGAATTTGATCCCTATGCGCAAACCGCAGAAGCACAGCGCAAGCAATTTGGGTATAATAATGACTTTATTGGATTTATTCCTCTGTCGGAGGGGCGGGGGCTTCTTTGCGTAAACCATGAATATACATCTACAAATCTTATGCTGCCGGAATTCGATGAAGACAAAGGCGTTACCAGAGAAGAAAGCCTTGTTGAATTAGCCGCCCATGGCGGTTCAATCGTCGAAATCGTGCAAAACCCGAATGGGCAATGGCGCCCTGTGATTGGATCGAATTATAATCGTCGCATAACAGGCAATACGACGCCTATGGAGGTGAGCGGCCCTGCTGCAGGGCATAAGCGCCTACAAACCAAAGAAGATCCTTCTGGTAGGATCGTGGCCGGCACACTCAATAATTGCGCCGGGGGCATCACGCCCTGGGGCACCTATCTTATGGCGGAAGAAAATTTCAATGGGTGTTTCATCGGCGATTTACCCGATGGTCACCCGGAAAAAGAAAATCATACACGCTATGGTGTTCCAGCCGGATGGTATGACTGGGGTCGGTATTTTGACCGTTATGATATCTCAAAATCCCCGAATGAGCCCAATCGATATGGCTGGATTGTTGAAGTCGATCCCATGGACCCAACATCTCGACCAAAAAAACGAACGGCTTTGGGGCGGTTCAAGCATGAAGGTGCTGAGACCGTTATCGCCCCAGATGGGCGTCTCGTGATTTATATGGGGGATGATCAGCGATTTGATTATCTCTATAAATTTGTCTCCAATCAAAAAGTCGATTTGACAAATAGAGCCGCTAACTCCGACCTCTTAGATGATGGCATCCTTTATGTGGCGAAGTTCTTTGAAAAAGGCGTTCTGGAATGGATAGCTCTGACCCATGGTCAGGGGCCTCTGACAGCGGAAAATGGTTTTAGCTCTCAGGCTGAGGTCATGATCGAAGCACGGCGCGCTGGTGATCTTTTAGAGGCCACGCCTATGGACCGTCCCGAGGACGTTGAACCAGACCCCAAGACGGGTCGGGTTTGGGTCATGCTCACAAATAATTCCAGACGCAAATCTGGAGACGTGAACCCTGCAAACCCACGGGCGAAAAATGTGTCGGGGCATATTATTGAAATCACAGAACCAAATGGCGATTTTACCTCGACAGTGTCCGAGTGGGATATAATCGTTAGGTGTGGCGACCCAAAGGATAGGAGTACAACATGGAATCCCAATACATCTGAAAATGGATGGTTTGGCTCACCTGATAATTGTGCCCTAGACGTAAATGGGCGGCTTTGGATTGCAACAGATGGGAATGATAGAACCGGCGCAGCGGATGGGCTTTGGGCCTTAGATACGGATGGTTCTGCGCGCGG
>CAYTLJ010000106.1:3684-5520 GCA_964438555.1 uncultured Algimonas sp.
GCAATGAGCGACTTGTTCGAAATCTTGTCACGAGAGCTAGATGACCCGTATTTCGGAATAAATTGGGCTAAGGCACAACCCGACGATTTTCGGTATTTTGGCCCAGTCATGTTTCTAGCTAGCCGGGTAGCATCTTGGCGGGATTTTATAGACTTTGCTTTGAATGTTCTTCAGAGTTTTGGGAACGGCTTTGACTTTAAGATGATCGAAGATCTTGAGGCGAACCATATTCACCTAGAGTGTGTCGTTCACCCGCTTGCACGACCCTGCCGACAATATCTTCAGCATCATTTTGCGGCTATTGCTCAAATTGCAATTCGTGCAATGCCAGATATTAGGCTTGAATCCGTTTCATTTGAACATAGCGGTGATCCAAAGGACTCGATTTATGAAGATGCTTTTCGGGCGCCAATAATGTTTGATGCGCCGAAAAATCATATGGTTGTCGATATTAAATATCTGGAGCGAAAGACATCAAACTCATCCGGTTTAATCGAGAGAGGGTTAGAATCATTTCTCAATTATCATTTAAAACGCAGGTCAAACATACAAAATACAATCAGTGTTGAAGTTGCGAGTCTTATCCCAGACTTGATGGGGGTTAAAAATATTAGCCAGCCTGAAATGGCCAAATTGCTCGATGTGAGCCCAAAAAAATTACAAAGATTATTGGCTGATGAACGCACAAATTTTTCTGAAATTTATGATCAGTGCAGAAAATCAATGGCTGTGCGCGCCCTAAGCGAAACCAAAATGACACTCAATGAAACTGCAACGCTATTGAATTATTCCAGTCAGGAGACCTTTATCCAGGCGTTTCATCGTTGGTTTGATCAAACACCTTCCGAATTTAGATCTCAACGCGATCAAGCTAGGGCATAGGAAGGGGAAAATATCACGTCACACCTTGAATGGGTCGGTTTCAGACCTTACCTCTTGGGCGTAGATGTCTCGGGGTAAGCCTGAATTTGAGGACGAACAAAATTGAGTTCAGAACATATTATTTTCATCCACGGGATTTGGAGTTCGCGTGCCTCATTCGTGCAATTGGCAGCCCGGGTCAGAAAGCACGGCTATAAAGTTCATTATTTTGATTATCGGTCAGTTACCCGCTCACCCGAAGAAAATGCCGCGAAGCTAAACGCGTTTATAGAAGACATTGACGCGCCCAAAATTCACTTGGTCGGTCATAGCCTTGGTGGGCTGGTGCTGAAGCATTTTATGCATAATTACGCGCACACATCTATTGATAAGGTCATTATGCTCGGCACGCCGATAAATGGCAGTGAAATCGCTAAAACACTCAATGAAAATGACGCATCGCGTTTGGTGTTGGGACGTGCGGTTGAAAATGCCCTTTTAGGCGGCGCACCAGATTGGCCAAAGGGCAGGCCACTTGCAATGGTTGCTGGGAAAAAAGGCGTTGGAATAGGAAATATTATATTAAGCGCAAGAGACGACGCGTTCTCCGGGCTTTCCGACGGCGTTGTAAAACTAGAAGAAACCATGTCGCATGAAGTGACCCATCATTGTGTTATCCCAGAAAGTCATACCATGATGTTGTTTTCAAAACACGCTTCAAAGGCCGTTCTAGCCTATCTAAGAGATGGGGATTTTGAATCCGTTTGAGCTTTGATAATTTAGACTACTTGCGAAAGCCTTCTGCGGATGACTATCGAGACTTAAGTTCTGATACACAGCGTTCCACGCTGTCATATTGCATATTGGGATAGTGATCTGCTTTTTCATATTTTGAAATATGTGCAATCACTTCTTCATAGAGGCAAATATTCTCATATGAAATTTCACCATTTAGTCGAAAAGTAAATTTGCCAT
>CAYTLJ010000106.1:5620-8710 GCA_964438555.1 uncultured Algimonas sp.
GCATGCTATTCAAAACGCTTTGTAAACCATTTCGAAATAGAATTTGCCGTTATAACCGGTGCTTTGGTTCATAAAGGAAATATCTGTCTTGGAAGAGAATCTGACATCAATCAGAGGTGATCGAGACGAAACTGCGATTTTACGAGAAAAAGTTGCGCTCTATGAGGCTTGGTTTCGGGCTATTGATCAAAACAGTAATTTTGATTTCTGGTTCAAAAATGCTGATTCAAATTACACCTATGTGAATCCTCATTTTGCAAAAACGATGCAGAAAGAAAAATCAGTCCTCGAAAACACGCCTATAAGCGAGTTATTCGAAGACGATCGATTTAAGCGTATCCAGAAACTTGATCAGCAGGTCATGCATGACGAATATCTAGAACGGGTTATTCCGTGTGATGCGTCAGGTCGATTGGAAATGCATGAGGAGCACCGATTTGCGGTCAAAGATGAAATGGGAAACCCAATCGGCTTGGGCTGTTTCGCCTTTGAGATTACGGATAAAAGCATAGCGGAACAAACGCTTCAGCAAGCTGAAAAACTCGCAAAACTATGTAGTTGGCGGTGGAATGCTCAGACAAATACCCTCATTTCTTGTTCTGAACACTTAGCAGATTTTTTAGGTGTTGCGCCGACGGAAACATTCAAAGTTTTCCCCAATAGGCTAGATGCCTATGTTCTCGACGCAGATAAACCTGCCTTTCAACCCGTTTTGGACCTTATGAATGGCTCATCTAGTGGCAGCTATGAAATAGAATACCGCATTCGAAAAGCTGATGGCACCATCGTTTATGTTTTGGAAAAAGCTGAACCTATATCGACCAGAGAAGATACAACCGAATATCTCGGCTTTTTGAAAGACATATCGGCGCAAAAGAAAGCCGAAGAAGCGTTGAAGGCGTCAAATGAAAGACTTGAATTTAAGGTTCAAGAAAGAACAGCAGAATTGATACGAGCCAGGGATCAAGCTATTTTATCTGAGGAGGTTAAAACGCGGTTTTTAGCATCTATCAGTCATGAATTGCGTACACCCTTAAATGCAATTATCGGCTTTTCTGAAATCATTGCGAAACAAAGGCTTGGTCCGTTGGGAGGCCAGGAATATGTCGATATAAGCCAACATGCTCTGGATAGCGGATATGATCTTCTCAGAACAATTGAGAATATTTTGGTTATATCAGGGAATTCCAATCAGGGCGTAAATTCTATGAATTTTGAGCCGCTATCTCTTACGAAAATACTGGATGATGCGGTTGAGGAAAAGACCTCCATCAGTTCGGAAAAGGGCATTGGGATTGTGTGGTCTAAACCTGAGAGCGACTATATTATAAATGCCAACCCCGTCAGGATAAACCGCGTGTTCGGCAGCATTTTATGCAATGCTATTCGCTATAATAAAGCGGGCGGTTTCGTAAAAATAAAGATAAGTGAGGCGCCCAATACCAAGCAAAATAGTGGCGTCTTTATTGATATCGTCGATACGGGTATCGGGATCGAGCCTGAAAATTTAGGCAATGTCATGTCGCCATTTTTCAAAGTCGATAATTCATCCACAACATCCTATGGCGGCGCTGGATTGGGGTTGGCCGTTGCCAAGCAATTGGTTGAATTCCATCAGGGAAAAATTTCGATTTCATCAAAAGTCGGGAAGGGAACCGTCGTTAGGATTTTCCTGCCTGCCGAAATGCAAAATACAAATGGACAGGACAAGTCTATGGGGCCTGAACTCATCCAAATTTCAGCCTAAAGCCTTCTTTTTTCTAAGACCTGAAATAGGTTTTGATCTCTGATATTAAACGCATTTCATCCGTCTCATCGCAATAAAGATGTGGCGTGATCCTAAGGTTTGGTCCACGTGCCGATACAAAAATATCATGTTTTTTCAAGTATTTGAGCAAGTCAGCTAAATCTGCGGTGGGGTGCGATAGGCCTAAATAATGATCGGCGCGTCGCTCACGTTTTGGTGCCGTAAAACCCAGAGGTTTGAGCGCCGCTTCGATCCGGTCCGTTTTTGCGCCAAGCGTAGCTTGGATATTTTTAATATCCCACGCTAGGATTTGTTCAAAGGCTGCGCTCGCGCCCAAGAGTTGCGCAGGATTAGATTTCTCGCCCATATCAAAACGACGGGCACCGTCTTGAAATTCATCGCGGTAATGGGTCAGGCCTGCGAAGTCCTCTGAGCCTTTGCGGTTGATCCAATTATGTTCCAAGGGGTTGCCGCCATGCCAGCGTGGATCAATATAGGCAAAGCCTAGCGTATAGGGCCCCATCAACCATTTATAAGTCGCACATATCGCAAAGTCGGGCCGGATGACACTGGCATCAAATACTTGTGCGCCTAATGATTGGGTGAGATCGAGAACAAGGGCGCCGCCCACCGCGTCGAGTGCGGCTCGGATTTTAATGAGGTCTATCCTTGCACCGCTTGACCAATGGGTGTGGGGGATAGCGACAATGGCCGTATCCGCATTAATGGCCTCACATAAAACACGCGTCCAATCATGATCACTAGGAATATCGAGGAGCTTTAATTCGCCACCAGATTCTGTGGCTTTTTCGACCCATGGATAAATATTGGATGGGAACTGATCTTTTAGAGCTAGGATGGATTGCCCGTTAGAGAGCGGTAAGTTCTTTGCCGCGAGTTGAATGCCGTAACTGACAGAGGGAATGATCGCGATATTCTCAGACGAGCCTTCAAATATTTGCCCCGCCAGTCCTCTTGCGGTCTCGCAATAGGTAAAAAATTGCTCAGGGCTATAAGTCCAAGGGTGCGCTTTGAACTCTATTCCCGTTCGCATGGCGTCTGCCGCCTTATGCATTAATGGCGACATATAGGCATTGTTGAAATAGGCGACGTTGTCTGGGATATCGAAAAGATGTTTTTGGGATTGGATCATGTTGAGTTCGTATCAATTCTACGCGTGCGCGTATAGGGTGGAGGGGTGACCCTTTGATGATGTTGCTCTCCATTAAGTTACTTAAGCTCCGATTGCTTTAAGTATGTGCACGTTCAATAAAGGTGGATGACCGAGATAAAATTATATGGCTATGCCAATAGTCCTTTCGTTAGAAAGACGACCTGTTTTC
>CAYTLJ010000107.1:0-8602 GCA_964438555.1 uncultured Algimonas sp.
CGCCCCCAAAACATAGTTAACCACAGCTTAACAGGTTGATTCTATTCCTTGAATCCGAGTTCTCCACCCCATTCACAGGGGTGTGGAAAGTGGGATATATCGTTAATTTTTTCATAAAATGGCATTGAATCCCAAGAATTCCCACGCTATCCCATATATTGTCACAAGTGGGCTTGTGACTCAAAGGGAGGAATTGCGTCATTGTGTTTATCTCAAGCACAGTAAATTCGCTGGATGCGAAGGGGCGGGTCTCTGTGCCGGCTAGTTTTCGCACGCAATGTTCAGAGGCGGGCTTTAACGGCATTATTGTCTGGCCGTCCTTGGACGGCGCTTATCTGGAAGGCGGCGATCTTTCCCTCTTGGATTATTATAAATCGGCCCTAGATCAGATGGATATGTATGACCCCGGACGCGAAGCGCTGGAACTGGTCATTTTTGGCGAGAGTGAAAAACTGAATTTTGACTCCACGGGTCGCGTCAGCCTGCCAGCCAAATTTCGTGACTATGCCGACCTCGAGGGTCAAGTAACCTTTATTGGGCGGGGCCGTAAATTTGAGATTTGGAATTCTGAGGCGCATGAGGCGCGTAAATCTGAGCTGCGCGAACAAGCGCGCGCCAATCGTCACCGTATGGCCGCCGTGCCGCCTCCAACACAGGGTGGCGGGTCATGAAGCATTATCCCGTCATGTTGCCCGAGGTCCTGCAGGCCTTGAATATGCAATCTGGTGAAACATGTGTGGATGGGACGTTTGGGAATGGTGGCTATAGTCAGGCTATATTGGACGGCGCCGATTGCAATGTTATCGGGTTGGACCGTGATCCCAATGTGAAGCTGCGGGCGGATGAGTTTGCGCAGGCCTATCCCGATCGCTTCCGTCTCATTCAAACGCCGTTTTCAAAAATGGATGCATTAGAGATTGGGTCTGTTGATGCGGTGGTCCTAGATATTGGGGTCTCCTCCATGCAACTCGATGAGGCCGAGCGCGGCTTTTCCTTTATGCGTGAGGGTCCGCTGGATATGCGTATGGAGCAGGGCGGCGGGCCAACGGCGCGCGATGCGGTCTTAAATTTGTCAGTCGATGAGCTTACGCAAATTTTCAAAGTTTACGGCGAGGAGAAACGCGCCCGCCATGTTGCCAATTGTATTTTATCGGCGCGCGAGGCGGGCGATATCCAAACCACGACGGATCTGGCGGGTATTTTAGAGCAAGCTTTGGGTAGGCGCGGCAAAACCCATCCGGCGACCCGCGTCTTCCAAGCCCTTCGCATATTTATCAATGATGAATTAGGTGAGCTTTACCGCGGGCTCTGTGCGGCGGAAAATCTGTTAAAGCCGGGCGGGCGTCTCGTTGTTGTGACTTTCCATTCGCTGGAAGACCGGATCGTCAAAAGTTTTTTCCGGCGCCGTGCGGGCGAGGTTCAAGGTGGGTCCCGGTACTTGCCAGAGGTCGAGACCCAATCTGTCTCTGCCAGTTTTGATTTGCCAAAGCGCAGCGTGACCAAGCCGTCCAAGACTGAAATCGAAGAGAATGCGCGCTCGCGCTCGGCTAAATTGCGGCTCGCTATTCGCACGCGAGCCGATGTTTTTGCGGCGGAAGACCGGCTATTACCCAATGTTTTGGCGCTGTCTGAATTGGAGGCGCGACTATGAGTCTCTCCAATGGGTATACAGCGCGCGCGACACGACGTATGTCGTGGTTCCTTTTATTCCTGATTGGGGTGGCCCTGACGGTCAGTCTTTATTTCGTAAAGACACATGCGCAATCGGCGAAAAAAGAGGTTACATCTTTGAGCGAGGCGATTGCGGCAGAAGAGGCTGCGATCCGCGTTTTAAAGGCAGAGCTGGCCTATCTTGAAAGCCCGGTTCGCCTCTCGGATTTAAATGATGAATATCTTGAGCTTGAGCCAATCACGCCAGAAAAAGAAATGGAAGTCCAAGAGATCGAAGCGCGGTTTCCTTTGATCGATGAGGCGCCAGAGGTTGAGGGAGCGCCCGAATGAGCGAGGTGCATAAATTCCACGGCCAGCAGACCTATCAAGTTGCCGATGATGAATATCTCGCCGTGTCTGAAGGGCGCATTCGTATTCGGATTGGTGTCGTCCTCTTTGCCTTTATGTTAATTATCGCCATTGTGCGCCTCGCGGAAATTTCGCTCTTCTCTGAAGGTTCAAATCAACGCTATCTGCCCGAAACGATCCAAATCACGCGTGCCGATCTGACGGATCGCCACGGGGAATTACTTGCCACAACGCTTGAAACCTATTCCTTATATGCTGAGCCGCGCAGGGTTTGGAATCCGGTTGAGACAGCGCAAAAACTAGCATCCGTCAGACCAGGTCTGGATTTGCGGGATTTGCGCCGAAAATTGGAAATGGATCGGAGCTTTGTATGGTTAGAGCGCGGACTGACCCCCAAAGAGCGACAAGCGGTTTTTGATCTGGGATTGCCCGGCCTTGCATTTCGCAAAGAGCCAAAGCGCGTTTATCCACGCGAAAACCTGTCTTCGCATTTGGTTGGTTTTACCAATGTCGATATGATGGGTGTTGCGGGTGCGGAACGCGCCTTTGAATCAGAACTTATCGTCGAAAATGCGCCCTCAATTGCCTTATCTGTAGATCTGCGTGTGCAATTTGCCTTGATGGATGAATTATCTGATGCGCGCGAAAAATTTGACGCTCTAGATGCGTCTGGTGTGATCATGGATATAAGGACGGGCGAAATTATTGCCATGGCCTCAGTTCCAAATTTCAACCCAAATGATCCCGGCGCAACATTGCCTGAAACTCGCTTTAATCATGCCGCAATGTCGACTTACGACCTAGGGAGTGTGTTTAAACCTCTGACCATGGCCATGGCCTTAGAAGATGGGGTGGCCGATCAAGTGGAGCTGTTTGAGGTGCAAAAACCCTATAAGGTAAGAAACAAATTTATCCGCGATGATCACCCATCCGACGTGCCGCTCAATATGACGGGAGTTTTGGGAGAGAGTTCGAACCGCGGCACAGCCATGATCGCCCAGCGTATCGGGGCAGAGCGGCAACAATATCACTTACGTCAATTAGGATTGCTGGACCGCGTAGATTATGAATTGGCAGAGAGTGCCAAGCCGCAAGTGCAAAGCCGTTGGGGTGAGATCACGACGGTGACCGTATCTTATGGGCACGGTCTGTCTGTGACCCCGCTTGCCCTCACGGCGGCGATTGGTGCGATGTTAAATGATGGTGTCTATGTCACGCCAACGGTTAGACGACATTCTGTGGCGCATTCTCCGGAAACGCGCCGCGTCTTTAGCTCTAAAACCTCACGCGATATGATGGATATGATGCGTTTTGTCGTCACGGACGGCACGGGACGCAAAGCGGATGTGCCGGGCTATGGTGTAATGGGTAAGACTGGAACAGCGGAAAAACCCTCTTCGACCGGAGGCTATGATCAAGATCGCCTCGTTACCTCATTTGTCGCGGCGTTCCCGCATTCTAATCCGCGATATGCAATGATTGTAAGTTTAGATGAGCCCAAGGCGATTGAGGGGACATATGGATATGCCACGGCGGGGTGGAATGCTGCGCCGCTTGCGGGCAATGTTATTCGCCGCGTCGGACCGATTTTGCCCGGTGCCAGAGATACGCGCAGATATGCGGAGGCTGCGCAATGAGCCATACGCTGCGAAGCCTATTTAATTTCGACGCGGATCAGACTGTCGTCGGATTGAGCGCAGATAGTCGTCAGATCAAACCCGGATTTATCTTTGCGGCCTTGCCTGGCACGCAAATGGATGGTCGTGATTTTATTCCACAAGCCATAAAAAATGGCGCGGTGGCGATTTTAACGACACCAGATGTTGAGGCGGATATTCCGGTTATTGGCGATGATAATCCGCGCTTACTTTACGCCAAGACGGCGGCAAAACTCTTCCCCGGACAACCTAAAACACTCGTCGCTATGACGGGCACAAATGGCAAATCTTCCACCGTTGATTTCCTACGCCAGATCTGGGCCTTCGCTGGATTGAATGCGGCCTGTTTTGGGACATTGGGCGTGACGTCTAATGCGGGTTATAAGCCGATGGCACATACAACACCGGATGCGCTGGCCTTGCATCAAACCTTATCCGAGCTTGCAGTCGAAGGTGTGACCCATGCAGCTATGGAGGCAAGCTCACATGGCTTGCAACAATATAGGATGGATTGCGTCGATATTTCTGCTTCTGGGTTTTCAAATTTAACCCAAGATCATTTCGATTATCATCCGACAATGGAAGATTATTTCAAAGCCAAGGCGCGCTTATTTATCGATCTAACACCGCTTAATGCGCCTGTCGTGATCAATACAAATGATAAATATGGTCAGCACCTCGTCGAGGTCTGCAAAGGCTTAGGACAAGATGTTTTGCAAGTTGGTTGGACGGGGGCTGATATTCGCATTGACGAAGTTATGCCGCATGCGGCGGGTCAGAAAATCACATTGATTGTCGACGGGCAACGACATGTTATTGATCTGCCACTGGCGGGTGAGTTTCAAGTTTTAAACGCTGTGGCGGCGCTTGGATTGGCGATCAAAACGGGTGTTCATAAAAGCAAAGCCATCAAGGCCTTGTCAAAGCTCAAAGGCGTGGCAGGTCGGCTAGAACTAGCGGGCACAAAATCCGGCGCGCCAATTTATGTTGATTTTGCCCATACGGAAGATGGTCTCGATAAATTAATTCGCTCTGTGCGCCCCCATACGATGGGCGAGATTGTCATCGTCTTTGGTTGTGGCGGGGACCGTGATCCTGACAAACGGCCTAAAATGGGCGCGGTTTCCGCTAAGCTTGCCGATCAGGTCATTGTCACAGATGATAATCCGAGGACAGAAAATGCGGCAGATATTCGCAAGGCCGTTATGGCTGGCTGTCCAAATGCGAGCGAGATTGGGGATCGGCGCGCCGCAATTGCGGATGGGATTAAACGGCTTGGGCCTAAAGACTGCCTGGTGATTGCGGGTAAGGGGCATGAGCAAGGACAAATTATTGGCGATCAAACCATTCCGTTTTCAGACGTGGATGTGGTGCGCGAAATTTTAGAGGAAATTAAATGACGCTTTGGACGTCGAAAGATATCGAAACGGCCACATCTGGCAAAGCTACCGCGGATTTCGAGGTCACAGGCCTTTCAATCGATAGTCGTAGCCTTCAGCCTGGCGATCTTTTTGTCGCTTTAAAAGATGTGCGTGATGGTCATGATTTTATTCCGGCCGCCATCCAAGCGGGTGCGGCGGGTATATTGTGCGAAGATCAAATAAGCGATGCGCCCTCGGTCATTGTGAAAGATAGCGCAGCCGCGCTTGAAGCCTTGGGCGAATATGCGCGGGAAAATCGCAAAGCGCTCAGGATTGGCGTAACAGGAAGCGTTGGGAAAACATCGGTCAAAGATGCGTTGGCCGTGATGTTAGCCGCATTTGGGCGGGCCCATAAATCCATCAAATCTTTCAATAATCATTTGGGTGTTCCAATCACGCTCGCGACCCTGCCAGAGACGGCCGATTACGCGGTCCTAGAAATGGGGATGAACCACGCAGGCGAAATGTCTGGCCTGTCTAAATTGGCAAACCCTCAAATCGCTTTGATCACCACCGTTGTCGGCGCGCATCTCGCCCATTTTGACAGTGTCGATGATATTGCCAAGGCCAAGGCCGAAATTATTGACGGGATGGCGGCTGGATCAACGCTCATCCTAAATGGCGATAATCCACACACGGCAGCGATCCGCAAGACAGCAGAAAAAGCGGAGCTAAACGTTCTCACCTTTGGTCACTCGGATACAGATGACGTTTGTATCGTGACGACAAATTCGCATCCAACAGGCGGCAATGCGCGTCTGCGCATTGGCTTCCAACAAATTGATGTCACGCTTATGGTTCCGGGCGAGCATTGGTTTATGAATGCGGCGGCCTGTATGGCTGTCGCGCTCGCTGCTGACCTGAACTTGAGAAAATGCGCCATGGCTTTGCGCAAGGTTCAAGCGGCCCCGGGGCGAGGCGATAGCTATACTCTTAATATAGACGGCAAACAGATCACCTTGATTGATGAGAGCTATAACGCCAATCCGACCTCTATGCGGGCCGCCTTTGCAGCAACGGCGCTAAGGCCGGGGCGAAAGCTTGCGCTATTGGGCGACATGTTTGAACTCGGCGCAGAGGAGCTCGACTTACATCGGAGCTTGTCAGACCCACTTGAGGCGGCGGGTTTTGAGCGTGTTTTTGTAGCGGGCGAGTGTATGCGTATGCTCATGGGGGCCATGCCACAGCCAATGCGCGGCGGATGGTCGTCAAAACCTCAGTCTTTGTTAACCAAACTTAAAGGCGAACTGCTCGACGGTGATATTTTGCTGATCAAAGGGTCTAACGCGTCGGGTGTTGGGGCCGTGGTCAAGCAACTCAAAGAGGAGGGCGCCTAATGCTCTATGAATGGCTCGCGCCGCTCGGGGAAGATTTTCAGCTTTTCAACCTCTTTAATTATATCACTTTTCGCGTTGGTGGGGCCTTAATGACCTCGTTGATCATCTTCTTCATATTTGGAGGCAAGATGATCGAAGCCTTGCGGGTTCGCCAAGGCAAAGGTCAGCCCATTCGTGAAGATGGTCCTGAAAGTCATATTATTAAAAAGGCTGGCACGCCGACCATGGGTGGTTTGATGATCCTGATGGCGGTCATTATATCCACCCTATTATGGGGGAATCTAAAAAGCCCGTTTCTTTGGACCGTCTTTTTCGTCACCGTAAGTTACGGCGCGATTGGGTTTTATGATGATTATCTCAAAGTGTCTCGGCAAAGTCATAAGGGGTTTTCTGGTAAAATTAGATTGTTTCTCGAATTTCTGATCGCAGCGGTTGCCGTTTGGATATTAACAACGGCCTTTCCGCAAGATGGGGATTTTGCGACAGGTCTCGCCATTCCGCTTCTGAAAAATTACACGCTTAATTTGGGGTTGTTTTTTATCCCCTTTGGCTGTCTCGTCATTGTTGGCTCGGCCAATGCAGTTAATCTGACAGATGGTTTGGATGGTTTGGCCATTGTTCCGGTTATGATTGCCTGTATGTCGCTCGCCTTTATTGCCTATTTGGTTGGTAATGCTGTCTTCTCTGGCTATCTGGGTGTGCCCTTTGTGCCGGGCACAGGTGAGATTACGATTTTCCTGGGCGCTATTATTGGGGCTTCGCTGGGCTTTCTTTGGTTTAACGCGCCGCCTGCCATGGTCTTTATGGGCGATACAGGATCGCTCGCGCTTGGCGGGGCATTGGGCGTGACCGCTGTCGCCGTCAAACATGAAATTGTTCTCGCAATTATTGGGGGGCTTTTTGTTCTGGAAGCCGTCTCTGTTATTGTCCAGGTCGCCTCGTTTAAACTGACGGGCAAACGTGTCTTCCGCATGGCCCCGATCCATCACCATTTCGAAAAGAAAGGGTGGGCTGAGCCCACCATTGTTATCCGCTTCTGGATTATTGCCATCGTGCTCGCTTTGATCGGGCTCTCAACCTTGAAGTTACGCTAAATGATAAAGGCCGAGACATTCAAAAACCATATCGTCGCCGTCTTCGGATTGGGTCGCACGGGTGTGTCTGCGGCTTTGTCTCTGGTTGCGGGTGGCGCGACAGTTTGGGCCTGGGATGATAATGAAGCGAGCCGCGCAGCCGCCGCGCAAAAAGGTGTGCCGCTCAAAGATCTTAAAACGGCAGATTGGTCCCAAGTGAATGAATTTGTTTTGTCTCCGGGCGTGCCGCATTATTTACCTAAAGCGCATTGGTCAGCCGAGCTTGCAAGGTCAGCTAAAGTTCCGATTATCTGTGATATTGAAATCTTAGCGCGCGAAGTAAATGCTCGTCCTGTGCGCCAAAGACCCAAGATAATTGCGATCACAGGCACAAATGGAAAATCGACCACGACAACCTTGATCGGTCACATATTAAAAAGCTGTGGCAAGGACGCGCAAATTGGTGGCAATATTGGGCGCGGGGTCTTGGATCTTGACAATATGCATAGCGGCACATTTTATGTGATTGAGCTGTCGAGCTATCAATTGGAACGCACGCAAAACTTACGCGCTGACGCCGCCGTGTTTTTAAACTTATCGCCGGATCATCTCGACCGTCACGGGACGATGGAAGGTTACGGCAAAGCCAAACAAGCTATTTTTGCCAATCAATCAAAAGGCGATACGGTCGTGCTGGGTGTTGATGATGCCTATTGCAAAGCGCTTTGCACAGAATTGAAAGTCAAAAATGGACGGTCCATTATTCCGGTGTCTGCGCGTCGTTCTATGGGGCACGGTGTCAGCGTTTTGGGCGGAAAGCTCTTTTCGAATTTAACGCGCAAGGCTTATGAAGTTTGTGATCTTAATCAAGCCAAGGCGCTTGAGGGACAACATAATTGGCAAAATGCGGCAGCGGCTTTTGCCGCCATAAGGTCGTTCGGGATTGATGCCAAAGATATAGGGCAAGCCATATTATCTTTCCCGGGTCTGGCCCACCGAATGGAAACTATTGGGACCTTGCGTAATGTCCGTTTCGTCAATGATAGTAAGGCAACCAATGCGGATGCGGCGCGCCAAGCCCTTGCAAGCTATAA
>CAYTLJ010000108.1:0-5159 GCA_964438555.1 uncultured Algimonas sp.
CTGGTCGAGCTCCACACCGGGCGCCATCTCAATCAATTTAAACGGACTAGATTTTGTCTCGCGTGAAAAGACGCCCAGATTTGTAATCACCATATCAATACAGCTTTGACCTGTTAGGGGCAGGGTACAGGCTTTTAAGAATTTGGACTCGCCGCGTTTATTTGTATGATCAAATAAAGCGATACAGCGTTTTACGCCGGCTACAAGATCCATCGCCCCGCCCATGCCCTTGACCATTTTACCCGGGATCATCCAATTGGCGATATCGCCATTTTCGGCGACTTCCATGGCGCCAAGAATGGAGAGATCAATATGACCACCGCGGATCATGGCAAAGCTTGTCGCGCTATCAAAAAAGCTGGATTTCGGCAGGGTCGTGATGGTTTGTTTGCCGGCATTGATCAGGTCGGGATTTTCTTCGCCCTTATAGGGGAAGGGGCCCATGCCAAGCATGCCGTTTTCACTTTGTAAGGTCACGTCCATGCCGTCTGGAATATGGTTAGCGACTAAGGTCGGAATACCAATACCTAAATTGACGTAAAATCCGTCTTCGAGTTCTTGCGCCGCACGCGCCGCCATATCGCCCCGGCTCCAGCCGATTTTTACCGTGCTCATCAGACTGTCTCCCGCAATGTTAATTGTTCAATCCGTTTTTCGCATTTGGCCTCGATTATGCGTTGCACAAAAATACCCGGCGTATGAATGAAATTTGGATCGAGTTCTCCGGGTTGTACAAGTTCATCAACTTCTACAATGGTCACTTTGCCAGCCATGGCCATTGGCGCATTAAAATTTCGCGCCGTTGAATTGAAAATCAGATTGCCTTCTGTGTCGCCTTTCCACGCTTTGATTATAGAAAGGTCGGCCTTGAGGGCTGTTTCCAAAATATAGTTTTCCCCGTCAAATTCACGAACGGGCTTACCGTCGGCAATGACGGTGCCAACACCGGTTTTGACGTAAAATCCTGGAATGCCTGCACCCCCAGCCCGAATACGTTCCGCGAGCGTGCCTTGAGGATTAAATTCTAGGTCCAAATCACCTGCCAAAAATTGGCGTTCAAATTCTTTATTCTCGCCCACATAGGAACTGACCATTTTCTTGATCTGCCGGGTTTCAAGCAATTGACCCAGACCAAACCCGTCAACGCCTGCATTATTTGAAATTACGGTCAGATCCGCCGCTCCGCTATCGCGAAGCGAAGCGATTAAGTTTTCCGGGATGCCGCATAAGCCAAAGCCACCACTCATCACGGTCATCCCGTCAAATGTCAGGCCCGATAAGGCCTCATCAGCCGTCTTATATATCTTATTTGACATGATTATCCTTGACTTAGCTTATGTGATTTCGACCGATAAAGATCGATTGTTTGATCCAGCAGATTTAAAAGTTCAGTTTCTTCATTGCTACCCATAAGGTCTTTACCATTCGCATCGTGAAAATCTAGCTTTTGCATAATTTCATTATAGAGATTTTGCCCGGTCTCGGTCAGGTTAAGATGAGAGACACGTCCATCAAGAGCAGAGGCCGTTCGTGTTAATAGCCCGATTTTGACTAAATGCTGGGCTGACCTCGAAACAATGGTCTTATCCATGGGTGTCACAGTCACAACGTCGCTGACTGTCCGACCCGCTTGATCAGCAACCGCAATCATCACACGCCATTGGCTGAGGTTTAGCCCAGAGATTTCACTCACAATACGTGCGACACGACGCGCCACCATATCGGATAAAACGGTGACCTTATAGGTCCAGCTATCTGCCAAAATTAAAGGCGTAGGCTTCATGTCCAACTATATCCGTTTTCCTGTTGCATTTTATACTAGTTGCATTTACAACTAAATCAAGCGCTAAATTGAGAGATGAGACATGAGTGATTTATTCGAAAATCCCGCTGGCTTAGATGGATTTGAATTTGTCGAATTCTCTGCACCCGAAAAGGGAATATTGGAGCCCGTCTTTGAGACAATGGGTTTTACAAAAATCGCCACACACCGCTCAAAAGATGTCGATCTTTGGCGCCAAGGCGGGATTAATCTGATCACCAATTATGAACCGAAATCTCCGGCTTGGTATTTCGCCCGTGAACATGGACCCTCAGCGTGCGGTATGGGGTTTCGTGTCAAAAACGCAGCCAAGGCGCTGGATCATTTGATGGAACAAGGCGCAGAACCTGTCCAAATGGAAACGGGTCCGATGGAAGTCAATATTCCGGGTATTCGCGGAATTGGAAATTCTATTATCTATCTGATTGACCGCTATGATGAAGGCGAGGGCTCTTTTTCAATTTACGATATTGATTTTGAATATTTGCCGGATGTGGACCGCTATCCAGAAGGTTGCGGGTTTCAATTGATCGATCATCTCACCCATAATGTTTATGGAGGCCGCATGAAATATTGGGCGGAGTATTACGAACAGCTCTTTAATTTCAAAGAAATCCGCTATTTTGATATTAAGGGCGAATATACGGGTCTGACATCGAAAGCTTTAACAGCCCCTGACGGTAAAATCCGGATCCCGCTCAATGAAGAGGGCGAGAATGGCAAAGGTCAAATCGAAGAATATTTGCGCGAATATAACGGCGAAGGCATTCAGCATATTGCTCTAATCTGTGATGACCTTGTGGCCTGTTGGGACAAGCTGAAGAAAAAAGGCGTTCCTTTTATGACGGCCCCACCCGAGACTTATTATGCCATGCTTGATGAGCGTCTTCCCGGACATGGAGAACCTGTGAGTGAGCTTCAGCAGCGCGGTATCTTATTAGACGGCACAACGGAAGACGGCACGCCGCGCCTTCTTTTGCAGATCTTTGCAGAACCCAAAATTGGACCGGTCTTCTTTGAATTTATCCAACGGGTTGGTGATTATAAAGAGGGCTTTGGCGAAGGTAATTTTAAGGCCTTGTTTGAGAGTATTGAACGTGATCAAATTGATCGTGGTGTCCTGAATGTCGAGGAGGCGGTCTAATGGCAAAACCCGATCTTAAAGGCATTCACCATGTGGCCTATCGCTGCAAGGACGCAAAGGAAACCGTAGAGTTTTATGAAAAGGCGCTGGGTATGACATATACAACCGCCTTTGCCGAAGATCATGTACCGTCAACTGGCGCTTATGATCCCTATATGCATGTCTTCTTGGATGCGGGGAATAATAATATTCTTGCCTTTTTTGAACTTCCCGAACAGCCCGAAATGGGCCGTGATGAAAACACCCCGGCTTGGGTCCAACATCTTGCCTTTCGCGTCGAAACGGTTGAGGCGCTGGACGCGGCTAAAACGCATTTAATGGATATGGGGCTTGATGTATTGGGGCCAACGCATCACGGCATATTTAAATCTATTTATGTTTTTGATCCCAATGGCCACCGCATAGAACTCGCGACAGATATTGGAACCGAAGAACAATATTCAGAGCTAAAACGTGTGTCAGGCGCTATGCTTGACGAATGGTCTAAGACCAAAAAAGCGCCAAAACATGCGGCTTGGCTCCATGAAATTGCGCGCAATGAAAATGGATCTGGAGAATGAAATTACACGGCTATTACCGCTCTTCGACAAGTTACCGCGTCCGCATTGCGCTGGGCTTAAAAAAGCTCGCCTTTGATTATGTGGCTGTGAATTTGCTAAAAGGCGAACAAAAAGGTGACGCATTTGGCGCCATAAACCCGCATCAAACCGTACCGGCCTTAGAAGTGGATGGTGAGGTGATTGTCCAATCTCTCGCCATTATTGATTGGTTAGATCAAACCTATCCTAAACCGTCTTTTCTCCCGGAGGGTAAAAGGGCCGCGCATATATGCAAATCGCTCTATTATGCCATCGCCACCGAAATCCATGCACCGCTCAATCCACCTGTCCTCAAACATTTCAAAGACGAATTTGGCGCTGACAGCGCGGCGATTAACGCCTGGTATGCAAAATGGATCATGCGGACATTTACGCCCATTGAAAAAAGGCTAGCAGAATTTGATTGGGTTTCTCCGGTTCTTCCCTTTGGGGACCCAAGCCTGTTTGAAATTGTTTTGATCCCACAAATCTATAATGCGCGGCGTTGGAATGTGGACCTCGCCGAGTTTCCAAAACTGCGAAAGATAGAGGTTTATTGCAATGCGATTGAAGCCTTTCAAAACGCGCATCCTGATAATCAACCCGATATGCCGGCCGCTTAAAAAGAGATAAAAATGAAACTCGCAACATTAAAAAATGGAACCCGTGATGGTCAATTGGTCATGGTTTCCAAAGATCTTAAGCGTGCAATATCGGCTGAAACGATTGCGCCGACCTTACAAGCCGCCCTTGATAATTGGGCTGAAATTGCGCCTCGTCTAAAGACCTTAGCGGGTACACTCGAAGCTGGTGAGGCTGCTGATTTTGCATTTGATCAATCGCGCTGTGAAAGTCCGTTGCCGCGTGCGTTTCAATGGGCGGATGGGTCCGCCTATATTAATCATGTGGAACTGGTAAGGGCGGCGCGCGGCGCCAAAGTCCCAGAGAGCTTTTATGATGACCCGCTTATGTATCAGGGCGGCTCGGACGGATTTCTCGGTCCGCATGATGATATCCCGCTCGGCGATATTAGCTGGGGATGCGATATGGAAGGTGAGATCGCCGTAATTACAGATGACGTGCCCCAAGGCGTATCAGAAGAAGACGCGGCTAGCCATATTCAACTGATTATGCTGGTCAATGATGTCAGCCTGCGCGGCCTTATCCCGGGTGAGCTTGCCAAAGGCTTTGGCTTTTTCCAATCAAAGCCGCCTTCCGCCTTTTCGCCTATTGCTGTCACCCCAGATGAATTGGGTGAGGCTTGGAGAGATAATCTCGTCCATCTACCGCTGCATGTTGATTATAATGGTGAACCTTTTGGCCGAACCGAAGCGGGACAAGACGCGACATTTTCTTTGGCCCGTTTGGTGTCGCATGCGGCAAAAACAAGGCCTTTAAAAGCCGGAACGATTATTGGATCTGGAACCGTGTCTAATAAGGGCGAAGATGGGGGCCCAGGCAAATATATTGCTGATGGGGGTCGCGGCTATAGTTGTATTGCCGAAATTCGCATGATCGAAAAAATCGCCACGGGCGAATTTAAAACGCCCTTTATGAAACCCGGCGACACGGTGCGGATCGAAATGAAGGATAAAACCGGCCAATCAATTTTCGG
>CAYTLJ010000108.1:5259-8600 GCA_964438555.1 uncultured Algimonas sp.
TCCATCCGTTTTGCCAAGCGAACCGCAATGATCGTAAATCCATAGGCATCTTGATACTCGCCCGGATCTGTGATCTCGCCTTTATTGACGCCAATGGCATATTCCTCGACCACCGTATCCATCAAGAAGCGGATGATCTCAGCGGGATCGCCACCCGCTTTTTTCTGCATCTTGGCCAAATTGGCTTCAGCGGCCCTGAGTTGCGGTTCAATTTCGCTCGCGGGTTTTCCAGCCTCTAAGGCTTCAGAGACAGAAATGAAAATAGATTGATCAAATCCGAGAGCGTCGATTCCCGCGCGCTCAGCTTGATGGGTCTCTGACACGGGATGTAAAAGGTGAGGGGCGGCCTGATCCGGGGCGCCGGCGCGGTAAAGCGCAATTCCAGCTTGAACATGTCCGGACATAAAGGCGACGCGTTTTTCAATAGGCAATTGGCCAATTTCAGTGTGCGCGCCTATATGCTCATCTTCAATGACCGCTTCGCCGGATTTGGGCGCATCGCTTTTCCCGCCCGGACTGCAAGCTGCCAAGCTAAAGGCTGTTAGGCCAATGATCAGCCAGTTAGATTTCAACATGCTAAAATCCTTTAAGCGGGATATTTTATTGCCAACCCACAGAGTCGTAAATTGCGATGGCTTTTGCCTGATTTCGTCCTAACTCACCGACATTGAGTTGATCTTCTGAAAATAGACCCAGAGCATCAATCGCTGTTGATCCTTCATCAAGATTAATCACCGGATATTCATTATTGCCATTTGCGAAATAACGTTGTGCCGATTCAGAGGTCAAATATTCAATAAAACGAATGGCATTTTCTTTATTTGGAGCATGGGCTGCGACGGCCGCGCCGCTAATATTTACATGTGTGCCGCGATCATCCTGGTTTGGAAAAACAATCCCGACAGAGTCAAATATAGCGCGTTTCGCGGGATCATCTGATCGCGCATATCGCGCGAGATAATAGGTGTTGACGAGTGAAACACCGCATATGCCAGCCGCAACGGCTTCAATTTGCCCAGAATCATTGCTTTGGGGCGTGCGGGCAAAATTATCGACCATGGCTTGGGCCCACTCTGTCGCCGCCGCTTCGCCTTCATTGGCGATCAAAGACGAAAGCAATGAGATATTATAAATATTGCCGGAAGAGCGCATACAGACTTTCTCTTTGAGCGAAGCGTTTGAGAGATCAGAATAGTCCTCAATGCCCGCTGGCAGACCTTGTGCCTTATTGTAAATTATAACCCGGGCGCGTTTAGAGAGGCCAAACCAGATGCCCTCAGGATGACGCAAATGATCTGGAATATTTTGTGTCAGAGCTTTTGATGAGACAGGCTGTAAAATACCCGCTTGTTCCGCCTGCCATAATACGCCTGCATCAACTGTAATTAAAAGGTCAGCTGGGCTCAGATCGCCTTCGGTTTTAATCCGTTCAATCAAAGCATTGGATTTGGCTTCAATCCGGTTGACCTTAATGCCCGTTTGATCAGTAAAGTCGGAATAAAGCCGTAGGTCAGTATCATAATGCCTGGAAGAATAAAGATTGACCTCACCGGGGTTAGTCGCAGCGTTAGTTGCGTCGCTACCACTATCTGTGGAAGATGAGGGCCCGCAGGCGACAAGTATCAGAGCTGAAACCGCGAGTAGCGAAGATCTAATGGACATAGATTTTATCCGTAATTGAGAATAAGTCGCAAATACCTAACAGCTCGAATTGGACTAATCAACATCCTTATGCGGGAAAGGCCATCAAGCTTTTGGCTTTGGGCTCTAGTCGCACGGATTGACCGATTGTCCAGCTCTGACCCGTTTCAATATGTAATCTCAATCGTTTTTGCGCTGGGGTCTCTAGGGTGATGATTTGTGCCTGACCTGTATGGCGAAGATCTGTAACGGTAAGGGCAGGCTCAGACGTATCAGCCGGTTTTATCTCAATTGAGAAAGGTCTGATAAAGAGATCAAAATTTTCATTTGAATTATCGGCCAGTGAATTGTGAAGGGTTTTGGTCGACCACGCACCAAATTCGCCTTTAATTTCGCCGTCTTTGATTTTGGCTTGAATAGACGCACCTTCACTTGTGAGCTTAGCAACGTCTAGTGAATTGGGATTTTCATAAATGTCGCGCGGGGCGCCGGATTGGACAATTTTTCCGGCATGCATAATGGCCAGCTTATCACTAATTTCCATGGCCTCTTCCGGATCATGGGTCACCATGATTGAGATACAATTTTGAGATTTTAGAACATGGCGAATATCTTCGCGCAGACGCCGCCTCAGCATAATATCAATATTGGCAAAGGGTTCATCCATTAGGAGGACACGCGGTTGCGGCGCTAAGGCTCTCGCCACAGCAACGCGTTGCTGCTGACCTCCAGAGAGCGTGTGGGGATAGCGGGACTCTAAGCCTGAGAGACCAATTTGCGTCAATAAATTTGCGGATATCTCATCCCGGTTAGCCTGTTTTGCAATGCCGAATTCGATATTTTTTTTGATCGATAAATGCGGGAAGAGCGCACCGTCCTGAAAGACCAAGCCAATAGGCCGTTTTTCAGGCGGGAGGTTGATCCTATTTGACCCAATCACGTCGCCATCCAAGATGATCGAGCCAGATTGTAGCGATAAGATACCGGCTGCAAGATTTAGCAAAGTCGTCTTGCCACATCCCGACGGGCCCAAGAGGCAGAGAATTTCACCGGGCTGAGCCTCAAGCGAAATATCATCCAATATGGAGGATGTCCCATAGCTATGGGAAATATTGCTAAATTGGAGGCTCATAAATCCGCGAAATTCTCATACTGGTTTTATCGGTCTGGCTCGCCTATAGGCCACTCCCATCTTCAGGGCTAGATAAAGGTCGACTTATTAAAACAGGACAACACATATCAAAAGGTCAATTTGGCTCAGCAGCTTTGCTATTGGGTCTCGTCCTATTGCTATCTGTGCCCATGATCAGCATAGGCCTTGATCTATTTAGCGGTGGGGCATGGCCAAAGACTTTATCGCTCTATATCTGGAATACGCTGGGTCTTATGATCGGCGTGGGTCTGCTCGCAACATTGATTGGCGTATCCTGTGCGTGGTTTATCAGCGCCTATGACTTTCCCGGGCGTAAAATACTCTCTTGGGCGTTGATCCTCCCCATTGCGGCGCCAGCCTATATTATCGCCTATGTCTATGCCGATCTTTTGGAATATTTTGGACCCGTACAATCGACATTACGGGGTCTGTTTGGATGGGAGCAGGGCGATTATGTCTTTCCTTCAATTCGCAATCCCATGGGGGCAATTTTTACGCTAAGCTTTGTGCTTTACCCTTATGTTTACCTGCTCGCGCGGGCGTCATT
>CAYTLJ010000109.1:0-8551 GCA_964438555.1 uncultured Algimonas sp.
ATTGCGCTAGAAGTTGGTGCGCAAACAGGGATTGATCCTATGGCCATGGTGCTCACAGTGATCTTTGCTGCCAATTGTAGCTTTGCAACGCCCATTGGATATCAAACCAATTTACTCGTATTAGGACCTGGGCATTACAAATTTGGCGATTTCATTCGCTTTGGAGGACCGCTTATCCTGTTATTATGGATAGCCTTTACGTTACTTGCGCCCGTCTTTTTCCATCTATAACACAGTGGAATGAGTCACCCGTTCGATCCGAACCAATTGCAGTTTTATTTGACGATCCCGTCACCCTGCCCCTATTTGCCAGATCGCCTTGAACGAAAGATATTTACACAGCTCGATCCGCTTGATGGTCCTCATTTGAATAATTATCTGACCCATGCGGGTTTCAGACGATCCCAAAATGTAATTTACAGACCTGCCTGTGAAAGCTGTCGCGAATGTCGAAGCCTACGCGTTGATGTTGCAAATTTTGAACCCAGTACCTCGATGCGTCGTATTTTTCGCAAAAATGCCGACCTGAAAATATCGACCCAATATGCAGTCGCCACGCAAGAACAATTCGATCTCTTACGGCGCTATCTCGATGCGAGACATTCCGGTGGCGGTATGACCGATATGGACTTTAAACGCTATGAGATGATGGCGGAAGAATGCGCCTCGGAAACATCGATTACCGAATATAGAACCCCAGATGATACGCTAATCGCGGCCATGCTCATTGACCGGCTGTCTGACGGTATGTCCTTGGTCTATAGCTTTTTTGATCCAGAACACGCCAATCGTTCGCTCGGCAATTTCATGATCCTGACACATATCGACATGTGTGCCCAAGACGGATTAGAGTATCTTTATCTAGGATATTGGGTGCCCGACAGTCCAAAAATGTCTTATAAAGCGCGGTTTAAGCCGTGCGAAACCCTGACTCATATTGGTTGGAAACCTCTCCCGAAATATTCTCACAAATGAGCGTAAAACGGCGAGATATTGTTGCGGGTGCGGCCGCCTTAGCAACCGGGGCAGGTATAGTCGGGGCCTTGCGCCCAAAAGATAAAACTAAACCCAAATCCAAGCGAAGTGAAAATTTATCTGCGCCAAATCTTTCACAAAATAGACGCGAATATAGAATGGCGACAAGTTGGCCCAAAGATTTCCCAGGCCTGGGTCAAATGCCAAATCGTTTTGCGGCAGCCATGCGCGAGATGAGCGAGGGCCGGATCGACGTAAAAGTCTTTGCGGCTGGTGAACTTGTTGGTGCGACTGAATGTTTTGACGCCACCTCAACGGGCGCAGCCGATATGTATCATGCCGCCGAATATTATTGGCAAGGAAAATCACGCGGCTTTTCATTTTTTACCGCCATACCTTTAGGCATGACAGCCGCGGAAATTATGGGCTGGATTGATTTTGGCGGTGGGCAGCAACTCTGGGACGAGCTTTCAGCAAAATTTAATATCAAAGCCTTTCAGGCTGGCAATACGGGTCATCAAACGGGCGGCTGGTTTAAGCGTAAAATGGAAAGCCTAGATGATTTTAAAGGCTTGCGTATGCGTATGCCAGGCTTGGGCGGGGAAGTCCTTAAGGCCCTTGGCGCCACATCAGTCTTGTTACCAGGCGGTGAGATCTATCAAGCGCTACAATCAGGGTCGATCGATGCAACCGAATGGGTTGGGCCGTGGAATGATCTGGCCCTGGGTTTTTACCGCGAAGCCCCTTATTATTACGCCCCGGGCTTTCATGAACCTGGCGCCTCTTTGTCAATAGGCATCAACCTCGATGTCTGGAACGATATGAGTGATAGCGAGCAAGCCATGGTGAGCTATGCCTGCAAGTCTGCCAATGATGCTGCGATCGGCGAATATACGTTTAAAAATTCTCAAGCCCTCAATGAGCTGAAAACGAAACACGGGATTGAGCCGCAATTTTTCAATACAGAGATCTTGAAGCGAATTGGCGAAGTCGCAGATCAGATCGTCGATGCGTTTGCCAATAGTGATCCGTCTACGCGTAAAATTGCGGATAGCTATTTCAAGACCCGTAATCAAATGCGCTATTGGACACAAATGTCTGAAGGCCGCTATATTGCGGCGCGCGAAGCGGCGCTTGGATTGTAACGCCCATGATAGCGGGGATCCTTAAGGCAATTGGCTGGGCCTTTTTACCGGTTTTAATCTGGCCCGTTATTCACTTATTTTTTTATAAAAACCAATGGGTTACGTCGATAAGTGAACAGATTATTTCTCTGATTGACGCCGCGTCATTTCACTTGGGTGAAATTGTCAAATGGTTGCTTCCCCTGCTCGTTTTATCTGTTGCAGCCTCTGTCTTCGCCCTCTCTATTTTTGGCGTAACAACGACCAAATGGCTGGAATCGGCTAAATATTTTCAAGCCGTGATTATTATGCTTGGCGCTGGCGCAACGCTTCTTGCGGGGCAACATGTCCGGGTCGATATTTTTCACACGCGGATGAGCGACCTTGGGAAAGCACGTGTCGATTTAATCGGGTTTTATGTTCTACTTATGCCCGTTTGTTTACTCTTAATCTGGAATTCTCAGAGTTTCGTATCTATCGCCTGGTCAATCCAAGAAGGCTCAACCGAATCTGACGGCATTCGGGGCATATATCTCTTAAAAACGCTAATCCCACTGTTTGCCCTGACAATGCTTCTTCAAGGCTTCGCAATTGCTGTGCGCGCATCAATGTGTTTGTCCGGACAAATCCGACCGGGCCGTCCCAAGGGCGTACCGCCCTTCTTTCAAACGACGCGGGAAGACAAGCTATGACGGGCGCTGAGATACTTGCTGCGCTGATGTTTCTATCGGTCTGTGGGGCCCTGATGTCGGGCTATAATGTTGCCTTTACCTTGGCGGGCACATCGCTTTTATTTGCAGGTATTGGTGTTCTTACGGGCACGTTTGATCCCGTTTATCTCTTATCTATGCCGGGGCGTATCTTTCCGCTGATAACGCGAGAAATCCTAATAGCGGTTCCCCTGTTTGTTTTTATGGGGGTTATGCTTGAGAAATCTCGAATAGCCGAAGACCTTTTGCAAAATATGGGGACTTTATTTGGCCCCATGCGCGGCGGGTTGGGCATATCTGTGATCTTTGTCGGCGCGCTTTTGGCCGCCTCGACGGGGATTGTAGGCGCAACCGTGGTTACGATGGGGCTTTTATCTCTGCCAACCATGCTAAATCGCGGCTATGCGCCCTCTCTCGCCTCCGCATCCATTGCGGCCTCGGGAACCTTAGGACAAATCATTCCCCCTTCTATTGTTCTGGTTATTTTGGCAGATCAAATTTCAAACGCTTTCCAAGAAGCGCAACGTACCCATGGGCTACAATCCGACGCTGTCGTATCCGTTGGCGACCTCTTCGCCGGGGCCCTAATACCTGGCCTTATACTTGTCGCGCTTTACGCGCTTTATATCTTCATCACGGCAGTTCTCAAACCCGCAGACGCGCCCGCACAAGACTGGCCGTCTCATACGGATGTCAAAGCTCTCTTGTGGAAAT
Organism: uncultured Algimonas sp.; assembly: GCA_964438555.1. Classification (GTDB taxonomy): domain Bacteria; phylum Pseudomonadota; class Alphaproteobacteria; order Caulobacterales; family Maricaulaceae; genus Litorimonas. The sequence continues at coordinate 3,524 of CAYTLJ010000109.1, forward strand.
CCTTTCGCGCCATGCTACCGCCAATCTTTTTGATTATCGCCGTTTTGGGATCGATATTGTCCGGTTATGCCACACCAACACGTGGGGCCGCACTCGGCGCTTTAGGCGCTATTTTTCTTGCCTGTTATAAAGTTGAGGCGACCACGCGCTTTGCCAAAATGGTACGTAAATTGGTCTTTATGGCAGCCTTTGCTTTGCTCGCACTCGTCGCGCTCGATCTGACCGGTATAGACCTAAGACTTAGCACAACAGAGCGCGATGGGCTGGGACATATCGGGCTTGGACTTGGCGCAATACTTGCCATTATTGGCGGCTTAGGGGCCTTGCTTGCAAGTTATAGGTTAGGTCGTACCGGTGCCCTTGGAGACGTCTCCAGGTCGACCATGCATATTACGGCCATGGTCTTTGTAATTTTGATCGGTGCAACGATATTCTCGCTAATATTTCGAGGATTTGGCGGTGATGATATGGTGGCACGTTTGCTTGAGGCTGCACCTGGCGGAAAATGGGGTGCCTTTGCGCTTGTTATGTTGATTATGTTCTTGCTCGGCTTTTTCCTAGACTTTATCGAGATCACATTTGTTGTCGTCCCCTTAGTGGCACCACCTCTTCTGGCCGCGGGCATGGACCCCGTCTGGCTGGGCATTGTTATGGCGCTAAACCTCCAGACAAGTTTCCTCACGCCACCCTTCGGATTTGCTCTATTTTACTTGCGTGGTGTAGCCCCACCAGAGGTTACGACGACCGCCCTTTACCGGGGTGTCCTGCCCTTCATTCTTATCCAGATAATCGTCATTGGATTGGTAATCGCTTTACCGCAACTCGCAACCGGATTACCGGCCATGTGGTTGAAATAGGGCTTTTAACTGGCTGGACGCACGTAGAGATTTCAAATTCTCAATTTTTGGCTCTAAATTGTTAAGAATGCGCGGAAGTAGGGCTTGCCTTAGCGACAAAATCCACCATATTTAAAGGGATTACTCAAAAGGGAAACCACATGACAGCCTTACTCGTTATCCTCGGCATTATCGCCGCCCTCGTCTTTGTCATTATTGGGATTTACAACCGTTTGGTTGCGCTTCGCCAAACGACGAACCAATCCTGGTCTGATATTGAGGTGCAACTTAAACAAAGGCAGGATTTGGTCCCGCAATTGGTCAGCACTGTAAAAGGCTATGCCAAGCACGAGAAAAGCACATTTGAAGAAGTTGTTCAGGCACGCTCAGCCGCTATGGGAGCAAATAGTGTTCAAGGCCAAGCGCAAGCCGAAGGTATGTTGTCTGCGGCACTTGGGAAACTTTTCGCCCTCGCCGAAGCTTATCCTGAACTCAAGGCAAATACGAATTTCTTGCAGTTACAAGATGAACTATCAGATGTCGAAAACAAGATCTCCGCATCGCGTCGTTTCTATAATAATTCTGTCCAAGAATATAATACAGGCCGCGAGCAATTCCCGGCGGTCCTGATTGCCGGACCTTTCGGCTTTAAAGAGCGTGATTTCTTTGAAGCGCCTGAAGGCCGCACAGCCCTTCAAACGCCACCAGAAGTCAATTTCGACACATAAGGACCACGTCCAATGTTAGAAGCCTATGGGCTGAAGACGCATATATGGAATAATAATCTACGCAGTATCTTACTGCTGATCTTTTTCCCATTATTGCTCCTGTTTTTAGCCTATGGCCTCATCTTACTCTGGCTTGGTTTCGCCGAAGAAATGACCCTTGATCAAGGGCTTTTCTATGCGGCGGAACAATTACCCCTCATGGGAACAATTGCCCTGTCCGCATCAGCTGGGTGGTTCACCATTGCGTTTTTTGGTCATCAAGCCATCATAAATGCGTCCGTTAAATCCACGGCGCTTACGCAGTCCCAGGAACCACGCGCTTATAATATGCTCGAAAATCTATGTATCAGCCGGGGTATGACCATGCCGCGTCTTATGGTCATAGAAACGGATCAAATGAACGCATTTGCAAGTGGCATTAGAGATAAAAATTATCAAATCACGCTCACGCGCGGTTTGATGAATAAATTGGATGATGAAGAGCTCAATGCCGTCATCGCCCATGAACTGTCACATATAAGACATAAAGATGTTCGGATGCTCATCATTGCGATTATCTTTGTTGGTATTTTTGCTTTTGTCGGAGAAGGTCTTGTTCGCGGTGTTTTTAGAACCAATCTTGGACGTACAGATCATCATAGGCGAAGCGGCGGCGGCAATGCAGGAGCTTTAATTTTCTTTGCCTTTATAATTATCGCACTCGCCTATCTTTTCGCAGTCTTGATCCGATTTACACTCTCGCGAAAGAGAGAATATATGGCGGATGCAGGCGCAGTTGAACTCACAAAAAATCCGGATGCGATGATCCGGGCCTTAGAAAAAATTTCAGGTAAAGCCGGTCTCAATCATGTCCCAGATGAAATTCGAGAAATGGCAATTCACAATCCGCGCGTTGGACTTGCCGGCGCCTTTGCAACCCATCCGCCAATTGAGAAAAGAATAGAGGCAATTGTGAAATATGGGGGTGGTCGTCGCGGTACAGAAAGCCGCATGCCAAGACGCGTGCCGGAAAGCTCTTCCTCTACATCACGAAAAAATGAAAAATTTCATCCCCATCCATGGAAAAGATAAAGAAATAATCCTTTCTCATGCAGCGTTAATTTCCTAAGCCAATGGGCAGAGGAGATTTCACACATGACAATAGGTATAAAAACGCTTTTAGCATCAGCAGCTCTTGGCTTAACGCTGGCAGCTTGCTCGGGGTCTGAAACCTCAGCTCCTGCTTCACAACAGGCAAGTTCAAAGTTTGCAATCCCTTCTGGCATCGAAAAGGTTGAATCCGTTAAAGCGGGCCGCGCAGATGATGTTGTTATTCCCTATACAAAATTTAAACTTGATAACGGCCTAACCGTTGTTCTCCATGAAGATAAGTCAGACCCCCTCGTCCATGTCGATGTTACCTATCATGTTGGATCCGGTCGCGAAGAAGTTGGACGTTCTGGCTTTGCGCATTTCTTTGAGCATATGATGTTTCAAGGCTCTGAAAATGTCGCCGATGAGCAGCATTTCAAGATCATCACAGAATCTGGCGGCACGTTAAACGGAACAACAAATTCGGACCGCACAAATTATTTCGAAACGGTTCCGTCCAATCAATTAGAGAAAATGCTTTGGCTGGAAGCTGACCGGATGGGTTATTTTCTAGATGCTGTCACGCAAGAAAAATTCGAGGTTCAACGCGAGACCGTAAAAAATGAGCGCGGACAACGTGTCGACAACCGCCCTTACGGCTTGCTTTTTGAACGTGTTGGCGAAGCCATGTATCCTGAAGGTCACCCTTATAGCTGGTCGACCATTGGATATCTTGAAGATTTGGACCGCGCCAATCTCAATGATCTTAAAAAGTTTTTCCTAGAATGGTATGGCCCAAATAATGCGGTCCTCACCATAGGTGGAGATTTCGACACAGAACAAACGCTTGAATGGGTCAAAACCTATTTTGGCACCATTCCTGCCGGCCCCAAACAGGATGATCCGGTGTTTGAGGAAATCACGCTGGATGAGGATCGTTACATCTCTCTTGAAGACAATGTGCAACAACCGCTGCTTTATATGTCTTGGCCTACCGTTCATTCTACTCACGCAGACGAAGCCGCGCTTGATGTCCTCGCCAATATTATTGGTCAGGGTCAAACCTCCATCATGTATAAGAATGTGCAAAAGCCCGGCCTAACAGTTCAGAGCTCCTCAAATCACCAATGCCGGGAAATCCACTGCTCTTTTGCTGTTTTGACCTTAGCCAATCCCGCACGTGTGCAACAATTGGGTGATCTTGAAGCGGAAATTAGAAAAGCCTTTGAGGAATTCGAAACCCGAGGCGTGCTGGATGATGATTTGACCCGCGTGAAGTCATCAATCGTATCAGGTATGATCTATGGCCTAGAATCTGTGTCTGGCAAAATTAGACGTCTTGCTGCCTATGAAACATATCGCGATACACCAAATGGTATCGGCAATGATATTGAACGTTATGAAGCTGTGACGAAAGCCGATGTCCTGCGCGTATACGAAAAATATATCAAAGGAAAATCGGCCGTTATCATGTCGATTGTTCCCAAGGGTCAGGCGGGGATGATCGCGCAAGAAGATACATGGCAACGCTATGAGCGCAACATTCCTACCAACCTCTCAAGTTCTGATGATTTCGCCTGGACGCGTCCGGAGGACCCTGAAGGACTGGACCGGAGCCAGGTTCCACCTGCAGGAGACAATAATCCGCAGGTCAAAGCCCCTGATACATATAATTTCTCAACTGGAAACGGGATTGAGGTTTTGGGGGCTCAAAACACTGAAGTCCCAACAACCACGATTTCCGTTCGCATCAAGACCGGACAAAGTCACGAAACTCTCGACAAGTTAGGACTTGCTAGCCTTACAGCTGGTCTCTTAAACGAAGCGACTATAGACCGGACCGGCGAAGAGCTTTCTAACGAACTTTCAAAGCTCGGTTCATCCGTGACTTTCAATTCAGGTGATACATTTACGACCATGCGGGTCAGAAGTCTCACTAAAAATATTGATGCCACAATGGCAATCGCCATGGAAAAACTGCTTAAACCAGCCTTCGCGCAAGATGACTTCGACCGCGATCTTGCCAATCAACTTCAGAGCATCAAGGCTGACAAGAAGGAAGCCTCCGTTACCGCTACAAGCCTATTTAATAAGCTCATGTATGGTGTCGATAATCCAATCGCGTTTTCAGCCGCAGGGACGGAAGCTTCGGTCGCCAATATCACCTTAGACGATGTGAAAGCATTTTACGCGGATCACTATTCGCCAAAAATTGCATCCGTCATTGCTGTAAGTGACCTCAATGAGGCGGCAATGAAAAAAGTACTGTCTCCACTTTCACAGTGGGAAGGCGGAGACGTTGCCTCGGCATCGCGAAACCCTTACCCAGACCTAAAAACAGGGACGATCTATTTTGTTGACAAGCCCGCCGCCGCACAAAGCGAAATCCGGAT
>CAYTLJ010000110.1:0-1872 GCA_964438555.1 uncultured Algimonas sp.
TCCTTCAAGAAAAACATAGCCAAGGTTGTAACACCCAATCATGTCTTCGCCCTCACATGATAATTGGTAGAACTCTCTAGCTTTTACGAGATCCTTTTCCACACCCTCGCCGGCCGCAAAATCAACCCCAGCGCTATTACAACTCTCATAATCACCCGACTTACAAGCTTGCTCCAATGTTTCGATTGACGTTTGGGCGAAGGCCATTTTTGGGGCAGCAAAGCTGGAAAACCAAAACAGGACGGCAAGGAATGCAAAGGACTTCAGCAAATTCATAGCTACAAAACTAACGTTTGAGACGCTTCGTAAACAATCAAATCCTGCCCAGTCTTCCAATAAATTGTTTTTAGGTTTCATACTCATCCCCGAAATTTGCGCGATTTGGAAAATAAGTGTAATGACAAAATAACAAAGTCAATTCGAAACCAAAAGCCCGGCTCGCAACAAGACGCATATATCACAGCCCGATAACTATTTTTTTAAGAGGCTATCGGCTTCGCGTCATGTAGAGACGGTAAAAACCTGAGTCCCATGTCATTGGGAGCACGAAAAACGAGGAAATCCGCCATGCCTATTTCATTATCATCTAAGTCAGTTTTGATATCCCTAGGGGTCATTAGTGTGTCGGCCCTGACCGCATGTTCCGGGGCTGAAACGACGAGTTCCTCACCAGCCACACCAATAAAAGCCGTAGAAGCGGTCGACGTCGCCGAAAGCCCTAGTTCCGCACAAACCTCTCAAACGAGTTCAGTTGAACAGATGCGGGCCGTTTATGGAAATATCTTGCGTAAATATACCACAAACCGAAATGGCATAAATTTAATCGCCTACGGGAGTGTTACACAAGATGACAAAGCGAAGCTTAAAACTTATATAGCGAGCCTTGAAGCGAGGGGTACAGAAGGCCTTAGCCGTGATGAGCAAATGGCGTTTTGGTATAATTTATATAATGCAAAAACGATTGACGTTATTCTTGATGCCTATCCATTAAAATCCATTCGCAAACTCGGCGCATTGAATTCCGGACCTTGGGATAAGAAAAATATGAACGTCAAAGGCTATGGCGCAATGAGCCTTAATGATGTTGAACATGAAACCTTGAGAAAAAACTGGAAAGAGCCTCGGATTCACTATGCTGTAAACTGTGCCTCTATTGGCTGTCCGAACTTGAAAGCAACACCTTGGACAGCGCAAACACTTGAAGCCGATATGCAACAAGCCGCTATTGATTATATTAATCACCCAAGAGGCTTCCGCGTTGAAAATGGCAAGGTTAGAGCGTCGAAAATTTTTGATTGGTACAAACAGGACTTTGGCGGTAATAAAGCTGGCATCCTTGCACATGCCAGACAATATGCTCGGGGCGACCTCAAAACAGCGTTGGATAGTGCATCAACAATTAATGGTTTTGATTATGATTGGGATTTAAACGAAGGCTAGTTAGCCTTAGACCAAGATCAACCATCTAAATTCTGGCGTAGGAGCTATCTCCTGCGCCTTTTTTTTCAAACTATTTTCGGGCACAATATAGCTATCGCGAAAGGTGGCTCCAACAATGTTTTTTAAGGACACCTGCTTTACTAAAGCAGGTGAATGGCGTTAAGTCTTGGTCCAGGTCTAGTGAGGGTTTAAATTGCATATTATTAGTAAAATTTTGATCGGTTTAATTGCGGCCATACACAGCTACATTTTAGTATTAGAAATATTCTTGTGGGAAAGCCGGGGGCCAGTCGTCTTCAGTAATTTTCCAACGGAAATGTTTGCGCAAACAAAAGTCATGGCAGCCAATCAGGGCCTGTATAATGGTTTTCTTGCCGCCGGTTTGCTTTGGGCACTATTTTTTATAAAAGATATGGCATGGAAAAAAAACGT
>CAYTLJ010000110.1:1972-8196 GCA_964438555.1 uncultured Algimonas sp.
AAACTTTCTAAACGCGCTAATTCGCCTTTATCCAGCCAGATACCATGTCCTTTTGAACATCGGTCAATCATGACCTGTGAACTAAACGCATATTCACATTTTTCCATAGGATCTTTACATGAAACACAATCACGCGCGCCTTCACCCCTTGATTGGGCCATGCCGTCTGCTGCTGTGACACTGTCAAGTTCAGACCGAGGTACACCGCGAAAATCGCTATCTTGCGTCTTTTGTATGATTTCTAATTCTCCGGCATCTAGCCATACTCCGCCGCAATGTAGACAGATATCAACCGCCACGTCTTCATATTCCGTGGGTTTGAGGGTAAAATCATCAACAGGGCACTGGCGCATGGGTCGTCCTCTTTCAAAGTCTAGGCTCACCTAACCCTATAAGAGAAAACAAAAGCCTAACAGGCCTCGAAAATTGAAGCCTCGTGAAAGATTGGATAATAATGATGAGTGGCAAAAATTGTGTGGGCAATTTGCCACTCATCCCCAAGTTAAATTGGGACAACATCATTCCGATGTCGCACCCCAAATTTAGGAACGATAGGTCGAAAGTGAAACGTTAATTTGCGTATGAAACACTGTTAAGACATAAACTTTAACGTTACATCTCCGTGATCTACCTTTGTTTTACACCTAGGGATTGAGAGAAAACGTTTTTTTATCAATATGATAGAGCACATGCCGCCTGAGTGGGTTATCAAGACTTAAGTTTGGATGTTCAAAATCGCCATTGTCTACCCGGCTCATACCAATTTTACGCATTACGGCTTGAGAGCGGATATTAGCAGGAACTGTAAAAGAATAAATACGCTCCATTGGCCAGTGCGAGAACGTATATTTAAGAGCCGCTTTAGCCCCTTCTGTTGCATACCCCTTACCCCAATAGTCTTCGCCCAAGCGCCACCCAATTTCATATCCAGGCGTAAAATGTGCGTCGAAATTGATTTCTTTTACGCCAACAAATCCCAAGAACCTTTGATCACTCAATCGCTCCATCGCCCAAAATGCTGGCTCTTCTTTTTCAATTAAGGCGATTTGCGCATCTACCGCTGCATCACTTTGTTCTCGATTTAAAAGAGGCCCTAAAAACTCCATAACATTTGGATTTCTGCCCATGACCTCAAAAGCAGCTCTGTCAGTCTTTCGCCATGTCCTGAGCGCAATTCTTTTTGTCTCAATCAACATATTTAAATTGCTCTTTCTTGGTTTTTAAATTTGATAAGTTTTTGAGCATGCGAGAAAATGACCTCGTTAAAATATAAGGCTTTTCTTTATGCATTTACGGACCAAACCCTATCGTAAATCTATATTATGGTCATCTATTTTTTAAATCTAACTTAACCCTAATTTCTAATCCGATTTGAACCTTCTTTTGTTAGGTTTGTCTTGCGTCTACACGATTAAGTGTTGGTCATCTGTGCCTTTCGGGCCGCGATGACGGGTTTATTGGGAACGAAACTTGAATAACGGTCAGATACAAAATCTGACCGACCAGGATCGCTTGGCTGAGAGCTACTATGCCTATCTAAGTGATGCTGTCCGGTCGATTGAGGCTGCGATTGGCGGCTTAATGGAACGCGATGCGCTCCAGAGCTATCCTGATTCTCTTTTCACAATTGCGCATCGTCTCAAGGGCAATGCATCGCTTTACGGATATCCCGAGCTTGGCGAGCACGCCAAACATAGCGCTAAGCTCCTTAAAGCCATCCCTGAAGACCAAGACCGCACGGCAATTCTTGCGTCCTTGGAAACACTCACAGCTAAAATTCACGAAATTTGCCAATATTCTGGCAAATCAGAATCCGAGGCAATCGGATTCGAACCTACTCTTGTGGCCCAAATATCAGAAGACACGTTCCGTTCCCAAGACGGGTCTTTTGATATGGGTCGCAAGAGTATCCTTATCGTCTATGAAGATCCATGGTTACGTCAATTTTTGGCGAGTTTATTGGAAGATCAATTTAATGTCTTTTTGAGCGGGACGCCGGGGCAAGCCTTGTCGACATTGGAAGCCATAGAGCCTGATTTGACAATTGTGCAATCAGACCTTGGAGAACATTCTGGGATTGACTTCATTCAAACCCTTAAAAACTCCAATGAATACAGACACTTACCTATATTTCTTACGGTAAATCCAGACCAATATGACGTCATTGCGCGATCATTCGAACTCGGCGTTGTCGGATTTACGGATAAGCCAGATGACATTCTGGATATTGTTAGCCGCGTAAATAGCTATCTCGATACGCCAACATACCGGGTGCTGGTTGTCGATGATGACCCGGCCGTGCAGCTCATCTTATCTGACAGTCTCAAAAGTCACGGCTTCAATGTTGATACTGTTTCGGACGGTATTGATGCCCTATCCTACCTAAGCGTGAGTACGCCCGATTTGATCATTTTGGATAAATATATGCCGCGCTTGGGCGGCGACACGGTCCTCTATGAAATTCAAAACAAAATTAACCTAAAATCCATTCCTGTTCTTGTACTTACGGCTATGGTCAATTCCGGCGAGGCGCAGAGCTGGTTAGGTAAAGGTGCCTCTGATTTCATCGCAAAACCCTTCGACACTGAAGAGGTTGCGTTACGGGTTAAACGGCACCTAGCAGGTAAGGATAGTCGTCCATGTTAGTGAATTTTCGCCGATTTTTGGCCTGGATCATTATTTTGGGTGCTTTTTTTCACTCCGTCGCTTTTGCAAATAGCTGGAGCGATCACGCTATGGAGTTGGCAGCTGAGAATAAGTTTGATCAAGCCCTAAGCGTTCTGGCGGCAGAACCCATTAATGTACAGCAAAGCTATGATCACCGTTTCCTCAAAGCCCGCATCTTGTCCTGGGACGGTCAGTATGAAAAGGCCGAGATGGAACTCAATGCGCTTGATCGCGATTTCCCGAATAATGCCGATGTGATTTTGACAAAAGGTAACCTTGAATATTATCAAGGCAACTTCAAACAAGCCGAACGTAATTTCCTGAGAGTTCTCGAACTTGCACCAAATTATGCCGACGCGAAAACTGGACTTGAAAATGTAAGGCGGGCGAAAGCCGCAAAGAAGAGTTGGCGCGTGGATGGAGGAACGACCTTCTCCAGTTTCGATGACGACGATATTCAATCTTGGGATGATCAAAATTTACGCGTTGAATATAGAACGGATGACCTCGCCTATAGCGTGTCAGGCCAACGCTATAACCGTTTCGGTCAAACTGACGTGCAATTGGTTGCAGGACTAGCAGACGCACAGCGTGGTGGGTTAGACTGGGGTTTAATAGCCGGTGTAACCCCTAGCGCGTCCTTTCGCCCAGACGTCTCAGCTGGCGTGAATCTTGGATATTCAATTGATACTCCAGGCGGAACGACCTTTTATCCGCGCTCAAATTACCGCTATGATCAATACGACACTGGTGATGTTCATACTGTTCAGACAGGTGTCGACACCTATCTCGAAAATGGATTGGTTCTAAGCGCTGATATTATTGGAACCTTTCAAGAGACTGGCGGAAATGATATTGGATTTCGCCTCTCAGGACGTTATCCGATCACAGATCAATTCGAAATTCGTGCGGGATATGCAAATGCGCCCGAGACGATAAACGGCGTAGCCATCGACACAGAAACATTTTTTGGCGGCATTTCATATGCCGTCACCCCAGATTTAAAACTTCATCTTAATCTCTCAAATAATGATCGCGAAGACAGCTTCTCGCGAGACGATATCAATGTCGGCTTTACTCGAGAATTTTAGCGTCATCCATGCCATATGGATGATCACGTTAGGCTTCTTGCTAACGTCCATTTTGACCTGCGTCATGATTATTTTTCGCAGGATTCGCCGCAATCGTATAGGTAATGAAAGAGACCGACAAAAAATCGCGTTCCAAACTGCACTTCTTGGATCTTTAAAGCTTTCAGATGATGAGAAACTAGACTTACCCAGGTGTGATATAAGAGAAATCTCCTCAACATTACTGCATTTGTTTCGGACTTTAAAAGGTCAACACTTTGAGACACTGCAGGACCGGGTCTGTGCGACCGACCTTGAAACCCGCCTGATTGACGCCACAAAAATCGGTATAAGAGGCACACGGATGCGGGCTTTGAAAGTCCTATCCTATCTGAATTCCGATACCTCATTAATCGCCGCGTTTGATAGGCTGAACTCAAGCGACAAATATGTCCGCCTTACGGCCGCGCGCGCCCTAGCCAAAAGACGCGCACATATTTTTTTAAAAGACATCATTACGAGCTTAGTAGAAGCCTTTCCTGACAACCCTGATATTACGGCCTATATTCTGGTTGATTTCGGCCATGACGCCTGTTCTTTTTTGGAAGACCACATAGAGACAAGTGAAAATTCTATAGAGCGCATAGCCTGCCTAAAAGCGCTTTATGAATTGCGGCCATCAAAGATTGGTATAGACCTGAGCGATCTTGTGAGATCAAAAGACCCTGCCCTCGCCATATCTGCAATATCGCTCGCATCCGTAACAAACCAAGCCAATATTATCGCACCTATGATAGAGGGTCTATCGCGTGATGAGACAAAATTAAAAATAGGCACATCTAAAATTGCGAGCAAGCTTAGACGAAAAAAACTCGTTCCAGCGCTTTATGAATTGACAGATGATCCGGAACTGTGGGTTCGGTATTGGGCGTTAAAGGCCATCTGGAACACAGGCACATCTGGACGACAATTTATTGATGCGCTGGCGCATAAAAACCCAACCGCCGCTGACCTATCCCTTGAAATGAGGTCAGGCTATGTTTGAATGGGTTGTACATGTTGGACAAATACCAGAATTCAGAGTGTTCGTGTTTTGGATCAGTTTTTTCGTCGTTGCGACGGGATTGATACAAAACCTTGTCTATGCCTGGTCTATTCCGCATGCTTGGCGGGAATTAAATAAACACAGCCAGCGCGAAGACGATCATGCGGGATGGGAGACTTTACGCTCGCAAGCCACCTTGCCGATTTCCATTATTGTCCCGGCTTATAATGAAGAACCAACTATTCGCGAAAGCGTCTTGGCTCTGCTTAACCTGCAATATCCGGATCTCCGTGTCATCGTCGTCAATGATGGATCAAAAGACGGCACAGTCCAGAAGATGATAACCGAATTTGATATGACGGAAACTTATCTCGTCCGAGACGTTGGAGACATTAAACATAAACCCATTCGTCGCATATATCGTTCAGATCGGTACAAGCAATTGCTCTTTATTGATAAAGAAAACGGGAAAAAAGCGGACGCGATAAATGTCGGCTTGACCTGCGTACGTACGCCGCTTTTTTGTGTGATTGACGCAGATTCATTATTGGAACCCACAGCTCTGCTTAAAGCCGTCAGGCCGTTTATGGAGACATCAGATAATGTTATCGCCGTTGGCGGAACGGTCGGCATTGTAAATGGTTGTGTCGTCAAAGACGGCCATGTGGTTGAATACCGTCTGCCTGATAAATTTTTACCGCGCCTTCAAGTCGTGGAATATATACGCGCCTTTTTAATGGCCCGCCTTGCGGCCAGCCGCAAAGGCAGCCTTGCAATTATCTCGGGCGCCTTTGGAATTTTCCGTCGCGATATTGCTGTCGCCATTGGCGGTTATGACACGACCACGGTCGGCGAAGACATGGAACTTGTTCTGAAAATGCACCGCTATATGCTCGAGCGAGATCTAGATTATTCTGTCCGGTATGTTCCTGAGCCTGTCTGCTGGACAGAAGCCCCCGAAGATCTCAAATTCCTATCTAATCAACGCACACGCTGGCAAAGAGGCGCTTTGGAATGTTTGAGCCGCCACCGCGAAATGATGTTTAGACGCAAATATGGTCGCATAGGAATGGTTACGTTACCGACGTTCCTACTCGTCGACCTCGTCAGTCCTATTGCGGAAATTCTAGGCTATTGCCTTATGATTATTTTCGTGTTGCTAGGTTGGTTAAATTTCTGGTTCTTTGTCGCCGTTACAGCTTTTATCTTTAGCTTTGGTATATTTATTTCCGTGATGTCATTGGCCATTGAACAAGATGAAATTGAACGCTTTAGGCGGCCAAGGGATATCTGGATGGTTTTATTGACTGCAACAGTCGAAAACTTTGGTTATCGCCAACTCTGTTCTATCTGGCGCATTCGCGGCCTTATCCAACATGTCAGAGGTAAAAAGGCCGGTTGGGGTGCTATGAAAAGACGCGGCTTTAATGTTGCGAAGGATT
>CAYTLJ010000111.1:0-8186 GCA_964438555.1 uncultured Algimonas sp.
CCGACGGGTAGGAAAATATAGAGTTTGACCCAGTCGGCGAAAAATGAGCCGTCATGGATGCTTTCAATCAGGTCAGACCGTCGATAGGCGACGTGAAGGACATCGCCTGTTCCTGTATCGATTTGGATTTCCCAGCCGGATTTGGCGCGGACCTTGGCGACAGATTTTCCGGGGCGGAGGTCGATCCTGTCAATATCGGTCCAATCCGTAATTTTTGCCTCTGTCTGGAGGCGGCTCGTGGCAAGCATATCTTCAAAGGTAATGGATGGCATTTCAGCGACGACAGCACCCTTATAGGTCGGCGGCTGGATCCAGTCGACTTGCTTTTTAAGCATGAGAAAAATCCCCGCAAAGAACATAATGCCTGCAGGGAGGAAGACAGCGAGCGAGACCCAATAATGGATCTGCCGAAAAAGGCGTTTTGGATTGATTTTCACGATTTGGCCTTAGCCCCTGACGGGGCCGAGGTAAATATTATGGAATTTTGCCGCCAGCTACATATGGTGCACCAAGCTCGACCAATTCTGCCTCAAATGTTGGAATAATATCTTCGGCAAGTTCGGTAAGCCTGGCTTTAACATCGTCAAAGTCGGCTTTGGCATATCCTAATTGATCGCGTGCGGTTTGCGTCGGACCATAGGTAGAGTTTCCAATACTGGTTTGAACCGTACCCAGACGTTCCCGCATAGTTGGTACGCGGCGTTCAAAGATAGCCACGCGCGCAACATTGCCGTTTAAGACTTCATCTAGCGCATTCACTTCGTCTTTGATGGCTTGCATAACATCGTCAACATCCGCTGGGTTACCCCCCCGAATACGTTGTGTCGCGATTTCTAGCCGAGAGGCTTTAGCTTTGATCTCGTTTAGATAAAGGCCAGCCGCCGTTATGCTACGGTCGAATTGCGACACCTCTTCCATAAATTCAAAGACATCAGCTTGGGCCGGCAGAGCGCCGTCGCGCAAACGTTTTACCGTAAAGGGTTTAGCCGCAACAAGTTCGGTCGTTTCCCCACGTACACGTTTAGACAGCGATACGGTATATTCGCCAGGTGCAACCAAATAGCCATTGGGCTCGTCGTCATTGCCCGGAGCAGGCGGGTTTGCCGCGCTTGTGTCAGGGAAACGTAAGTTCCAATTTACGCGGTGGAAGCCCTTCTTGGCTGGGCCTTTGATCCGGCGGACAATATTTCCGTCCGCATCGCGTACGGTCAGCCAGATTGTCGGGGCCGTTTCTTGGAGTTCTTTTGTGATCGTCTCAAAGCCGGGGAAAGGTGTATCTTTGCCGGTTTCGATGCGAGGTTTCTCGTCTTCAAGACGCGCCTCTTTGAGAGACTGAATATCCTCTGAGAGATAATAGGTGAAATTGGCCCCAAAGTCCGGATTTTCTGCGCGGAAATAGCTATGACCTTGCGCCCCACCTTCTCTGAAGGATAGCGGGTGTTTTTCAATATACCAGAGCGCATCCCGACCCGGGAAGAGCAGGGCTTCTTCATCGAGACTATCAGCCGTAAGACCGCGTAATGGCGAGATATCGTCGACAATAAAAATGCCGCGTCCAAAACTACCCGCAACCAAATCATCTTCGCGGCGTTGAATTGTAATATCGCGGAATGAAATTGTCGGAGCGTCACCTGTCAATTCAATCCATTTTTCACCCCCATCTAAGGTGAAGAACACACCAAACTCTGTCGCCGTGAAAAGGAGGTCGGGATTGACGTGATCTTGGACAATACGCCAGACCAGATGACGATCTTCGAGATTGCTTGAGATTTTCTTCCAATTGCGACCGCGATTGGTACTTTTAAGGAGATAGGGTTTGTAGTCCCCAAATTTGTGATTATCGAGTGCGATATAGACTGTATTTTCGTCGTGAAGATCGGCGCGAATATCATTGACAAAGGCTGTATCTGGAACACCAGGCAAACGACCAACCTCTAGTTTCGACCAATTCTTCCCACCATCTTCTGTGATCTGGATCAGGCCATCATCTGTGCCAACATAGATCAGATCTTCATTGAGTGGCGATTCACCCAAGGATGTGATCGTGTTATATTGCGACATGGCATAAACATCCCAAGGCGCTTCCCAGCTCCATTTTCTACCTTGGATCGGGAGTTCCAACCGGTTTTCGTCTCGGGTTAGGTCACCTGACAAAGCCGTCCAGCTATCGCCGCGGTCATCTGAACGCCATAATCTTTGAGACGCAAAATAAAGACGTTTCGGATCATGCGAACTCACAACGACTGGCGCATCCCAGTTCCAGCGCTCAACCGCATCGCCCGGCGCGGGTTGTGGTTTCACATAGACCAGTTCACCGGTCAGGCGGTCAACACGGGTCAGATTGCCTTGTTGCCATTGTGAGTAGACAATATCAGGATTGCCAGGCTCAGTCGCTGGTTGGTGACCATCACCAAAGAGATTGATAAACCAATCTTCGTTCCGGATACCGTGGCGATTATCTGTGCGCGAGGGTCCGCCTTGCGTGTTATTGTCCTGTGTGCCTCCATAAACATTATAGAAAGGCTCCGCATCATCAACCGCAATTTTATAGAATTGGGTGAGGGGCAGGTTGTTTATATAACGCCATGTTTTGGTATGATCATAGCTTTCATAAAGACCGCCATCAGAGCCAACCATAATATAATCGGGATCATCTGGGCGGAAGGCGATGGCATGGTCATCAACATGTTTATATTCATTGTTTATATTCGTCCACGTTGCGCCACCATCATTTGAAATTTGAGATGTATTGGAGGCTAGGTAAATCCGGTCCATGTGATGTGGGCTGGCATAGAGTTCTTGATAATAATGCGGTCCGGTCCCGCCGCTGACTTGATCAGACATTTTTGTCCAGCTTGCGCCGCGATTAGACGATCTCCAAACACCGCCTTTGCGCAGGTCAAGTTCAATTGCGGCATAAATTACGTCTGGATCAATAGGCGAAATTGCAAGGCCAATTTTACCCATATTGCCATCTGGCAATCCGGATTTAAGTTCTTTCCAGGTCTCACCGCCATCTTCAGACATCCATAAGCCACTCTCTGGCCCGCCGCCCATATAGGCTGCGACCGTGCGGTGATGTTGCCACATAGCTGCATAAAGCCGGTCTGGGTTGCGTGGATCGATTAAAAGATCTGTCGCGCCTGTATATTCGCCTGATTGAAGCGAATTTTCCCACGTCTCCCCACCATCTGTTGTTTTGAAAACACCGCGTTCGCCGCCAGATGACCAGAGCGGACCTTGAGAGGCAACCCAGATTGTATCTGGATCTTCGGGATGGATAATGATCTTGGAAATATGCTCTGAGGATTCGAGACCTTTTTTCTGCCATGTCGCGCCAGCATCTTCAGATTTATAAATGCCGTCACCAAAGCCGTTATGACGTCCGCCGTGATTTTCGCCTGTGCCGACCCAGATTGTGCTGGGGTGCGCCGGATCAAAGCCGAGCGATCCGATGGAATAAGAGGTCTGACCATCAAAGAGAGAGGTCCAGGTCGTCCCTGCATTTTCGGTTTTCCAGACGCCGCCTGAGCCAACAGCAACATACCAAGTAGCCGGATTATTTGGATCGATAACGATATCTGCAATCCGTCCCGACATAAGGGCAGGGCCAATATTTCTGAGTTTGAAGGCGTTAAATGTAGGGCTTGAAAGCGGAACAAATTCTTCCGAAGAATTCGTTTTCGATGCGGCCGTCAGACCAATAAACCCTGCAATAAGCAGGCTAACATAAATCCAAAAATGTCTCATAGGTCTGTCTCTCTTCAGAACTGATGTTATGGTTTAACATTATCGTCAGAAGAGAAAAGCACGGAAAACGGGAAAGCGAAAAAAATCTAACCCATACATGTCAGGCGCGAGGAAAATTTTGCCGTTTAGCGATTTTAAAAGGTCACAAAAAAACCGCTATCCAAAGGAGAGCGGTTTTTGAAATTCAATGTTTTGGGAGCGCTTATTTCTTAGCGCGGCCTCCGCTCATGCCGCGGCCTGTTGTACGCTCGGCGATACGGGCAGATTTACCACGACGATTGCGCAAATAATAAAGCTTGGCGCGACGGACTTTACCGCGACGCTTGACTTCGATGTCTTCAACGAGAGGTGAGTAAAGCGGGAAGACACGTTCCACGCCTTCACCATATGAAATTTTGCGAACTGTGAAGCTCTCTTTGATGCCAGCACCTGAACGCGCAATACAAACGCCCTCGAAAGCTTGAAGACGGCTACGTGTGCCTTCTGTAATCCGGACTTGAACGACTAATGTGTCGCCAGCGGAGAAATCAGGGATGGTTTTGCCAGATTCGAGCAGACGCGCGGCTTCGGCTTTTTCAATTTTTTCAATGACGTTCATTGTCCGTCTCCTTGTTGCGCTTTGGCTTTTTGTATCTTGTCATACAAATCGGGCCGCCGCGCCTTCGTTATGTCTTCGCTTTGTTGATGTCGCCAGGCTGCGATCTTGGCATGATCGCCGCTTAGTAACACCTCCGGTATGCTCCGGTCTTCAAATTCTCTTGGCTTGGTATAGAGCGGGTACTCTAACAAACCATTTTCAAAACTCTCTTCAAGCGCACTGTCCGCATCTCCCAGAACCCCGGGAAGTAGGCGCACACAGGCCTCAATCAAGCATTGCGCCGCAACCTCACCACCGGCAAGAACAAAGTCGCCTATGGAGATCTCCTCCATATTGCGGGCTTCGATCACCCTCTGGTCAAGGCCTTCAAACCGTCCGCAAAACACAATAAGACCCGAACCCGTAGAAAGCTCCCTGACACGTTTTTGCGTCAGTGGCTTACCCCGGGGGGTCATATAGAGTAGCGGTCGATCATCTGCGACCGTGTCGATGGCCCTTGCTGCCACGTCAGGCTTTAACACCATGCCGGGACCGCCGCCCGCGGGCGGGCTATCAACGCTGCGGTGCCTATTAGTCGAAAAATCGCGAATGTCTACTGTTTCAAGCTGCCAAAGCCCGCTTTTTTCAGCCCCACCAATAATAGACGAGCCCAAAACACCCGGAAAGGCATCCGGAAAGAGGGTGAGGGCGGTCGCGCGCCAGGGTTTTTCGGTCTTTTTCGACATGGGGCGCCCCCATAGCAGTTTAAGCGGATTTGCCAAGTCTGACGCATAGATGAAGGCTTAAACGAACCACAATTGCGTCAAACATGGTTAACGAGATGTCAACGATCCATGGCGCATGATTGCCCTATGATTCGAATTTTGTGCATAATGACGATTAGTATTGCTCTATCGGCCAGCTTGAGCGCGTGTAGCTTTGGCGGACCAAGCAGTACCTTTCAGGACTTTCAACCCTTTCCGGGTCAAGGCCAATATATACGCCCAGATTTTCTACAAGCTCAGCCAACCCCGCGCGTACCGCCAACAGATGTTTGTCGCTCCCAGCTTTATGCGGGATTGGTCGGTCGGCATGAGGGCGCAATTTTCCTTCCAGGACTTCCGGGCCGCAAACGCATCTTAAAACCGGCCTTCCCAGAAGGGTTTGGTTATGAACCTGAAGATACATTTTACACGAATCCACCACTCGTTCAGGTTATTGAGTATTTGCCGAGCCAAGCCCTTTACGCGCCGGCCATCCAAACTGTCACGGACCGGATCAATTTAGGCCCGGACGTGGAAGATAGATTGACGATTGAGTTGAATAATGACGGTTATGTCCAAGAGGTTCGCTGCCAGTAGCGACGTTTCAGTCTGCGTTTATAGACCTTCGCGTTCTCTTGCGCGTTCATAGCTTTCAAGCGCGCTTAGCCAATCGACTTCTAGGCTCTCGATCAAGGCTTCGACTTTAGCGCGGGTTTGGGAGAGTTTGACGGCTTCTTCCGGATTGCTTGAGAACAAGTCTTCATGGGTCAGGCGGTGATCAATCTTCTCAATCGCTAATTGTGCCTCTTCGATTTTTTTCTCGAGCGCTTCGCTTTTACGCTTAAGCGGTGCGATTTCTTGAATGGATTTTGCGCGTTCTTTGCGCGAGCGCTTACGCGAATTTTCTTCTTTTGTTTTGGTTTTTAGTGGATCTTTGTCTTTTTCCAATTGAAGCTTGCGGTAGTCTTCAAGGGATCCATCAAAAGGTTCAACCTTCCCTGAATCGACCAGCCAGAGCCGATCCACAACGGCCTCGAGTAAGTTCCTATCATGGGAGATAACAACCACTGCGCCTTCATAAGTGTTTAAGCTACGGATCAGTTCGGCCCGACTATCAATGTCCAAATGGTTCGCTGGTTCATCCAAGACCAAGAGGTGTGGTTTGTGAAACCCGATCAAAGAAAACAGTAAACGCGCTTTTTCACCGCCCGATAGATCGCCAGCGGGGGTTTCCGCATTTTTGACCCCGAGGCCAAAACTGGCAAGTCGGGCGCGTCTTTGGGCTTCTGTGGCGTCTGGCATAAGCTCGACGACGTGATCATAAGCACTGGATTTTGGATTTAAGGCGTCGATCTGATGTTGTGCAAAATAGCCAATGCGTAATTTCTTATTCCGTCTGATAAAGCCGGGGTTTGCGGGGTCTTGGGGCAGAGGTTCCAAGTGACCCATAATAGCTTTTGCAAAGGTAGATTTACCTTGGCCATTTTTACCCAATATCCCGATACGGTCATCAGGATCGATCCGCTGATTGACGTTTCGAAGCACGACAAGATCATCATATCCCAAAGCCACATTATCAAAGCGGACAATAGGTGGGGAGAGGGGGCGCTCAGGACCAGGAAGTGAAATTGGGGCAATGGGATCAGACACGATTGTGGCGACCGGCTTCATTTTTGCCAGTTTTTTAACGCGGCTTTGCGCCTGTTTAGCCTTAGAGGCTTTCGCTTTGAACCGGTTGACAAAGGCTTCTAAGTGACGACGTTCTTCTTCCTGTTTGGCCATAAGCGCCATATCCAACCTGTTGCGCTCAGCAAGTTGGCGTTCGAAATTGTCATAATTGCCCGTATAGGAGAAAAGCTTGCCGCCGCGCAGATGGGCAATATGGGTGACGGCTGTGTTCAAGAAATCCCGATCATGGGAAATGACAAAGGTCGTGCCCGGATATTTACGGATATGCGCTTCCAACCAGACAGCGCCTTCGACATCCAAATAGTTTGTTGGCTCATCGAGTAAGAGAATATCAGGCTGCGCAAATAGCATGGCAGCGAGTGCAACGCGCATGCGCCAGCCGCCTGAAAAATCTGAGCAGGGCTTTAATTGTTCTTGGGCCGAAAACCCTAGGCCCGACAGGATCGCGCCAGCGCGCGCCTCAGCAGAATAAGCTGAAATATCTGAAAGCCTTGTGTGAATGGCCGCAATGCGCATGGGATCTGTCGCCGTCTCCGATTCAGCGAGCAGGGCTTTACGTTCTTTGTCGGCGTCGAGGACTGTCTCGATTAAGCTTTGCGGGCCGCTAGGGACTTCTTGGTCGACGACACCCAATTTCATGTTTTTACGGATATTGATATCGCCATCATCTGGGCTGACTTCGCCTTTTATCAGACGGAATAAGGTCGACTTGCCCGTGCCATTTCGACCGACCAAACCGACCTTATCGCCTTGGTTTATGGCGAGCGTGGCCTGTTCAAATAGGGGGCGACCTTCAATGCGATATGTCAAATCATTGATGTGTAACATGCACAATGCATCTATAGCGCCTTTACAGCAGTGCAAGCCCGCATTAAGGGCGCGGCAAATTGGTTACAGCTTAAAAGGAGCTTACAATGGCTGTTCAAAGAACATTTTCAATCATCAAGCCTGATGCCACCAAACGAAACATCACAGGCAAGGTCAACGCCAAGATCGAAGAGGCTGGTCTTCGCATTATCGCGCAAAAGCGTTTACAGCTTTCAGCCGAGCAGGCTGGCGGTTTTTACGCCGTGCATAAAGAGCGCCCATTCTATAATGATCTGGTCGCTTTCATGACCTCTGGCCCTGTCATTGTTCAGGTCCTTGAAGGCGAAAATGCAATCGCAAAATACCGTGAAGTTATGGGCGCAACGAACCCAAGCGAAGCGGCGGCTGGAACTATCCGTGCCGAATTTGCAGAAAGCATTGACGCCAATACGGTCCACGGATCTGACGCCCCTGAAACTGCGGCCGAAGAAATCCCATTCTTCTTCTCCGAGGACGAAATCGTAGGTTAAGCTTTTTATGGGCGTCAGCCCATAAATGCGTAATATTTTTGCCGAAGGCAAAAAATGGACCTAGCAGAT
>CAYTLJ010000112.1:0-8042 GCA_964438555.1 uncultured Algimonas sp.
GCCTCCACAGGATCGATACGGCTCGCACTCAAAGCCGGCAGGAAAGTCGCCGCCGTAGAAATCAAAAAGCCCCACAAAGCGACACCAATGACCTCAGCCCAAACCATTTTGACGGGAATGCCACCCGAGAGCCCATATACTTCTGGCGGGAAAAGTTCGCATTGACATACGAATTCAATGCTCGTTTGAACCACGCCAATATTGAGACAGAATATCGTCCCAATCAACAGCCCCATCAAGGTTCCCAAAATACCGATCATTGCACCTGACATGAGGAAAATGCGTAAAACGCCACCACTTGTGACCCCAATTGTTTTTAAAATTGCAATATCTTTAGATTTGTTTTTGACCAGCATAATCATAGAAGACAGCACAGGGAACGCAGCGATAATAACCACAATCATAAAAATCAGCCGCATGACAACCTGCTCATTGCGCAAAGCCAACGCCAAACTCTCATTTCGGGATCGCCAATCCGATACAAAAGCGGGGCTTTGAACTGCGTCTCGCACGGCAGGGTCAAGGCGCTCAACATTATCCGGCGTGTCCAGCCTGAGCTGTATTTCCCCCGACAATTCCCCACCTTTAAACAGTAAGGTGGATTCATCCAGAGCCATATAGATATAGGTTTGATCCGTTTCGACCAAGTGGGTCTGAAAAACAGCCCCAATCGTATAGGTTTTTCGAATGGGTTGAGGGTGTGAAAACGCAGTCGCACGTGTTCGCGGAGAATAAATTGTGATACGATTTCCGACGCTTAAACCCAAGCCTGTGGCCAGAATCTGTCCGACGGCTATTTGATGATCGGATCCAAATCCAGTCCCAAAATTATCGAGCGAACCTTGCGTGATATTGTCCGAGATCAACTCGAAGGCTCGTAATTCATCGGGACGAATTCCAATGACTTGTCCTAATGCGAATGTACCATTGGCTTGAACACCTGTGAAATCCTGGGTGAATTCGAAGGCTTCTTCGACACCCTCAATAGATTGCAATCTTTGCTCAATCTGATTTATTTTTTCCGGCGAAATAGCTGTGTCAGCCACTTGAACATACATGTGTCCCTGACTCCCAATTGTCAGGCGGATAACTTCCGATCTAAATCCGTTCATAATCGACATGATGATAATCATCGCGGCGATTGCGAGCATGATACAGATAAATGAAATACCGGCAATTAATCCGACCCCGCCTTGGGTCTTTTTGGCTCCTAGGTAACGAGTCGCAATTCGACGTTCAATCAAACCAAATGGTTTATTTCGACCCGTATGTCCTCTTGGTGCAGTCACGTTACGCGTAAGCCTTGATGATTAAATCTATTGCCGCTTCGGGACTCATATCTTGCTTTTCTCCAGTCGCACGGTCTTTGACTTCAACTAGACCGTCTTTGAGACCACGCGGCCCAATTGCGATTTGATATGGCAGACCAATCAAATCCATACGAGAGAATTTTACCCCTATGGAGCCTTTTTCATCATCCAGTAATGGATCAACACCAGCCTCTAAGAGACTGTTATATATAGATTCTGAGACTTTATCCGCCTCTTCATGACCGGGCTTAAGATTAAGCACACCAGCACCAAATGGCGTAACTGATTTCGGCCAAATAATACCGTTCTCATCATGGCTGGCTTCGATAATGCCGCCGACAAGACGGGATACGCCAATGCCGTAGCTTCCCATCATAATTGTTTGAGGCTTACCGGTAGAGTCCATGACCTGTGCCTTCATCGGGCCAGAATATTTATCTCCAAAATAAAAGATATGCCCGACCTCGATGCCGCGTGCTGATAATTGTTTATCTTTCGGAATTTTTGCAAATTCATCCGCATCATGCATTTCTTCCGTCGCCGCATAAAGCGATGTTCGTTCTTCAAATATATGGTTGAGATCACCATCGAAATCGACATCACCCGGCGCTTCCATTTCAACCAGATCGCGATGACAGAAAACTTCGCTCTCACCACTTTCGGCTAGGATGACAAACTCATGCGAAAGGTCGCCACCAATGGGCCCCGTATCGGCTTTCATAGGCACGGCTTTAATACCCAATCGCGCAAAGGTATTCAGATACGCCGTGAACATTTTATTGTATGAAAGAACAGCGTCTTCTTCCGTCAAATCAAAACTATATGTATCTTTCATCAGGAATTCGCGGCCGCGCATCACCCCAAATCTTGGGCGACGCTCATCCCTAAACTTCCACTGAATATGATAGAGCATTTTCGGCAGGTCTTTATAGGAGCGAACATAAGATCGGAAAACATCCGTAATCATGTCTTCATTGGTCGGACCATAGAGCATTTCGCGGTCATGACGATCTGTGATCCTGAGCATTTCAGGGCCGTAAGCGTCATAACGACCAGTTTCGCGCCAAAGATCGGCACTTTGGATCGTCGGCATTAGCATCTCGATCGCGCCCGCCTTATTTTGTTCTTCACGGACGATCTGTTCGATCTTTTTGAGGACTTTGTGACCCAATGGCAGCCAGGTATAAATACCCGCCGAATTCTGACGGATCATCCCGGCCCGCAACATATAGCGGTGCGATGCAATCGTCGCATCAGACGGTGTCTCCTTAAGGAGCGGTAAAAAATAGCGTGACAGGCGCATTATGGAATCTCATTTCGCTTTTTACCGCGCTTAAACAAGACTGATGAAGGCGACAAGCCTTAACGCATGCGCTAAGTGCCAAAACCCAGTCGAGAAATCAGACCTGATATAAGAATACCGCAGATCAAAATCCAAATAAGTGTTGCTGTAATTGTAGTTTGTTTGAATTTTTTCTTGATATCGAGCGTATGCGGTGCGCCCGGCTCTGAGCCTTCCACAATATCACCTTCTTCAGCCTGCCCTCTTATTCCAATGGGCAGGACAATGAAAAGCACAAGCCACCAAATTATCAAATAGAGCGCGAGTGACGTAAACCAATTCATATAGCCTCTTTATTGGTTCACTAAGCGCGGCCCAACAAAATTAAGCCGCTTTTGATTTGGTGTTTTTAGGCAGTTTTTTATTGGCCAGAAGCTCGGCGATTTGGACCGTATTGAGAGCTGCACCTTTGCGAAGATTGTCAGACACGCACCACATATTCAGCGTATTGTCCTGCGTGCTATCTTCGCGAATACGAGATATAAATGTCGCATATTCGCCAACACATTCGACGGGCGTGACGTAACCGCCATCTTCTTGCTTATCAACAACCATAAGGCCAGGGCTTTCGCGTAGCAAAGCGCGGGCTTCATCGGCCGAAATTTCATTTTCAAATTCGATATTCAGGCTCTCAGCATGACCAACAAAGGTTGGGACGCGAACACATGTGGCCGTCACCTTGATAGACGGATCAAGAATTTTCTTTGTCTCGGCCTTCATCTTCCATTCTTCCTTTGTGTCTCCACCATCCATAAAGACATCGATATGTGGGATCACATTAAAAGCGATTTGCTTGGTAAAGTTGATGGGCTGAAACTCATCATTTGAATAAATGCCTTTAGTTTGTAACCAAAGCTCATCCATATTCTTTTTACCGCCTCCAGAAACAGATTGGTATGTCGAGACAACAACGCGTTTGATTTTTGCACGCTCATGAAGCGGCTTAAGCGCCACAACCATTTGGATTGTCGAACAATTTGGATTTGCGATAATGCCTTTTTTAAAATTCATCACCTCATCCGCATTCACCTCTGGGACAATCAAAGGCACATCAGGATCCATACGCCATGCTGAGGAATTATCGATAACGACAGCACCTGCTGCCGCAATCTTGGGCGAGAATTTTTTCGAAATATCTCCGCCTGCGCTCATCAAAGCAATATCAACTTTGGAAAAATCGAATGTTTCGAGATCTTCGCATTTGATATCTTTATCACCAAAACTCACGGCCCGGCCGACAGATTTGCGAGACGCTAAGGCATAAATTTCATCGACTTCGACATCAGCTTCGGATAAAATCGTGAGCATTTCCGTCCCGACATTGCCTGTAGCTCCGACGATGGCAAAACGATAGCCCATGATAATCTCCTATTGAGGAATGTTTAAAAACCGCGCGGCCCTTACGCCTTTATTCAAAATTGCGCAAGCCCTTGGCGCTGTATAAGGTCTCGTCTACGACTTCTTGCGCATACGAAGCCAAGCGGTGAGCGCAATCGCCCCAACAAAGGCGAAACCAGCGACTTCCAACTTCGAAACGCCGAATATCCAATCGCTTGTCCACCCCCGCATGCCTTCCACGCCTTGGGGCACACCATTGATCATGATGGCTCCCATTAAGATCGCCAGGAGCGTTAATATGCCGATCAAGCCAAAAAGGGCCGTATAATATCGACTGTCAGCGGCCTTCTGGGCATATCGCCGTTCTTGTATACGTTGATAGCGCGAAACCCGTTGCGATCTAGGTTTATAGGGCTTTGAGCCAGCAACAGTTTTGTCAGACGTGTTATCACTGATTGTTTGGGGGGGCTTGTCAGACGTCTCGCTCATGAATAAATCCTAACATGTAAATTAATTTTTTCTATGCTAAAGGACAGACATGCGGCTCTTCATTGTAACATTGTTTGCTTTTCTCTTTGTCAATGAGATGAGTTTTGCCCAAGAGGCGAGACCTTTGGATGATTTCTTTCCCGATATCGAGTTCGAAACGCCCCTTGAAGAAACCCAACTTTATGAAGTTTTCAAAGGTAAGACCCATCGCGGAACCTACAATTTCTTAGCGCGTGAAATCAAAACTTTTGCATTTGAAGAGGAAACCGCTGATGATGGCTCTATTGTGCATAAACACGGCCCGAAAACTGATACGGGGCACTGGACAATTGCGGGAAATGTGATTTGCTATGATTATGACGACCCCGCAATCGCAACAGGATGTTTCAATATCTATTCACGCGGAAATTGTTATTATCATTACAATGTGAGTAGTAATGGAAGACCTGCTTTTGGCTTCACTGCCAGAAGCGTCGTTAAAGGTGAAAGACCAAATTGTGAACCAAACCTTGTCTAAAATATTTTTAGCCTGTCTATCCGCTCTCTGCTTAAGTCTTAGCTTTTCATTTTCAGCGACCGCGCAATCTCAGGATATAGACATTAGACCCTTTGCCAACCAGTTGGATAAAGAGCGAATCCGGTCAGCCTTTTCAAATGTAACAATGGATGGCGCCTATAATTTTGGCCGCAATGGCAAGGCCCAATCTTTCTATGTCGAACATCACACGCCTGAAGGAATTGTCTCTTACGAAGAAGACGGCATAGTTGAGCCCGGACGGTGGTTTGTTCGTCAAAATACAATTTGCTATATGTATCCTGCTGACAGCATGACCGGGGGATGTTTTCGTGTCTATCAACTCAAAAATTGTTATTATTTTTATTCAAATACCATACCGGCTTTTGAGAATGAACTGAGTAGAGATTATTGGACGGCTAGGGCTGTTAAACAAGGTGAGACCCCTCACTGTGAAGCCGCGATAAGTTAAGATGCGACTTGAAACTCATAAAGAAGGTGCCCCGAAACGCGCCCCCATAGGGCTTGCTTTGGGCGGCGGCGTCGCGCGCGGCTGGGCTCATATTGGAGCCATGCGAGCGCTGATCGAAGCCGGCATTCGACCAGATATTATTGCAGGCACATCGATTGGCGCCATTGTTGGGGCGGCCTATTTGTCTGGCAAACTAGACGTTCTCGAAAAATGGGCGCGCAGCCTAAACCGTCGTAAAATGATGGGTTATATGGATGTCCGCTGGGGTGGATCCGGGTTCATTCGTGGTGAACGGCTCGCCAGAATTCTCAATCACTATATGGGCGATGTTCAGATCGAAAACCTGGATCGAAAATTTGCAGCCGTCGCGTGTGATCTTCGATCTGGTTATGAGGTCTGGCTACAACGCGGCCCCATTGTCCCTGCCATCAGAGCGTCATACGCACTTCCGGGTGCATTTGAACCCGTCAAAGTCGACGGACGTTTCATGATCGACGGCGCCCTCGTTAATCCCGTTCCGGTTTCAGCCTGTCGCGCACTTGGCGCGCATTTGGTCATTGCGATTAGCTTAAACGGCGACGCTTTTGGGCCAATGGGCTCTAGTCACGAAATAAATTTAAATGAATTTGAGACAGAAGAAGACCATCCGGACCCATTTGAACTCGCCTCACAAAGCCTCAATAAATTACGGCCAGATCGTCTCCTTTTAAAATCAATGGTTGGCGAGGTTAAACCAGGAAAAACGCCAAAAATTGGCTCTGTCATGATGGGCACACTCAATATAGTCATGGACCGAATTTCACGCTCTCGCCTTGCCGGCGACCCGCCCGATGTTTTTGTTGCACCGCGTATTGGTCATATCGGCATGTTGGAATTTACAAAAGCTGCCGAACTGATCGAACGAGGATATGCAGCGATGCAACATGAAATCCCGCTTATTCGCTCTGTTATGGAAGTCTTATCACAAATGCCGTCCGCGGCCCCAATTGAAGACGCGGAACGCGTTATTACCCCCGATCCATCCGCGTAATTCTCTTTAAGAGAATATATCCAGACTCCTATTACGCCTCTTGCGCGTAGTCTATCGACATGAGGCGCAATAATTGCACTTTGGCGCTATGCCGAATCTTAAACATAAGAATCCGCGGACATTGGGCGCTAATGATAATTCGCCAGCCTGGATAATGTCCGCACCCAAACGGGTCGCAGGTCGCAATCGCTATTCAAAAACCACTAAAATAAATGTGCGGACGCCAAAATTGTCATGGGTTTTCCCACTCATAGCGAGCTTGATTATAGTCTTATTGCCGTTTCTTGGCCTTGCTGCCGAAAATTTTATCAAGATAGCTGGATTTGTCGGTTTAGCCGGATTTTTTTGGGCCAGCTATTGTAAGCGCATTCACGACTTTAAAAGCCGCGAGCTTTCACTCTTAATATCACTAATTTCATGTGTATTGGCACTTTTTGGAACGGCGATCATGGCAGGTATCGAGCTCAATACAATTGATATCGCATTATTCACAGCGCTAACGGCCCTAATAATCGGATTTTGTTTTAAGTCTGCGCCAGCCCTACTCGCCTCAACATTATCCCTATTAACTTGGTTGTTTGCAGCGATCCCTGAAGCAAATGCTTTTTTTGGATTGGGTCAAACCTATTCTGCCGGATGGACAAATGTGGTCCCAATCCTCCTTATCGCTCAGCTCTATCTGGCGACACGCCTAAAGTCTGTCTCTTGCCTGCTTCTCATCACAGTTTTGGGCTATGCATGGGGAATATGGTTGGGCCTAAGTTTTAATATGCCACTAACAGCCGTGGCAGGACTTATATTTGCCGTCGGAATTGCCCAACATAGATTGGGTAAATCTATGATCGATAGTAAGACATTTGGCGCCTCAACCCATAGTTGGGTGGGTATATTAAGCGCACTTATGGCAGCGCATTACCTGCAAGTATCTTGGCTTTCTCCTGAGATGAATTCAGAAATTCCAGCTTGGATCCCAACACAAATCTGGTGGGGTGCATTTCTAGGCGCAGCACTCGTTCTATTTGTAAGCTCGCTCATCCGCTTCAAACATTCTTATATTACCTTACCCGGCATATTTATCTTAAGTCTATCAGCAGCCGTTTTACCTTTGGCCTCTATAAAACCTGGTCTTATTAGGGACGTCTTTTTCAGCATCCCAGGTCTTCTTCCAGCACCGGGCTTTGGATTGGTTATTGGGGCCGTTATTATGGCCGCCGGAATGGCATGGATCGTAAATGGCCTACGTAAATCACAATTTATAAATATTATTGTCGGGACGGTCCTCATTGGCGCTCAAGTCTTAATTTTGATGGCACCCGGGCGGATTGATTTGGACGGCGTCATAATTTTCCTAACCAGCTTGATCGGTGCATTGTGTATCGGAGCAATGATTGCTGGTGCATCGCTCGATCATTCACAGCCTGCGGCTCGCAAATCCTAACCAATCTCTCGTGCAATTTGCGAAAACTTAGACTCAGAAATTGGGCTCTATTTGCCCATTTTCTAAGACGCATTTGGGCTTAACTTATCGCAAAATGCACTATGAAAAC
>CAYTLJ010000113.1:0-7917 GCA_964438555.1 uncultured Algimonas sp.
GCGACCTGCGACGGATTTTTCTATCGCGGCAAAGACGTTGTTGTTGTAGGCGGCGGAAATACGGCCGTTGAGGAAGCCTTATTTCTTTCAACATTGGCCTCCAAAGTTACGCTTGTGCATCGACGCGACAGTTTGCGGGCTGAAAAAATCCTCCAACAAAGGCTCCTTGCCAAAGACAATATCGACGTCCTTTGGGATACGACTCTTGAAGAAATTCTCGGCGATGAACAGCCCTTGGGCGTCACAGGCGTCAGGCTCAAAAACGTGAAAACCGGTGAAGTCTATGACCGCGACACCCATGGTGTTTTCATCGCGATTGGCCATAAGCCATCAACGGAAGTCTTTAAAGGTCACGTTGAAATGAATGCGGGTGGTTATATCACAACAGCGCCGGATAGTACGGCAACAAATATTCCAGGTGTATATGCGACCGGAGATGTATCTGATGAACTCTATAGGCAGGCGGTTACGGCGGCCGGATTAGGCTGTATGGGGGCCTTAGAGGCCGAGAAATTCTTGGCTGCGCAAGAGGCTGTCGACCTTCAAATAGAGGCGGCTGAATAAGGTGCCACATTCCCTAGATTGGGATAAGCTTAAAACCTTTCACGCGGCTGCCGCGACTGGATCTCTGACAGCCGCAGCCGATAAGTTGAGAATTTCCCAATCCGCCGTCTCCCGGCAAATCACGGCGCTTGAAGATTATTTGGATATGCCGCTTTTCCACCGGCATGCACGCGGGCTAACCCTAACAGAGCAGGGACATATTTTATTCAAGACGGCAGACGAGGTCGCTGTTCGTATTGCGCGCGCTCAAACCAGCGTGATTGATAGTCGCCAAAAACCGCAAGGATTGCTTCGCGTCTCAACTCCCATCTCGCTCGGGTCGAATTGGCTCCCCAGCGTCTTACCGGAATTTTTAGACACTTATCCGGATATTGATGTGCAACTTATTCTAGAAGACAATGAGCATGATCTGTCTGTTTTTGATGTCGACTGTGCCTTGCGGCCTTGGCCATCCACCCAAGGCGATTTGATTGAGCGGAAATTAGGGCAAATTACGCAATCCCTTTATGCCAGCCATCAATATTTATCGGATCACGGTGCCCCGACATCGGCTCGAGATCTGGATAATCACCGAATTGTCGCATTTGGTGATTTGATTCCTAAAAACCTACATAGCGCCAATTGGGTTTTGGATGTTGGCCGCGAGGCAGATGAGCCGTCTCGGAAACCTGTTTTGGTCGTTAATAATTTACATGGGATAATGAGAGCTGCAGAAGCCGGGATCGGCATTGTCGGCATACCTGATTATATGACCGTATTGTCACGTCGTCTCGTCAGAATATTGCCAAGTGTCAGGGGTGAAGAATTTGACCTGTTTTTCGTTTATCCGACGGAATTGCGCGGCTCTGTCCGGGCTAAGGTATTTAGAGAGTTTTTGACGCGCGCGACCCGGGATTGGCCGCGATTCTGAGTTTTATATGAACGGATTGGTCTAGAGCTATGCATTTGTGCATAGCACATTTGCGACGGCGCTGGTTCTTAAACCCATATTGATTTCCTAAATAGAGTGCACGGAAGCGGCGACGTCCTCCCCTTTGTGGCCGCCTTTCATACCGCATTCACTCTCCCCGATTGAATAGCGAAGACTTTCAGGCTCCTATACTTCGGTATAGTGAGCCTTTTTTTTTGGCCATTTATTAACTTTCGAATTGCATAAAGACTTTATCAGATGGGGCATCAGCTGATGGGTATGAGTAGTAAAGATATGCAATCTAAATCAGGACAAACGGACGCCGTTTCAGAGATTACCTCTCAAGATGTGAAACAGGCCGAATATTTACGTATTCTAGCTGAGAGTCTTGAATCAGGCGTTAGTATTCTTGACGAGGATATGAACTACCTATTTCTTTCTGACTCTGTTTATAAATCGATCAAATGTGACCCAAGTGAATTGCAACCCGGTGACTCACTTCGAAAATGTCATGAGCTCATGCTCAAAAACGGCGTTTTAACAACAGAAATTTTACAAGAACAACAATTATCCAGTGAAGAGCAGGTCAGCAAAAATGAGGCGGGCGAAGAGGCCTTTTCAAGGCTAATGACCATGGCCAATGGATCAACTTACCGCTTTGTCCGCAAACCTTTGCCTTGCGGGAAAACCGTTTCGATCGCCGATGATGTGACGGCCCTGGTTGAGAAAGACAATCTTCTTGAAAAAGCATTAGAACTTGGGGATGCGGGTCACTGGGCGCTTGATCTCAAAACGAACACATACACGATTAGTCGTTCCCTAGAACGGTATTTCGGTCGAGCCGCGATTGAACAAATTCATAAAAATGGGATTGGGGCAATTATTTTACCGGAAGATCGTATCAAGCTGAAAGAGGCCCTAAGCGCCGCCCTAAAAGTGGAAAACCGCTTTGAAGTTATAAATCGGAGTCGTTTAGAAAAAGGTGATTTAAACTGGTTTGAAACGACAGGAACGATTATTCGAGATGACGCAGGAAAAGCCATAAGAATAGAAGCTTTTGTAAAAAATGTTACACGTCAACGGCAACAAGCCGCTGAGTTGGAGCGCGCTAAAGATGAAGCCATCGCGGCGTCAAAAGCTAAATCCGAATTCCTTGCCAATATGAGTCATGAAATTCGTACGCCTATGAATGGCATTTTGGGTATGGCTGAACTCTTATCGAATTCAAAAATATGTGATCGACAAAAAGAATTTGTTACGGTGATCAATAGTTCAGCCTCAGCGTTACTGACGATTATAAATGATATTTTAGACTTCTCTAAAATCGAAGCAGGTGCATTTGAAATTGACCCTGTACCTTTTGATCTAAGATCTTCGATTAATGATGTCGTGTCTCTCTTGCACCTGAAGGCGCAAGAGAAAAACCTCGAATTGATCATAAATTATCCACCTGATCTTCCAAAAAATTTCATTGGTGATCCTGGCCGGGTGCGCCAAGTCGTGACGAACCTCATTGGAAATGCCATCAAGTTTACAGATAAAGGCCATATTACGATTGATGTGGATATAAAAACAAATCGTGGGCTCGGTATATGCAACGTAAAAGTTATAGATACAGGAATCGGTATTTCGCCAGATAAACTCCAGACAATTTTTGATAAATTTACGCAAGCGGATGGCTCTACGACGCGCGTCTATGGTGGTACAGGCTTAGGTCTGACAATCTCCAAACATATTATCGAATTCATGGATGGTCGTATGCAAGTCGAGTCCACTTTAGGAGAGGGCTCTACCTTTGGGTTCATGGTGCCTTTGCCGCTAGACCACGATGCCATTGAAGAAAAATATGATAGTTCGCTCATTGCGGGTAAGCGCGCGCTTATTATCGATGATATTCACGTCAATCGCCGTGTTTTGTCGGAACAATTATCGGCTTGGGATATCGAGACAGATACGGCGACAGATGCTGTAGATGGCTTGATGAAAATTCGTACAGCGCAGGATGAAAATAGGCCTTATGATTTCTTAATCTTGGACTTTTTAATGCCGGGTATGAATGGTCAAGAATTTGCACAAGTTCTTACACAAACAAAGTCTCTGACAACACCACCAATCCTTATGCTGTCTTCTTGTGACAACCCGATAAGTTCGAAATCTTTGGGTTCCATTGGAATAAATAGCTATCTTATCAAGCCCGTAAGAGAGCGTAGATTATTTGACACGATCATACGTACATTGTCCAATCCAAGCCAAGATATTAAACTAGACGAAGCTGTCGAACCAGAACCAGATTCGGGCAAGGATAAGACGTTTGTTCTCGTTGCGGAAGATTTTGCGCTCAATCGGGACGTCGTCAAATTGATGTTAGCAGACACGCAATTCGACCCTATATTTGCAGAAAATGGGAAAGAAGCTGTGACAATGTTCAAAGCCGAACCTGAACGGTTTTCTGCCATCCTTATGGACGTCTCTATGCCCGTTATGGATGGATTTGAAGCCACGAAATTGATCCGGGAATTTGAAAATTTAACCGAGCTTCAGCCTGTTTCTATCATCGCCTTAACGGGTCATGCTCTAAAGAATGATCGGCAGGATTGTATCGAAGCGGGCATGAATGATTATATGACGAAACCCGTCAAGCAAGACGATCTGATTTCAACCTTAGAGAAATATACGACGCATAAACCTTGTCTCCAGCGAACAGCTTAAAGCGCTTTAACAAATTGATTTATCCGGTCTAAGGCCGCTTCGATTTGATCCATAGATGTCGCATATGACAGGCGAATATGTCCTTCAGAATGGAAGGCCGATCCTGGGACTGTCGCCACGCCGCTATGCTCCAGGAGCTGAAGCGCAAATTCTGCATCACTATCTGTAAGCGCTGAAATATCTACAAAAGCATAAAATGCGCCAGGCGGAATAAGGCAATTCATGCCCTTTATTGAATTTAATCCGTCCACCAGCCTATTCCGGCGTGTTTGATAGGTTGAACGCCAATTGTCTAAGAAATCTTGTGGTCCGTCTAAGGCCGCCAGGGCGGCCCATTGACTTATACTGGATGGGTTTGATGTGGTTTGCCCCATATATTTTGACATCGATTTTATCAGCCAGTTGGGGCCGGCGGCATAGCCTATGCGCCAACCTGTCATCGCATAGGCTTTGGACACGCCGTTCATCGTAAGAACGCGGTCAGCGATATCTGGGGCAATAGAGGCTAAGGTGGCAAATTGGAAATCATCATAAATAAGATGCTCATAAATATCATCGCTCAAGACCATCACATGAGGGTTTTGCCGGAGGACCTGTGCGAGTAAATCTAGTTCATCATGCGAATAGGCGGCGCCTGTCGGATTTGAAGGCGAATTAAGCAACACCCATTTCGTCTGGGGTGTGATGTGTTTTTCGAGAGCCTCCGCCGAGAGTTTAAAGCCTGTCGCTTTCGTGCAGGGAATAATAACGGGTTTGGCGTCACATAGTTTGACCATGGCCGGATAGCTTACCCAGCACGGGGCAGGGATTATCACCTCATCGCCTGCGCTTAATGTGACAGCGAGCGCGTTAAAAATCACGGCTTTCCCGCCAGGTGAAATATTTATCTGAGACTCTTCAACGTCTAGGTGATTGTCGCGTTTAAATTTTCGGATGATCGCAGACTTCAACTCGGGAATACCATCCACATTTGTATAACGCGTTTGACCCTGCGCCATGGCGGAGATTGCGGCTTCGCAAATATGATTAGGTGTATCAAAATCTGGCTCGCCAGCCGACAGCGAAATTACGTCTCGTCCGGCCCGTTTCATCTCTCGCGCTTTTTGCGTTATTGTCATGGTGGCAGAAGCCCCAATACGTTGAATGCGGTTAGATAGTCTTGCGTCGGTCATAAGGAGGGCATAGGCGACAGACTGACCTCGAGGGAAGCCCAAAAACGGAAAAGAACGGCATGAGTCTGAAGGAATTTAATGTCTTACTACTCGTTTGCACGATTTGGGGGCTACATTTTACGGTCATGCGTTTTGCGATTGGAGATATGAATGTCCCTCCAATTTTTTACGCGGCCTTACGTATTATGTGTGTGACTGTAATTTTATTGCCATGGTTACGCTGGCACAAAGGTCAAATGAAATTTATTCTCTTAGGCGGGCTTGGCTATGGGGCTTTGAATTATGCCTTTATGTTTCCGGCCTTGGAGCTCACCACGGCAAGCGCAGCCGCTATTGCAATTGAGCTCTATGTGCCGTTTTCAATTTTACTCTCAGTCATTTTTCTAAAAGAACGTCTCGGCCTCTGGCGTAGCCTCGGGGCAGGCCTTGCCTTTATTGGCGTTGTTATTATCGGTTTGGGCGCACCATCGGAAACCGTTGGCAAAGGTTTTGCGCTTGGGATTTTCTTGATGGCTTGTGCGGCAATGTCGGAAGCGATTGGTGCGATTTCCGTGAAATCCGTGAAAGACGTTAAGCCAATTGAACTCCTGGCTTGGTTTGGTGTTGTCGGAAGCTGTGTTTTAATGCCTCTAACCTTGATCCTTGAGACCGATCAGTTTCGTGTCTTTCAGCCGGATATGATCTTCAGATTTGGTCTCTGTTTGATGTATTCCGTCATTTTGGTCAGTCTGATTGCTCACGGGTCTTATTATTGGTTATTGCAGCGCCTGCCTTTGTCACTCGTGGCACCCTCTGGACTACTAACAACCCTCATCGGTGTGATTGGAGGCGCACTTATTCTTGGTGAAGCCCTGACTGTCACACTGATTGCAGGTGGCGTGGTTACACTGTTCGGAATTGCGCTTATTTTATGGCGAAATCGTAACAAGGAAGGCGTCTAATTCCTCTCAAATTGCACTAAATCACGAAAGTTTCATGACATCGTCACAGTCCTGCCATGCTGTTTGAGCATATAGACCCTATAAAATGTAGATGAAAGGTAAGGATATGGCACAGGACTTAAGGTTCGAGAAGTTTGTATTGATTACGACGAGTCTCATGGCATTTGTGCTGATTGCGGCGCAATCTGTCTAAAAGGCAACTGTTTATAACTGAAATTTAAGGCGCAAGAACGCCTTCACCCCATTGGCCAATGGTCAAAACCGCATTACACCAGAGCCAGTATTGGCGAAGATCGGTGTGATTTGGACTTTTGGGGACATAAGAATACGAGTTTTTCGCCTTATCACGATGAGGATCGCCTCATCGACTTTTTGGATGATGATGCGCAACGTTATTCCATAAACCTTGCGCTTGTCTTTTTTGTCCATATTGGTCTGGCTTTAGCCCTATCAGCTAATTTTGTCGTCCCTGATTTATTGCCTCCACCTGAGCCAGACTCTGTAACGGTCCAAATCGTAACATTTGACCCGACACAGCCCGAGCCGGAAGTGGAAGCCGAGCCCGAGCCCGTCATTGTTGAACCCGTCTTGGCTCCGCCTCCTCCGGCGCCGCAACCCAAACCACAACCAAAGCCGGCGCCTGAACCCGTTCCACCACCACCACCACCACCGCCTCCTCCTCCAGAACCCGTTCCAGAGCCAGAACCGGAAGTCATTTTCACACCGCCTCCGCCTCCGCCTGAGATTTTATCGCAACCGGAGCCAGACATCGTGGAGCCGGAGCTTGCAAATCCTATTATCGAGCCGTTACCTGAGCCTGTTCCACAAGTTTTGCCGGAGCAGCCCGTCATTGAAATTTTTGAACCGCAACCCATTCAACCAGACCCATTGCCTGAACCAATCATTATTGAGCCATTACCTGAACCTTTGCCGGACCCTCTACCAGAGCTTCCGCCTGAACCTCTGCCTGAACCAGAGCTTGAAATCGAAATTTTTGAACCTGTCCCAGAAATTGTGGTTGAGCCTGAGATCATTGAGCCTGAAATTGAAGCGCCAGTTATACTTGATGAGACGCCTCCAACACCAGGCGTGATTGATGCTGAGCCTTTGCCAGAATTGATAGAGCCTGAGCCTTTGCCACCTGAGATCATAATTGAACCAGAGCCAATTCCAGAACCTGTTCAACCTGACCCAGTCCCTGAGCCTGAACCTGTGGAACCAGAGCCACGTGAACCAGAAATTCTGCCGACTGCCCCAACCATATTGGCCTCACCAGACGCCCCGGAAACGCAAGAAGAGGAAAGACGAGCTGTGCCTCAGGAGCAATCTGATCCTTTCATTGATTTGCTTAAACGCGATAGAGATCAAGGTCAGCAAAACCCACCTCGACGGAGTTTGACAGGACCAAGCCGAGGCGGCGGAAATGAGGGGCCCGTTGGTGGGATTAATCAGCCGCCGGGCGGCGGGACAGCGATTGGAAGATCTAATCCAGGAGGGCGCGGATGGACTTTAGCGCCGCAATCCGAAGGGACTGGAAATGAAGCCTATAAAGGCATTAATTTGGATATTCGCTGTCGTGAAGCCGGACGCACCCATTTAGATTGCCCTGAATATTTGCGTA
>CAYTLJ010000114.1:0-7798 GCA_964438555.1 uncultured Algimonas sp.
TTTCGGCGGTAACGCCGAAATCAAAATTCAACAAAATTATGGAGGCTATCATGTCAAAATATCACAAATACCATCCTGACCTACCGTGCTTTCGAACGCACATCCAAGCGGCGCAAGGGATTCCCATCTGAGACCCGCGTCAAGCGCGGTTACCGTACCATAAAAGGCGGCGAGATAGAACTCTTGGAAAAGCTGGGCCGAAATGATCCTTGCCCATGCGGAAGTGGGCGTCGGTTTCAAGAAATGTTGCCTGAAATCCGGGCAGTATGACGGCGTGCTTCGAAACGATTATTCGAGGTAAAATCTGGCAGATAAGGTCGTATATTTAACAGCTGTCGCGTTTAACGCGCGGCCCCTCTCCTACCCGCTCTCTCTCAGACGCAGATTTTCAGGCCTTTCATGTCCATGTCTAATCTCTTCTAAGAGCGTGTCCAAAGTTTTGGGTTTTGAGAAATAATATCCCTGACAATAGCGCACGCCCATTTTCATCATGAGCAGTTTTTGTTGCAAGGTCTCGACACCTTCAATAACGACATTATCCGCTGCCGTGCGTCCAAGACGCACAATCGAGTCGAGGAATTCAAAATCACCATCTGAATCAATATTTTCGACAAAGGCACGATCAATTTTTAGCGTTGAGACATTTAAATCCCTGAGGCGATGCAGGGATGAATAGCCCGTTCCAAAATCATCAATGATAAAAGCAAACCCGGCAAGCCTTAGCCTTTGAAGATGTTCTAAAATTTCGACATCATTCAAATTCGCAGATTCTGTTATTTCTACATTTATGGTTAGCCCCGAGCGTTTTGCACATTGAAGTGACCCAATCGTTCTATCAATATTTTTGAGCTGATGCGGAGAAATATTTATATTCAAATAAGGCGGGTCTTCAGTCACTTGATTGAGGGCTAATAAACCATGTGCTTCTTGGGAAATAAGTCGACAGACACGTTCACACACATCATCAATGAGCCCCGTTTCTTCTGCAATTGGAATAAACTGCCCCGGCGAAACCTCTTCGCCGGTCTCATCACGTAAACGCACCAGAGCTTCATATCCAACAGGCCGATCCGTCATGAGATCGTAAATCGCCTGATATTTCACATAGAGCGTTCTGTCTTGAAGCGCATATCTGATAGAGTCTTCAATTTTCTGTCTAAGCAATATTTTGGCTTCGTCCGTTTCTTCAAAAACATGTGCGCCTTTGCGCATGGAACTCGCAACTTTAATCGCAATATCTGTATAGCTTAAAACCTGGTGATTTGTTGCGGATTTATAAAGCGGGCTTGCCCCAACAAGAATTTTTGGTGTCTGACTACCCAAGCTATTGAGCGCTTTTAGTGATAATTCATCGGAAAGATCATCGACAATTTTATCAAGTGACATTTTCTTTTGGTTATAAGCAAGCCAGATCGCGATCGTCCGGTTTGAGAGTCGTCCATATTTACGAAAATCTATGTCTGATAAAGCGTCTAGTTTTGGAATAAGACGGAAAATCGCGTCATAAATCTTGGCGTCATTTACGATTGTCGGGATTCGAACTTCGATAAGCGCATGGGTTTGACTGGTAGGCTTTCGACCCGTTTGTCCAAGATATTTGGCAAGGTTTTGTAGAAAATATGGACGCCTTTTAAACCCTGTTGCCGGATCTAGCTGGACGACAACGACGAACCCATAAAGTATCAGCGTTAAAAGACCGAATTGAAGCACACGCTCTATTTCCGCACCTATTAAAACTTTAAAACTGGTGAGATATTCCACATAGCTTGACGTCCGTCCCGTAAAACCAGGTTCATAAATCGCTATCGCCGTTAATCCGGCCCATATCAGCGCGGCTGCAATCCCGGTCTTAACGATAATGGACCGACTAAATAAGACAATTCTGGAGGCCAGAAAAACAAAAAACAAATTCGCTGTTGGCGATTTTAGCGCGACCGAAATGGGCACGTCATATGTATAAGCATAGCCAATTAAAATGGCCGCAATTGCTGATAAATCGAGAACAGCACAAGAGAATTGATAAAAATTATCCCTGGGTTTGTTCCAGTTATAGAGCAGGCGAAATAAGGCTATTACGATCGCGGTGATAGAAATTTTGATCAAGAGATCAGGTGAACCCGTGTCACTTGTATTCGGTGAGGCGACATAAAGTAGGAATAGGCTCAGTGGCAAAGCAAAGCTAATCAAAGACAATAGTCTTTGCGCATTCAAACGATCATTAAAATAATCATTTTCATGCGACTGGGTCAGGCGCCGGGAGGCGTTTGATATATCCACGCTAAATACCACAGACTGAGATTAACAATTCAAAATTACAATTTTGGTCAGCTTTACGGTTAAAATTCTATGAGTTTCAGTTGAACTTTGCGGCAATAGCGCACAGTTTCATTGATCTCAGCCAATAAATTTAGAAAACATGTGTGATGGCAAATAAACCAAAACTCCTATTATTTGATCTTGGCGGCGTGATTGTACCTTGGGTCGGATTTGAAGCCTTATCTGAGTCTACCGGACTAAGTCGGGAAGACATCGCCGCAAAATTTGAACAAAGCGACGTTTTTTCCGCCTATGAATGCGGACGGGTTGAAGATGATGTTTTTTTAAAAGAGCTTAAGGCGGTCTTTGACTTGGAAAGCGATGATCTTGCGTCGCTTTGGAATAGTTGGGTCCATCCACCCTTTCCCGGCGTGATTGATGCACTGCGGCATTTAAAGTCGGAGTTTACGATCGCCTGCTTGTCAAATACCAATGCGCTCCATTGGGCCCATTTGAACAAGATGTTTAACACAGACGCTGTGTTTCATCATGCCTTTGCGTCTCATCATATTCAGTCTGCCAAACCCGATGCGCAGAGTTATAATATTGTCCTCGAGACGATAGGCGTAAAGCCACACGATGTGTGGTTCTTTGAAGACACAAGCGTAAATGTAAATGCGGCGCGCGCGCTTGGCATGACCGTTCATCAAATCGAGCGCAAACAAGGTGTCCTTCAAACGCTAAAAACGCTCGGATTGATTTCGTGATTTTGCCAAAATATAAAATTATGCTATTATGATCCTATGATCTATTTTCGCGCGCTTATTTTTTCTTTGCTAATTTTGACATTTTCGATGCCCGCAGCGGCTCAATCAGTGGTTATTGGCAAAGGCAATGCAGGCATTTGTTATGAATATGCCAGAAGTATGGATATGGGGAGTCGGGGCGCCCTTCGAACCTGTAATGAGGCGCTAAAAGAAGATCTTTCCGTCAAGAATAGAGCGGCGACTTATGTGAATCTCGGCATTCTTTTAATGCGCAAAGAAGATTTCACAGATGCCATCACAAATTATAAATCGGCGCTAGAGTTAAAACCAGACCTTACGGAAGCACATGTCAATATGGGGGCTGCCTTGATTTACCAAGACCAGTTAGAACCCGCGCTTGCCTCAATCAATATCGCCTTGCAAGATGTTGATAGTGATACCCGCCCAGCAGCCCTTCTCAATCGAGCTGTCATTTATGATCGCCAAGAAAAATATGTTTTGGCCTATCGCGACTTAAAAGAAGCAGGAACACTTAAACCTAATTGGGAAAAGGTTGATCAATTCCTCTCGCGTTACACAGTTATACAGAAATCGTAGCAATAAATTCATATCTGAGATGATTCTCGCTTTGCCTTGAGGGCAATGCTGTCTTATGAGGCGGGTGAATTAGTTAGGCCTCGCGTGATATGTTAAAAATTCAGCCATCTTATGACTATGAAGATCTAATCGTCAGCGGCGAACAGAGCTTGTTTGGGCCGGGGAATGCTAAGCTACCGCTCCCGCCTATGCTTATGCTCGACCGCATTAAACATATGGATGATAATGGCGGTGCCTATGAAAAGGGGCAGGTTCAAGCCGAGCTCGATATAAATCCAGAACTTTGGTTCTTTGCGTGTCATTTTGCGGGTGATCCCGTCATGCCCGGTTGTTTGGGGTTAGATGCAATGTGGCAATTAGTCGGCTTTTGGCTGGGGTGGACCGGCGGCCAAGGGCGCGGACGCGCCTTGGGTGTTGGCGAAGTCAAGTTTTCTGGCCAAGTCACGCCGGATATAAAAAAAGTGCGCTATGAAATTGATATAAAACGCGCCATAAGACGGAAACTCGTTCTTGGTATTGCAGATGGAAAAATGTATGCTGATGACGAAATGATTTATCACGCAAAAGACCTCCGCGTAGGTCTGTTTGTTCCACAAGAGGATAGCTGAGTATGCGCAGAGTTGTTGTCACCGGATTAGGTATTGTCTCCTGTATCGGTAATGATGCGGATACAGTTGCAAAAAATCTGAAGGCTGGGAATTGCGGAATCAAAAAAGACGAGAAAATGGCCGAACTTGGCTTCCGGTCTCAAATCTCAGGTCGTCCCGATTGCGATTATAAAGAAATCATTTCAAAACGCTCCTATCGCTTTATGGGAGATGCGGCAGGTTGGGCGGCCGTCGCCATGAAAGACGCCATTGAAGATGCAGGTCTCAGTGAAGACCAAATCTCGCACCCACGAACCGGTATTATTGCAGGATCTGGTGGACCGTCTTCTTTAGAAATTGTGCGCGCAGCCGATATTACCCGCAAAAACAACTCACCAAAACGGATCGGCCCCTTTGCTGTGCCCAAAGCCATGTCGTCAACCGTATCGGCAACATTGGCGACACATTATAAAATCAAGGGCGTCAATTTTTCTATTACCTCTGCCTGTACAACCTCATTACATTGTATCGGCTCTGCGGTTGAACAGATTCAATGGGGCAAGCAAGACATCATGTTTGCGGGCGGCGGCGAAGAATTGGAATGGTCTATGTCTTCCCTATTTGACGCCATGGGCGCCATGAGCAGCAAGTATAATGATACGCCTGAAAAGGCCTCTCGCGCTTTTGATAAGGACCGCGACGGATTTGTTATTGCAGGCGGTGCTGGCATGCTTGTCCTCGAAGCC
Organism: uncultured Algimonas sp.; assembly: GCA_964438555.1. Taxonomy (GTDB): domain Bacteria; phylum Pseudomonadota; class Alphaproteobacteria; order Caulobacterales; family Maricaulaceae; genus Litorimonas. The sequence goes on from CAYTLJ010000114.1 coordinate 4,954, forward strand.
TATGACCATGCTGTTGCGCGAGGCGCAAAAATTTATGCCGAAATTATCGGCTATGCAGCAACATCTGATGGCTATGATATGGTTGCCCCGAGCGGCGAAGGTGCAGAACGTGCCATGCGGATGGCGCTTGACGATGCAGGGCTTGATACGGTGGATTATATAAATCCGCATGCAACCTCAACGCCCGTTGGCGATATTGCCGAAACAAGTGCGATTGAACGCATTTTCGGGTTAAATGGTCCTTATGTGTCTGCGACCAAATGTCTAACAGGTCACAGTCTTGGCGGTGCAGGCGTTCAAGAAGCCGTCTATACATTGCTTATGATGGATCGTGGTTTTGTCGCGCCGTCAATAAATATTGAAAATTACGATGAAGACATTCCAGCAATCAATGTCGCCAGAGACCCTATTGAAACGGAATTAAAGACCGCCATGTCCAATAGTTTCGGCTTTGGCGGAACAAATGGATCTGTGATTTTCGCGAAACTGTGATTGTTTTATATCGCGCAAAAGATCGCGTGACCTGAAAGATAAGTTAACGCTTTCCCGACTTTTAAAAAATGTTGGTTTAAATCCGTTCTTATTTATAATACGTATTTTGTAGAATCATGACTGATTTTTTTAAATATTGGGCGACTTCTATAATTTGTCTTTTCTCTGGGATTTCCGTCCCGCATTTCGCTTATGCGCAAACATCTATTTTTGACATTCCCGAAGACGAACAAGATACCTTTGCAGATATAGGCATAGCAGCCCTAACGCGCGAAACCTATATCGGATCTGACGAGAGCGAACTCAGGGTTCTACCTTATATCAATGCGCGGTATAAAGGACGATATTTTATCAATCCAGCTTTAGGTGTTGGGGCCTATGCCATTCGCAATGAGAATTTCCGCCTTGCAGGCTCGCTAAATTTTAGCTTGGGGAGAGACGGCGAAGACACACCTTTGGATAATGAAATATTAGATGTCGATGCCGGTTTTGCTGGCGTGATTTCTAGCCGAATTTACACCCCATTCGCTGCCATTGACATTATTGGAAATGTCCCGCTGACAGGTGATCTGGATGGTTTCCGGGTCGACACATTGGTCACGACGGAATTCTATCCCTTTGAAAATTTGCGTGTGACACCCGGTGTTCGGGCAACTTATCATTCGAGTGACTTTCTTGACGCGCAATATGGCATTACGCAAGATCAACTCACAGAACTTAACTTACCAGCGACTTCAAATATTACCCCTTTGGATTTCGGGTCTGAAATTTCCACATTAGGTGCACATTTTGCAGCCTATCTCACACTCAATAAAGACTATGAAATCGTCGGGATTGTCAATTATTCTAGACTTGTTGGAGATGTTGAAGACACCACACTTGCGCCCAGCAATGACGGCATCACGGCAGCCATTGCTTTAACACGAACCTTTTAAGGTAATATCAAACCCAATTGAATGGCTTTTACAACCGTATGGGTTCTATTGGCTGTATCAAAACGTGCGGAAATAGCTTTGAGATAATCACGGATTGAATATTCGCTCATCCCCATAATCTGCCCCGTTTCCCAATTTGTCTTGCCCCGCGATACATGCGTTAAAATAGCCGTTTCTCTCGGCGATAATGACAAATCAGATGTTTCAATAGACACGCCGTAAAAAGAGTCGATTTTCAAATAGCTATAGCGACATAGAAGTTCCAATTCTAAGAACTCAATATCACTCAATTCAAAATCCGTAGAGCGTCCAATTGAGACAAATCCCATTGTGCCACCGAAATCTTTGATCGGGAAAACAATGCCGTATTTCAGTCCATGTTCGGCGGCATGTTCGACCTGTTTGATCTGCGCTTTTGTCATATCCGCACGGGATTCTTGCCAACGAAAAGGTCGGTGGGTTGAAATCGCGCGAAGCACAATTGGGTCTGAGAATTGGTAGTTTTGCTCGAGGTAAGTTTTTAGGAAATCGGAAATGCCAGAATGTAAGAAAAAACGGTATGATTTAATGTCTTTATCGGCCAGCATATAGGCTTGACCCATGGCTATTTTATCGAATCCTTTAGCTTCAAGAATATGTCGAAACTGGTCAAAACAAGTCTGCGGTGTTGATGACTGTGTTACAGTCTTAATGTCATCACGCAATTGACCAGCTTGTTTCGCTAGTTCATCTCGCTCCATATGAGACGTCCTCCCTGAACCTGCGCGAGTACAGAAGCCCATATGAATGCCAGATTAACCAGTTAAATTGCGAAATATTCTGGCCATTGCCGCACTAAAATTATAAGGAACGCACTCATATTGACAGGAGAGAGAGATGGCTGAGCAGATTTTCCCGACAGGCACACTTATGGCGGGCAAACGCGGCCTTATCATGGGTGTCGCGAATAAAAACTCTATTGCTTGGGCGATCGCGCAACAACTGGCCGCACAAGGTGCAGAACTCGCCTTCACCTATCAGGGCGATAAATTACTTCGTCGTGTCAAGCCACTCGCGGAAAGTGTTGGATCGGACACATTGGTCGATTGTGACGTTACAAATGATGATCAGATGGACGCGGCCTTTAAAGCCATTGAAGCTAAATGGGGTAAGATTGATTTCCTCGTCCATGCCATCGCCTTTGCTGGGAAAGACCAGCTGGCTGGTTCATTCGTTGAACAGACAACCCGTGAAGGCTTTAAATCTGCCTTGGATATCTCGGCCTATTCTTTTGTCGATGCGGCGCGCCGGGCGTCAAATATAATGAATGATGGCGGGTCCATGGTGACATTGACCTATTTAGGCAGTGAACGTGTGGTTCCAAATTATAATGTTATGGGTGTTGCCAAGGCAGCGCTTGAAGCCTGCACACGCTATAT
>CAYTLJ010000115.1:0-7718 GCA_964438555.1 uncultured Algimonas sp.
CTGACCTACACAATTATTGCGACCAATACCGGCAATGCCGCGCAAACCGATGTTGTTATTTCAGACCCGTTGATCACACCAAACTCGAATACATGTGCCACATTAGCGGTTGGTGGAACCTGTACACTCACTGGTACATATGTTGTGACAGCCGCGGATGCGGGCGGCGACATTGTAAACACGGCCTCTGTTGTGTCAGACCAAATCCCAACGCCAGTTACGGATAGTGTCACAACACCTGTTGACGGCGCACCAATCATTGAAGCGGAGCCTGATCTTGTCGCAGGCATTGATAGTGCAATTGGCGGCGTCAATGTCATTAATGTCCTAGATGATGACTTACTAAATGGTCAGTCGATTAATCCGGGACAGGTAGCAGTTACCTTCTCACCTGATGCAACAATACCGCCTGGCATCACATTTAATCCTGATGGTTCTGTTGATGTCGCACCTGGAACGCCTGCTGGGACCTATGTTATTCCTTATGAAATTTGTGACGTCCTGGATCCAACAAATTGTACTGTTTCCACTGTAACGCTTACAATTATTTCACCTATAGGATTGGCGCCACTAAACGTCACGAAAACGGTACAAACAACCAATGTGAATATTGGTGATATCGTGCCTTACACGATTACGGTGACAAATACGGAAAGCGCGCCGCGCATTAATGTTGACCTTGTTGATCTTGCGCCGCCTGGGTTCAGATTTATTGACGGGACATCTAGATTGGATGGTACCGCGGTTGAGCCGGTAACATCAGGTCGAGAGATTGTCCTAGAGGGTATTGATTTCACGGCGAACCAAACCCGGGTCTGGAATTTACATATGGTTGTTGGCGCCGGCGTCGGTGACGGGATCCATACAAACCAAGCCTTCATCCGCGACGCGACCGGCGCAGAAATTTCTGCAAGAGCCGAAGCGGCTGTCAAGATGACCGTCGATCCACTCTTTGATTGTTCGGAAGTTATCGGCAAGGTCTTTGATGATATGAACCGCAATGGGTATCAAGACCAAGGCGAACCCGGCATAGCTGGCGTTAGACTGGTGACCGTCAAGGGATTGAATATTATCTCTGACGAACATGGTCGTTATCATATTGCTTGTGCGGATGTTCCAAATGCAAATATTGGATCTAACTTCATTCTAAAAGTTGATCCGCGGAGCTTACCGACTGGCTATCGCATGACAACTGAGAACCCACGTGTTGAACGGTTAACGCGCGGTAAAATAAGCAAAATTAACTTTGGGGCATCCATCCAAAGAGTGGTGACACTTGATTTGTCTAATCAAGCCTTCTTGCCAGGCAGCACAAAAATGCAAGCCGCAATGATGCCTAATATCGCCCAGCTTATGAACGTCTTGAAATCCGAGCCATCAGTCTTGAGGCTTAACTACCATGATTATGAAGGGTTTGGTGCCTTATCTGACAAACGTATTGACGCTGTAGAGGCGGAAATGCAGCGATTATGGGAGGCGCAGGGATGTTGTTATATTCTCGAAATTGAAAGAAAAATTCTCCGAGCGGGCGGGCTTCAAACAAGTCACACTCTAAGAAGAGGTGCCTTGCGATGAAATTTAGTTTCTTAAAAAAACTTGCGCTGTCAACATCAGCTTTGGTGGTCATCAGCCTGCCTGCGGCCAAGGCCCAGGCTCAGGTCCAAACGGTGCGCAACGTCCCGCCACCTTTTGCCTGTGTCCAAGCACAAGCAAATGAATGCCATGTTACGACGGCTAGTGCTGTTCCAAGGTTAAGGGGCACCTATTCTTCTGATGCGGTGGAAAATTCCGAAGGGTATATTCTTCGTCAACCGACGTCAGCCTCTCCCTTTAAAATTAGCGTTGATGGACAAACAATTGCGGGAAGTGGGTTTGATCATGCGGCTGCGCAACGCATAAATGATGTCGCCCTCGCCGCGACCGATATCCAAGTCAGATTTGACGGTTTAGATATTACCCCAAAGCTGAATGTTGGTTTAAAGAATGATGCTGTCACGGTTTCTCGACATGAGTTGATGGTCTTTCAAGCCTATTCAAATTATGAGGCTTTCATACAAAGAGCCGAAATTAGAATATTTAACATTGATCAAACGATAAATGACCGACCATTGGCGATCATTCCAGTAGACCCTGCGGGCATAGCGACATCACGCGTGCCAATTGGAACAGATGAAATATTTTACCAATTACGGGTTTATGATCACTATGGTCGGTATGATGAAACACAGCCTAAAACTGTAGCCCTTACTGATCATCCACAACTCTCAAGCGGCAATAAGAATTTTAATGCTGGCGTGATTGGCGGCTATGGCGTCGACCGGACTTTAACACGAAATATTCAAATTAATGGTGGATCGGTTACCGTTAATGGCGTCAATGTACCAAGGGGGTATTTCCCAACAGTTTTGGGACGGCAAGTCCCTGTTGATTATGAAGGTAAATTTGTTGCGCAACAAATCCTGCCTTATGGAGATCAAGCGGTTGATGTCAGGGTTTTAAATCAGGCCCAACAAGGCGTAAATTTCCAACGCAATGTTCATATCAAAGATACTGAATTCTTTTATGTCGCGTTAGGCGATATTACATTGGGGCAACGCGCCGCCGTTGGTCCGGCTGACTTGGCGGCTGCATCTGACGAAGATTTTGACGATGTTGTCGTCAATGGCCGAGGTGCCTTTTACTTGAAAGGCAAAGTCAAAGGCAGTTATTTAATTACCGCTGCTCTGGATACGGGCGAAGCTCGATTAAAAGACATTTTCAGAAACCTGGATGATAAACATCCTGGGCAATTATTACGTCGTTTGGATGCGGACCGTTTTTATCCTGTTTACGGCGATGATAGCTACACATTTGAAGACGCTCCGACACAAGGACGTTTCTTTGTTCGCGTTGAAAAAGATGATAGCCATGTTCAATGGGGTAATTTTGCGACGCAAATCACCGGGACTGAATTCGCGCAATTGGACCGCGGATTATATGGGGCGATTGCAGATTATAACTCAGTTGAATTAACGCGCTCGGGCGAACGCAGAACCGAAGCAACGGCTTTTGCAGCTGACCCAGGCACGATTCCCGGGCGCGATGAATTTAGAGGCACGGGCGGGAGCGTCTATTTCTTGCAACAACAAGACCTCTCTATTGGGTCGGAACGTGTCCGTATTGAAATTAGAGATAAAGTCTCGGGTCACGTTATAGAAACGCGCAATCTTCGCCCGCAAGAAGATTATGATATCGACTATATTCAAGGACGAATTTTACTGGCTGAACCGCTTCAATCAACGGTTGCTGATGGTCAAATTGTTAGAAGTGGTAGCCTGTCTGGGAATGAAGCTTTCCTTGTAACGCGTTACGAGTTTACGCCTAATTTATCCGATATAGACGGCTTTAATTTGGGCGGACGTGTCACGCATTGGGTCAATGATAATGTTCGGATCGGCGGAACGATCCAAAATGACAAGAGCGGCGACGCCAATCAAGAGCTTTACGGGGCTGATCTTTTACTCAGAAAATCGGACAATACATTTGTAAAGCTAGAATATGCTCGCACAGAAGGTCCTGGCTTTGGGCAGTCTGATTCCACCGATGGCGGTTTTATCTTTGACGATATTCAAACCCCAGGCGCAGCGGGACTGATTGCGGAAGCTTATCGTCTCGAAACCCAAATTGAGCTCGCAGAATTAAATGGGATGTTCAATAAATTAGATACCCGGATACGGGCTTTGGTTGAACATTCGGATGAGGGTTTTTCAGGTGTTGGCGCGATAGGTAATGGTGAAGTTGATCGTGTGTCGCTTGGGTTACGGTCCTATATATCGCCTACAACAAATTTGAATGTAGAATATGAGGAAGTCGAGAGTTCAAGGCGTGGAGATACGCGCGCTGTCTATGCCGATGTAAGCCAGGCCTTTGATCGAGCCTGGTTGGCGAAAGTCGGTATTCGTCATGATGATGTTGATACACTTGCCCAGGCCGCGAATTTGTCTCCAAACCGGACTGAATTTGATGGGTCGCGAACGGATGTGAGTGGTGAGCTATCATTTACACCAAATGATGCCGCCAGCTTTAAAGTCTTCGCGCAAGAGACCGTAGACAGAGATGATCTTCGTACAGATAATTCCCGCTATGGTGTTGGGGCCGATGTCAAAGTGTCAGATAGGCTTTCTCTCAGCGGTGAAATATCTGAGGGCGATGGCGGTCTCGGGGCTCAGGCGCAAGCCACCTTCAAGAAGGACGATAATACAGAATTTTACTTGGGCTATGCGCTCTCAACTGATCGCTCAGATACGGGTGCGTTTACAGAGCGCGAAGGCTATAGAAATTCAGGTATTTTGACGGCTGGCGGACGGTCTCAACTCAATGACAATCTGTCGATCTATGCTGAAGAGCAATATGGATATGGCGATCGTGGTCAGCAACTCACCCATACATTTGGCGTAAATTTCGCACCAGATGATAAATGGACCTTCGGCGCGAGTGTCGAAAATGGCCGAATAGATGATGATATTGATGGGTCATTTGACCGGACGGCCTTCTCTGTGTCTGCAGGTCGTGTAACAAATGGTCTGCGTGTGGCGTCGCAATTAGAAGGCCGCTTTGAGGACGGTGTCCTAAACGGAACAGAACGCGATAGAACGACATGGTTGATGCGCAATACTGTCGCCTTTGATGCGAATGAAGATATTGAAGCCATTGCGAGACTTAATTTTGCGGTCTCAGATTCAGATGATTCCAATATCCTGGACGCAGATTTTGTCGAAGGTGTTGTTGGGCTTGCCTATCGTCCCGTTAAAAATGACCGTCTGAATGCTTTAGCAAAATATACTTATTTTGAAGACCTTGCGCCGGCTCAACAATTATCAATTACAGGCGCGTCGAACCTTGCGCGTCAAAGAAGCCAAATCTTTAGTGTTGACGGCACATATGATCTTACCCCGAGATTAACTGTGGGTGGCAAATTCGGCTATAGAGAAGGCGAGGTCGCTTTGGATCGTGGCTCAGATGATTTTGTCGACAGTGAAGCCTATCTCGGTGTCGCGCGGGCGGAGTATCATCTTATCAAGAAATGGGAAGCTTTAGCAGAAGCCAGGATCCTAAAGACAAATCTTGCCGATACTGAACAGCTAGGTGCTCTCGTCGGTATATATCGCCATGTTGGGGATAACCTAAAGGTCGGAGGCGGCTATAGCTTTAGCGAATTTTCAGATGACTTGACTGATTTTGACAATGAGTCAGATGGTTTCTTCTTGAATGTTGTTGGTAAATTCTAACAATATGTCCGCGCGACAACAAAAAGCCGAGACTTTACTAGATTATTGGGAACCTGAATTGGTTCGCAAGGCCGGCGAAATCGCGATTAAGACCCCGCGAGAGCGCATGGAAAACATCATGGTCGAGGCGACTGCCTTTATGGAGCAGTTGCCGTGGAAGGGCGTGACAACCGTTAGAGGCCAGAATTTAGGTTGGCCCAGAGCTGGCGTGAAATTAAAAGATGGATCAATAATTCCTGATACGGAAATCCCTGAATCCGTGAAGGAATGTACGATTAAAGTAAGTTATTTTATTGCAGCTGGCATACCCTTCGACATACCAGCACTGACCCATGTTATCCTAACAATCGGACATCTCTTAGTTCCAAGTGCGAGTGTTAAAAAAGCGGATTTGATTTCCTGGTAAGACGCCGCTCAACGATGGTTTGCAGCTCGCCATTAATCTTGTTAAGCCAGAGGAAACGATGTAGTTAAACGTCACATCGCTTGCGCAATGTCTTTGCCCCCAATGGAATTTTTCTATGTTGCTTTCTCGCTATCCCCGCCGATTTTTAGCCCATTTACCAACACCGCTGGAACGGCTTGACCGGCTCACGGCTGAACTCGGCGGCGCAGAAATCTGGATAAAACGCGATGACTGTACGGGTCTTTCTACGGGCGGAAATAAAACCCGCAAACTCGAATTTTTAATGGCTGAAGCCGAGTTGCAAAAGGCAGATATGGTGATGACCCAGGGGGCAACTCAGTCCAATCATGCGAGACAAACCGCTGCCTTTGCCGCAAAAATCGGCATGCCTTGCCATATTATTCTTGAAGACCGCACAGGGTCTAATAATCAAAATTATAATCACAATGGTAATGTTCTGCTTGATCATTTGCATGGTGCCACAACGCAAAAGATCAAGGGCGAAAACCTGAATATGAATGCAGAACTCGAAGCGGTCGCCGATAAGGTCCGGGCGATGGGCAAGACAGTTTATACAATCCCGGGTGGGGGATCTAATCCGACCGGGGCATTGGGTTATGTGAATTGTGCCTTTGAACTATTGGCGCAGTTAAATGATCGCCACCTTAAAATTGATCATATTGTTCATGCGACGGGGAGTGCCGGGACGCAGGCCGGATTGGCGGTGGGTCTTAAAGCTATGAATGCCCGCATCCCCTTGCTTGGCATCGGCACCAATGCGCCGAAAGAAAAACAGGAAACGAAAATATTTAAACTTGCCCAAGCGACGGCTAAGAAGCTGGGCTCTCCCGGTCTTATTGAGCGAAGCGATATTGTTGCAAATACAGATTATGTTGGTGCGGGTTACGGTGTGCCATCAGAGGGTGGACAGGAAGCCATTCGCCTATTTGCCGAGCTAGAAGGTATATTACTGGATCCGGTCTATTCTGCCAAAGGTGCCGCAGGACTAATTGATTTGGTTCGAAAAAATATTTTCAAAAAAGACGAGAAGATCGTCTTCATTCATACGGGTGGGTCGACCGGATTATTTGGATATGACTGGGCTTTCGATATGGACTCCCGTTGGTCGCTTCCCGACGCGCTGGTTTAGGGATATGACCTATAAACCTATTGGGGTCCTTGGCGGCATGGGACCTGCAGCGACCGCTTCATTTATGCAGCGAATTATTGATCTGACCCAAGTCGAAGATGATGCAGAGCATATACCGCTCTTAGTGGATATGAACCCGCAAATTCCGTCACGCATTGACGCAATCCTAAAATCGACCGAAAATCCGGGACCAGTTTTGGCGCGCATGGCAACGACGTTGGAACAAAACGGGGCGCAGGCCCTGACCATGCCCTGTAATACCGCCCATTATTATGCTGACTATATCGAAGGCGCAGTCGACATTCCTTTGCTGAATATGCTCACCCTTGCCGCCAATCAGATCAAAGCTTCAATAGGCGAAGGTAAAGTCGGGATGTTGGCGTCACCTTTAACGGATCAAGTCGGTATTTTTCGCGATGCGTTTAAGCCCGCTGGTCTGTCGGTGATTTTCCCAGAGGATGCGGATTATGTTCTGTCCATTATTCGCCGGATAAAAGCCGAAGGCATTAAGGCAGATATGGGCCAGAAACTATCCGAGCTTAGTCAAGAAATGAAAGAGAGAGGGGCGGGGTGTTTGTTGATCGGATGCTCGGAATTTTCTCTGCTTACGGGGCAGGTCAAGACTGATCTCCCTATCTTTGACACGGTCGACATTTTGGCCCGTGAAGCTATTCGCTTTTCTGGCGGTGTTTTGAAAATCTGATCTGTTATCTGACCCTAAATTCTGACTATAACATCAATGATATTGACGCGCCCGAGACTGACTGCGAAAGCCGTACCCAAAATAATATTTTAAAATTTTGAATTCACTATTTTCTGAAAAATGAATGCGCTTATAATGCCAATATAAATAGGAATTGATAGAAATACTCCTAATTCCACACCCCAAAACCAG
>CAYTLJ010000116.1:0-7655 GCA_964438555.1 uncultured Algimonas sp.
CTGACCGGACATCCAATTAATTCTTCAATATGACGCACATATTTCACGGCTTCTGCAGGCAGGTCCGCCCAGCTTCTGGCACCGCGGGTTGAGCCTTGCCAACCTTCCATCGTCTCATATATCGGTTCTACTGAGGCTTGATTGGCGGCGCCTGCAGGCAGGCGTTTGACAATCTTTCCATTAAGGCGATATCCGACACAAATTTTTAATTCCGCTAACCCGTCCAACACGTCCAGTTTTGTCAGGGCGATCCCGTTTATTCCGCCCGTAATAATGGCTTGTTTGACCATGACGGCGTCAAACCAACCACAGCGACGCTGACGGCCTGTGACGGTCCCAAACTCATGACCGCGTTCACCCAAGCGTTGACCAACTTTGTCAAATAATTCTGTGGGGAAGGGGCCTTCGCCGACGCGTGTCGTATAGGCTTTGGTTATACCCAAAACAAAGTTTAGCGACCCAGGTCCCATGCCCGTTCCGGCCGCCGCTTGACCCGCGATCGTATTTGAAGACGTCACAAAAGGGTAAGTGCCGTGATCAATATCAAGCATGGCGCCTTGCGCGCCTTCAAATAAAATACGTTTTTCCGCTTTTTTGGCTTCTTCTAATGTGTGCCAGACAGGCGCCATATAGGGTAAGATTTCCGGCGCAATCTCTATGAGCTTTTGCGTGAGCTCTCCGGCATCGGTCTCTGGTTTCCCCAACCCGCGACGCAGCGCATTGTGATGATGTAAGAGATTTTCCACGCGAGCTTGAAGATGGTCAGCATCCGCCAGATCACAAACCCGAATAGCGCGCCGGGCGACCTTATCTTCATAGGCGGGTCCGATGCCGCGTTTCGTCGTGCCGATCTTAATGCCATCTGCGCGGTTTTCGCGAATGCCATCAAGTTCAGAATGAATGGGCAGGATAAGCGCGGTTGACTCGGAAATCTGGAGACAATCCGGATTGACTTTCACGCCCTGTCCTTTGATCCGCTTGACTTCATCTAAAAACGCCCAAGGGTCTAACACGACGCCATTCCCTATGACGGATAATTTCCCGCCACGCACAATACCCGAAGGTAAGAGCGAAAGCTTATAGGTCGTCCCGTCAACAACGAGCGTATGACCAGCATTATGCCCGCCTTGAAAACGCGCGACAACATCAGCGCGACTGGACAACCAATCTACGATTTTGCCTTTTCCTTCGTCACCCCATTGGGAGCCGACAACCACGACATTGGCCATGATAACCTCATCACAAAAAAAACGTGGGCACATTGAAGAGCCCACGCTTGGAAAACTTCGTCAAGCCTTTAGCCGAGTCGCTAGGCCATAGCGAGTCAGCTTATGCGTTTGTCCCCCGAAAATTTTCGGCACGTTACAGGCCGGATTGGGAGACGGACGATCTTACATTGAAACCACATCAACGATTTTAACGCGGTCTAAATCGGCAATTTGAGCGGCCACAGCATCAGACACATCGCCGTCGACACTGACAAGGCAAACCGCTTCATCGCCTTTTGCCATCCGGCCCAAAGAAAATGTTGCGATATTGACTTTATTCTCACCCAAAACCTGACCCAGATCGCCGATAAAACCAGGCTTATCTTCATTGCGAACATAGATCATATTTGGTGAGAAGGCTGAATCCATTGGAACCCCAAAGAGACGTACAATACGCGGCTCGCCGCGGTAAATCGTGCCAACAACAACATATTTGCGTTCCGTGGTTTCGACGGTCAAACGAATAAGCGACTCAGCGCGTTCGGCTTCGTCAACATAGCTTTCTTTGACTTCAATCCCGCGTTCCTTTGCAAGACCGGGAGCAGATACCATATTTACTTCTGGCATGGCCGCCTTGATCAAGCCTGCCAGCGCGGCTGCCGTCATGGGGTTTGTATTTAGCTCTGTGACAGCCCCTTTATAGGTAAATTCAACCGATTTTATTGGCGCATGAAGCAGTTGGCCTGTCATGGTTCCTAGCTTGTCAGCAAGGTCGACAAATGGCTTGAGACGCGGTGCTTCCTCGGCACTGATCGACGGCGTGTTTAACGCGTTGGAAACAGCGCCTGTTAAAAGGTAATCCGCCATTTGCTCGGCCACTTGAACGGCTACATTTTCCTGGGCTTCAAGGGTCGATGCGCCCAAATGCGGGGTTGCGATGAAATTTGGCGTGCCAAAAAGCGGGTGTTCTTTGGCCGGTTCTACGGCAAACACATCCAAAGCGGCTGCGCGAACATGTCCGGCCTCAAGGGCGTCTTTTAGCGCCTCTTCGTCAACCAAGCCACCACGCGCACAATTGACAATAATGACACCTTTCTTGGTCATGCCGAGCCGCGCGCGCGAGACAATGCCTTTGGTGCTTTCAACAAGTGGCGTGTGCAAGGTGATTGCGTCAGCGCGTTGGAAGAGGGCGTCGAGTTCAACTTTTTCAACACCCAATTTAACAGCGCGTTCCTCAGTCAGATAAGGATCAAAGGCGATGACTTTCATCTTTAGACCTAAGGCGCGTTCGGCGACCAAGGCGCCGATATTACCGCATCCAATTATGCCAAGCGTTTTATTGAAAAGCTCAACCCCTTTAAAATCGGATTTTGGCCATTCGCCATTTTGGGTCCGTACAGAGGCGGCTGGAATTTGACGCGCTGCCGCAAATAACATGGCTATGGCATGTTCGGCCGTGGTGATCGCATTGCCAAAAGGCGTGTTCATTACAACGACACCCCGATCTGTTGCGGCTTTTATATCAATATTATCGACACCAATTCCGGCACGGCCAATGACTTTGAGATTATTTGCCGCCGCAATGATTTCAGCATCTGGGCGTGTTGAAGACCGCACAGCGAGACCGTCATAATCACCGATAATTTTGATCAGCTCGTCTTTTGAAAGACCTGTGATAACATCGACATCCACACCACGATTTTTAAAGACCTGTGTAGCTGCAGGAGACATTTTGTCTGCTATAAGAACTTTAGGCATTGGTAATCTCCGCAATTTTTGTTTCAAAGGCCCAATCAAGCCAAGGGAGGACGGCTTTGACGTCCAAGGTTTCCGTTAGGCCTGATACCCACAGGCGAAAGCCTGGAGGGGCCGTCCGGTAAGCGCCAAAATCAAGCGCAACATTTTCGTCGCCGAGCAATGCGACAATCGATTTCGCAAATGCGGCTTGTTCGTCTTTGGGTAAGGCGGCGATACGCGGATCTGTGATTTTTAGACAGACCCCGGTATTAGACCTTTGTTCTGGGACACGGCATAAATTGTCGATCCAGTCCCGGGTTTCCAGCCAATCCCAAATGACTTTGGCATTTGCGTCGGCGCGCTCATGTAGGAATTGCAACCCGCCATTACTTTTCGCCCATTTTAAGGCGTCGAGATGATCTTCGACACATAACATTGAAGGCGTATTTATGGTTGAGCCGACAAATATACCTGCATTCAGCTTACCGCCTTTGGTCAGGCGGAAAATTTTAGGCAGCGGCCAAGATGGGGTGTAGCTTTCGAGCCTTGCAACGGCGCGTGGCGAGAGAATCAGCATGCCATGCGCGGCCTCTCCGCCCATGACTTTTTGCCAACTATAGGTGACAACATCGAGTTTATCCCAGGGCAAATCTTGCGCGAAAACGGCAGACGTTGCGTCGCAAATCGTTAAACCTTCGCGGTCATCTGGGATAAAGCTGTAATCTGCGACTTTCACGCCGGAGGTCGTGCCATTCGCCGTAAAGACCAGATCGCGGTCACCCGAATACTGATTCAGATCCGGCAATTCACCGTAATCTGCCGTGAGAAGCCTAAGGTCCTTTAGCGGTAATTGCTTATCTGCATCGGTGACCCAAGCTTGTCCGAAATTTTCCCAAGCGGCGACATCTACGCCGCGTTCACCGAGTAAGGACCACATGGCCATTTCAACGGCGCCCGTGTCTGATGCGGGTACAATTCCGATATGATAATCATCTGGCAGGCCCAGAATTTCTCTTGAAAGATCAATAAGTTCTTTGAGTTTGGCTTTTCCGAGCGCAGACCGATGAGAGCGCCCAAGGGCGGCACCAGAAAGCGCGTCTAGCGACCATCCGGGTCGTTTACGTGTAGGTCCAGCAGAAAAACGGGGGTCGACCGGACGTGCGGCCGGTTTGGCAATTTTTGTCACAATGTCTCCTATGGTGCGTTTTTGTACACCGTTAGAGTTTCGTCTCAGTGGGGAGACGGGGCCCACGCGGCGCATAATCCGAAAGCCCATAAGTCGTCAAGGGCATATGCTGGCGAAATCGTGAATTCGGATTGATCACGCAAAGTGATAGCCATCAGATGTGGAAATCATGCCAGAGCAAATCATGCAAGAGTGTTCATTCTCTGTTAGGGAAGACTATGAGACTGTCTTTTTGACACGAGTCTCACGCGCCATGAAGTTTCACACCTTTGGGGCAAGCCAGAATGTGAAGGACTATTCTTTATGACGACCTTATCAGCAAAGCATATCTTATTAATGGCTGGCTCGGCTCTTATGCTTATGGCGTGTGGAGGCGGCGGGGGATCTAGTTCCACGCCGGTTGCAACACCTCCACCTCCACCCCCTCCAACAGGTGGCGGCGGGACGCAAACACCGGTTAGTGTAACCTTGTCCGGAACCCTCACATTTGACCGTGTCCCATTCGGACCAACAGACACAGGACTGAATTTTGATGCGGCGACCCAAATGCCGATCCGCTTTGCGCCGGTAGAATTGGTGTCGGGAACAACAGTCCTGGACACGACCGTCTCTGATGAGAATGGCGATTATTCTTTCACGGTTGATTCTGGACAAAATGTCAGCGTCCGGGTTCGCTCTGAAATCCAGCAATCCGCAGGGAACGCCATTGATCTTCAAATCTTGGATAATACGTCGAATTTCGCACTTTATGCTTTGCAAGGCTCTACCTCTGAGGTCCCACGAACCGACCAAACCAGAGATTTAAACGCTGGATCAGGTTGGGGCGGGTCTAGCTATACCTCTACCCGGGCCGCGGCACCTTTTGCGATCATGGATAGTATTTATACGTCCATGGCAGATTTTATCGCAGTCGATTCTGACGTTAATTTTCCTGCATTAGAGGTGCTTTGGAGTATCAATAATCGTCCGGAACCTGGAAATATTGAAGCTGGTCAGGTCACGACATCATTTTTTCAGGTCATGAATGGTGTCCCAACTCTCGTGATATTGGGGGCTGAAAATGTTGATACGGATGAATTTGATGCCCATGTGGTCATACATGAATTTGGGCATTATTTTGAATCTGCCATAAGCCGCTCAGATTCCATAGGTGGTCCACATACGGCAAATGATCTTTTGGATTCACGTGTTGCCTTTGGCGAGGGATTTGGGAATGCGATCTCGGGCATTATTTTGGAAGATCCGCTCTACAGAGATAGTTTTATGCCTCAACAAAGCGTCGATTTTGATATTGACGTTGAGAATAATTCCCTGGGTGCGCAGGGTTGGTATTCAGAGTCTTCTGTTCAATCTATTCTCTATGATATTTTTGATTCGGATGATGATGGTCCCGATACAGTCAGCCTAGGTCTAGCGCCGATTTACAATACGCTTGTAAGTGAAAGTTACCGGAATACCGACGCCTTTACGAATATTTTCAGTTTTATTTCAGAATTTGACAATCAACCTGGTGTTACGCCATCGGATATATCTCCTTTGCTCGCGTTTCAAAACATAAATAGTCGTGAGACCTTTGGCGCGGGTGAGACAAATAATGGGGGCGTCCCGGATCAATTGCCTGTCTATTTGACGGTTGCAACTGACGGAACACCAACAAATTTTTGCTCAAGAGAACTACCTACCTCGTTTAATGATGGACGCTCAGGTGGGATTCAAAACAAACACGGAAATCGAAGGTTTCTCAGGTTAGATGTCGCCGCATCTGATACATTCAGATTTGAGATGTCAAACACGTCAGGTCCAGGCACGCCGCAACCACAATTTATAATTTTTGAACGAGGTGAGTTCGTCACTGGCTTTAATAATACTGGTAATATCGCCGTGGATATTAATCTTGAAGCTGGGTCTTACGTAATTGAGGCATTAGATCTACGAAATGGCCCTGATGGGCCGGGCGTAGATGCTTGCTATAACTTCACCATCCAATAGGAGTGATGACATGACATATATTAAAACGCTAACAGCGGCTTTTTTAATGACCCTTGGATTGGGCGCTTGTGCCGCACAATCTGGAAATATCGGTGAAGGACAACAACTAGTTAAGTCCTCGACCTCTACAGTGAAGCCTGGCGCTGCCGTTACAATGAACACTTCAATACCCGAAAATCTGACCGCGCAAAATTTTCATCAAGTAAAATTGAATTTCTCAGAAACACAATTCGCGGGTGATTTGAATATTCGTGTCGAACCTAGTGCGGGATTGAATGTTTTCGGGAGTTCTACGCCTCAAGCGAGTTTCAAAATGGGATCAGCGGATGTTCATGAAATGTCAGTTGATGTCTCTGCACCAGAGGATGGGATTTATTTCCTGAATGTCTTTGCCGAGGCGAACGGGCTTGCGCGTGCATTTTCTGTTACACTCGAAGTTGGTGATATAACGGACGCTATGCGCAAAGCTGCGTTTCCTGAAAATGGTGAATTACAAGACGGCGTTCGCGTTCTACAGGCACAAGAAACCATCCGATAAAGAAAAATCTGCGGATTCATTTTCGCAGATTAAATTCACAACACCGTCACTTTTCTTTTCACGGCCCCTTCGCTATGAAGGGGCGGAATGAGGAGATCAAAGATGAGTGACCAAACCCTATCTGAGTGGACGCCACCCAAAATCTGGAAAAACACCGAATCTGGTGGACAATTTGCCAATATTAACCGCCCGACAGCAGGCGCGCGCGAGGAAAAAGCCCTCCCAATTGGCAAACATCCGTTTCAGCTCTACTCGCTTGGGACCCCTAACGGCGTCAAAGTCACCATCATGTTCGAAGAACTCCTCCAAGCTGGCCAAAAGGCGGCTGAATATGATGCTTGGCTGATTAATATCCGAGAGGGCGATCAATTTGGATCGGGCTTTGTCGATGTTAATCCAAATTCCAAAATTCCGGCTATGATGGATCACTCAGGCAAGACACCCATCCGTGTTTTTGAATCTGTTGCTATCCTTATGTATTTGGCCGAAAAATTTGATATGTTTTTACCCAAATCCGGAGCTGCGCGCGCAGAATGCCTGTCCTGGCTTTTCTGGCAGTCCGGCTCGGCCCCTTATCTAGGCGGCGGGTTCGGGCATTTTTACGCCTATGCGCCTTTTAAAATTCAATATGCGGTTGACCGTTTCGCCATGGAAGTCAAACGCCAAATGGATGTCCTCGATAAACGTCTGGCCGAAAACGAATTTATTGCAGGCGACACGCTAACGATTGCTGATATGGCGATCTATCCTTGGTACGGCGCAATGGCCAAAGGCTTACTCTATCAAGGCGGTGAGTTCCTACAAGTTCAAAGCTATGAACATGTCCAACGCTGGACCAAACAACTGAATGCGCGTCCAGGCTTTAAACGCGGGCAATTAGTCAATCGCTCTTGGGACGATAAGGGCTTGAAAGAGCGCCATGATGCGTCAGATTTTGATGGGTTGGTTTAGGGCTAAACTGCGTCATCTTATCTTCTAGATATTGATCCGATGGTCT
>CAYTLJ010000117.1:0-7504 GCA_964438555.1 uncultured Algimonas sp.
CGCCAATTGTCTATCCGTTGATAAATGAACTGTTCGAGAAGAACATCATCTTCCCAATAATGAGACTTGGTACTGCTGTAGCGCTCCTTTTCCCACCATTGGTTGTAACGGGCTACGTTCGCATTCAGACTTGGTTAATGACAGCTTAATTAACAGCGTGTCATGTGGACGCTGCGCAATAAAAATTTTCTGGGTAATACCCAGCTTTGTCATAAGCTTGGTCCCACATTTTCTATCTCAAATAAAACAAACCTACATCCGCATAAAGGATGTCAACTCTCTGGAGGGAGACTATTATGGCTGTAATGAAATCCGTACAAATTATGTCCGACAGTTCCAAATCATTTGAAGGGGCTATTCAAAATGCTGTTGATCGCATGTCGAAATCGGTAAAAAATATTCGATCTGCCTATGTTCAAGAGCAATCCGTGACAATCAAGAATAATAAAATTGACACATATCGTGTAAATTTGATGATTACATTCGAAGTCGGCGGCAAAGAAAAATCGAAGAAATCTAAATCTAAGCCCAAAGTCATCTATACAGACGGCCCAACAGACGGCACGCCTGATGACTTGAAAGTCATTAAGGGCATTGGTCCAAAATTTGAGGGCGACCTCAATAATAAAGGTATCTATTATTACCGTCAGATCGCCAATTGGTCAGCGGCTGATGTGAAAATGGTCGAAGGAATCATTGATTCTATTCCAGGTCGTATTCAGCGCGATGCATGGGTCAAACAAGCTAAGAAACTTAGCAAGTAAACATTCTAATATTTTGCTGGTGCCTTAAGTGGCACCAGCGTTTTATCGCCTCTGCAACGAACCGACCTTAAGCCACTCAAACATCTGACTTTGCGTTTACTCAAGGACGGCCGTACCGCCTTCCGTGAAGCGAACGACTTCGGTTACATTTTTCATTCGGTTGCCGTGGCCTTCTCTCAACACCCCGTTTTTTTCGATCCAATAACCCAGTTTCGCCGTGTCGAAATAATTCCCAGAGGAAACAATTTCACCGCCACTGACTTTGACGGCGACTTTGGCATTATAAACCTTATTGCCTTCAAACCGGATATTCTTTGCCTCTTTTTGAAGTCTGAGCGCTTTTGCGCAATTGTGAAATTCATTATTTTCGATCAAGAGATGTCTACCGCGCGTTATTTGAATGGCTTTATCTTCACAGTCATAAAACTTAGAATCTCTGATCGTCACATGGCTCGGTATGGATTTGTTTTTATCCAGTTTAATAGAGATCGCATCCTCACAGACATCGAGGTTCACAATATTAGAAATCGTTACATGTGAGCCCCGAACATGGATGCCGTCCGGTGCATTCCTCATGCGCAAATTTTGCAATGTTGCCCCGTGTGAAAGTTTAAACATGGGCGGCATGCCTTCTGTTTGCGAACAGTCGCCAGCCCCCGTCCAGTCATAAAGCGCGCCCATGCCGTCAAATGTCTTGCCTTTGGCGACAGTAATTGTCTTGCGAACTTGAATCACACGCTCTTGATGTGGTTCAGATGCGGATAGCGTTTGTGCGTTAGATCCCGCACAGCCAGACACCAAGCCAAACAAACATATAATAAGACATAAAGCTTTAAGACGTTTCATATTTAATCGCCTAGACTAAAGATACATCTAGGGTCAAAAATATAATCCCGCGCGCTATTTTATGCGGCGTTTAAAACTTGGCCCGTTTTGCGATATGGATATATTTGCGCCTTGCCCATTGAAGGCGCACCCCCACACCACGCGCTATAAAATCGGATTTCGTCCAATGATTCTATTAGAAATCCTGAGAGACAAGTCATTTACGGCTTGGTTCATCGCTGCAACGATATGACCCACATCTGGACCGTCTTCACTGTCACCAGAAAAATTAATCGGCACATTGATGTTTTCCAAATGTAATGTGGTCTGACGCGTCGACTTATTGACCAATTCCCAAGATACAGACAGAGACACTGTGTCATAGCTGACACGGCCAAATTCTGTCACATTGAGCTTGACTGAATAATCCGGTTGGGTCGAAAAATTTGCGTAATAATTAAAAGCTTGGTCCGTGCCTAGATAGCTCGCCACATTAGACGTAATGACCGAGGTTATATTGCGTTCAAGGCTTTCGGCCCAGCGTTCATTTTCATTGATTTTGACATCGTGTGTGTTGGTTTGGAAAACGACTTCTGAGCGTTTCAGATATTCAGACATGGTGATCGGCCCAACAACCACTGAGACATTTGAGCTAGCTTGTGAGATCGCCGGAGCATTTGTACTTTTTAGGAGATACAGATTTGGGTCAGGTGAGGATGAACAGGCGCTAAGCGTTGCAAAGGCGCAAAGTGCGAGACATCTCAGAATTGGGAATTTCGGGCGATTAACGTTTAGGTTTTTCATGATTATCTTCCCTGTATTAAGGCTTCTGGGTGCGTTTCAAGATATTGCGTAAAGGTCCGCAATTGGGCGGCTGCGGCTTGAATTTCACGCAACATCCGGGTCAAATCATCAGTAATTGGACTATTGGGATCCACTTGGAGCTGAACTGTCCCTAATGTTGATTCCAATTGGCTCATCGTCACGTCAAATTGCTGCAATGTGGATGAGAGATTGACCAGCGTTTCTTGGGACAATTGATCGGTCAAAGTTTTCAGTGAGCTATCAACCGTGACCAAAGTCTCATTGGTTAGCTTATCTGTTAATGACTGTACGGAGTTGCCACCCGTCTTTAAGGTGGCTCTAAGTTGGGCTGTTGTTGGCGGCAGTTCCGTTGTTGTAAACATGCCAATCGCATTGATCATTGTATCAATGTCGGTCAATAAAGTTGGCAGATAGCTCGCAGATTCAGACACGCCTTCATTGGACAAGACCTTTTCTAAAGAATCCAATGTATCGGTCAATTGGACAACAAGCGCGTCAAGCGGTAAATCTTGGAAAGCTTTAAATATTTCGCCTAATCCCGAATCGATTGTTGGCATTTCCGGGTATTTATCGTTTTCTGAGCCTAAGGTTCGAATGGCTACATTGTCATAAAAGTCTAACGATACATATAATTGTCCTGTTAGAAAGCTTTGGGACTTTAGAGAGGCTCGCATACCTTGATCCAGAAGCGGCTGAAACAAAGTGTATTCACCTTTGGCAACTTTTGCACCTTTTAGGGTTTCCGGATGAAACTCAATTAATATTCGCGGTGTGACGACGCTGGTTTCTTTATTATAAATGCCGACAATTTCTTTAACTGACCCGACTTCTATCCCACTGAATTTCATCGGTGCGCCGACATCAACGCCGCTCACATCTTGTTCGAAATAAGCATAGAAATATCGTTTCTTTTCAAAAATATTTCTGCTGCCAAATAAGAATATTGACCCGATTGTGAGTAATATAGCACCAAAGACAAAGATGCCGATAAGTCTAGTATTTGCGCGTTTCATGGCTTTCTTCTTTCTAAATCACTTAGAGCTTCGGCTCAAAAATTCCGCAACCTTTGGGCTTGGAGGGGATTTTCTCAGGTCGGAAATTCTTCCGAGTGCGGTTTGTGTTTTGACATCTGCATCTACAAAAACCCCGCGATCTCCGATGGCAAATATGCTGTCGAGTTCATGGGTCACAATGACGATGGTTGCGCCTAGCCCGTCGCGAAGTTCAATAATCAAATCATCCAGACGTGCAGAGCTGATGGGATCAAGTCCGGCGCCAGGTTCGTCGAAAAACAATATTTCAGGGTCAAGCGCCATGGCCCGTGCGAGTCCAGCCCGCTTTTTCATGCCGCCACTGATTTCAGACGGGTAAAACTCCTCAAACCCCGCCAGACCCACTAAGGATAATTTTAAATCAATAATGTCTCTTATGTCGCTTTCCGAATAATTCGTATAGGTCGCGAGTGGTAAGCGAATATTTTGAGCCAAAGTCATTGAACTCCACAGCGCCCCACTTTGATATAAGACACCAAAGCGTTGTGAGGCTGTTTTACGCTCTTCTTCGCTAGCGGCCCAAAAGTCTCCAGCTTGATAAATGATTTGACCTTCTTTGGGTCGCATCAGACCGATCATATGTTTTAACAGCGTACTTTTACCGCTGCCACTATCGCCCATAATGATAAAGATTTCGCCTTTATTGATCTCAAATTCTAACCCGCGCTGGATGATGAAATCACCATAGGCCATGGTAAGATTTTTTATGGCAATGGCTGTGTTTGGGTTCAACATGATTATATACCCAATGCGCTAGCAAGAACGGCAAATATTGCCGTCGCAACAATGATCGCGACAATGCCGCTGACCACAGCTTTTGTTGCGGCGTCGCCGACCGCAGAGGCGCTACGCCCACTCATAATGCCCTCTTTACAGCCGGTAATAGCCACAAGAACGCCAAAGACACTGCCTTTAAAGACGCCGAGCATGACATCTGTTAGGCCAATAGCTTTTTGAGTCTGGGTGATATATTCTACCGCGCCCAAATCCAGCAATAATGTGCCGATCAAAAACCCGCCGAAAATACCCACGGCATCTCCGTATAAAACGAGTAATGGCATCATGATCGCTAAAGCCAACATGCGGGGTAGAACCAAGAAATCCATAGGCGAAAATCCAAAGGTTTTTAAAGCGTCAATTTCTTCGTTCACCTGCATGGTGCCTAATTGCGCGGCGTAAGCTGCCCCGGTTCGGCCCGCCAATATGATAGCCGTCATCATTGGGGCTATTTCGCGTGTATGGCCCAGTGCAACTAAATCAGCGACAAATATTTCTGCGCCAAATAATTTGAGCTGTGCCGCGCCCATAAAGGCAAGAATGACCCCTAAGAGAAGATTAACAACAGTGACAATGATAAGCGCTTCTGGGCCAGTCGTTTGAATAAACGTCATCAAGTCACCGCGTTGATATTGGGCCTTTCCCAAAAAAAACCTTTTAAGGGAGCTTAAGGACAGTCCAATAAAATGACTAAGCTCTTTGACTTGGTCAAATGCTGCCAACGCCATATTGCCGAGAGTCAGGAACAGGTCAGACGGCTCTTCTTTGGAAGTCTCCGTGTCGTCAATAACAGTGCTTTTCGTTAAACCGAGAATTTTGCTTACGCCCTCGGGCATTGCTGATAAATCAGATGGAATATTTTTGCTGTCCGCGAAAGCTGAAATGCCTTTAATGGTCGACAAGGTTAAACTATTCCAATTCGCATCCTTGGCTAAAGCGTATTTTACGGACCGAATTTGACCTGAGGAGAGTGCCTGTTCAGCTTCTGATTTGAGCAGGTTTGAATCAAAAGACACCGAATGTTGGCTATCGGGTAGCTCAACATGTAATATATCGCCGATTATTTTAGTGTTTTTGGACATACATCTCTGCAATTCGTAACATTGAATAGAAGCGGTAAACGCCTATTACCTTAAGCGTGCCCATGCATAGGGTTTGGCGCTAAGTTAGATAAATTCCTAATCATTGTTAGATCCCTTTTTAGACGAATATGACACCATATTGTCTGATACCTATTCTTATCTACGGTTTTCGTTTTTATTGAGATTTCGAACGGCTTGATTTCGCTACCTAAAATAGCACTTTTGTGTCGTCAACATTGTGATCTGGCGAAATGCTTAGGTTTTTACACGGAAATTCGCCTGTAAAAAGGTAAGATCAGCATGTGATTCCCGTTTAAAGCGCCTACCGAGAAACACGTTTCCAGTTTGGAACGTTAAAACGCTCTGATTAGATCGATCCGAGCGCACATTAACGAAACTTGTTTGTGACTTCAATTTGAGACGCTTACATGCTAATTCCATTAGTCGTGCAATTTATACGTATCATCCATAAGGATTTTTAATGCCGACTTTCATCAAAACCATGTCTTTGGGACTGTTGACGCTCACCCTTATGAGCGGATGTGCGCAGTCATCCTTAAACCAGTCAAATGACAGATCGCTTACAATGGATAAGTCTCGAAATGTCTTGAGTTTCGCAGATAGCTTAGACGATGTTTTACCGTCTGTTGTTCGCATTGGGACGGTAAAAAGTAATGAAGCTGGGAATATAGGTTTGAGCGGGATAGGGTCAGGAGCCGTGTTTGATGCGGAGAAAGGCTATATCATCACCAATGCACATGTTGTGGAGGGCGGTGAGGGTTTCTTGGTAAATGTGCCGGATGGCCGCATTGTCCGCGCACGTCTTGTCGGCCTGGATGCTCCGACTGATATCGCTGTGCTGCAAGCCGATGATTTGCGCGTCGATGCCGTGGCCGTAGCTGATTCTGACAATTTACGCGTCGGAGATGTTGTCTTTGCTGTTGGCTATCCCTTGGGATTAGATCAATCTCTCTCACTTGGCGTGGTAAGCGGCTTAGGACGCTCATCATCAAGTGGTAGTTTGCAACATTTCATACAGACAGATGCGGCCATTAATTCTGGCAATTCAGGTGGCCCACTCCTCGATAGTAATGGCCGCCTTATCGGAGTGAACACAGCGATTTTAAGCAAGGCTGGGGGGAGTGATGGCATTGGATTTTCTGTGCCGTCCGTTCTCGCCTTCCAAGTTGCCGAACAAATTGTCGCAAATGGCGAGGTCAAGCGCGGATCCATTGGAATTGAAATGGCCAAGGTCAGCGAGGCCGCTTCTGAGGCTGTTGGCATCGATCATTGGGACGGCGCGCTTATCGCCAGTTTACGACCCGAAAGCCCGGCTGAGTTAGCGGGATTGCAAGTCGGAGACGTGATTTCGAAATTTGATGGTCGGACCGTAAAATCGCCCAATGCATTGCGGGCCTGGATTGGTGTGGCTACGCCGGGTACGCCTTATAGCCTATCCTATATCAGAGAAAATGGCGTTGAGCGGACACTCAACATTGAAATCAAGCCTTTTAAAGCCCCTGTCGTTGAAAGCCTTGAACAATTAGGGGCGCTTATGCGGCCTGTCACCTCGGCCGATAATCCGCCGCCTGGCGTGCGCGGTGTTTATGTGACGCGCATTATCGATGGTAGCCCTGCGCAAAAAGCAGGTTTAGAGGCTGGGGATATTATCGCAGCGATTAATAATGAGATTGTCACAACAAAACATGTTTGTGACCGCCTTATCAGCGAGTCGAAAGGCCGTGCACGGTTGGTCGTTTACAGATTTGGCGTCGCTATCCCCATTATTATTGAATCTTAGACCATATTGGAAATCGACGCGGTTTTCGCGTTAAAAAGACAAAAGCCCGCCTGGTATATATCGCAAGCGGGCTTAAATTTTGGCGTAGTTAGATTTTTATCGTCTAACCAATGACGTGGTTCGCCCCATGGGTGATGGCCGCACCAGCGCGTAGAGCGGCTGCAACAAAGGTAACTTCGGCAAGCTCTTCATCCGTTGCACCTGCTTTCTTTGCCATCTCTGTATGGATGGTCAGGCAATATTGACACTGTGTTGTAAGGGCGACCGCCACAGCGATAAGTTCCTTGGTTTTTTTAGATACAGCACCATCGCCCATAGCGGCTGCATCAAATGCACCAAAGGCCGTCATAGCGTCGGGATTAAGTTTTGAAAGCGGGC
>CAYTLJ010000118.1:0-7357 GCA_964438555.1 uncultured Algimonas sp.
GAAAAAGGCTCAGAGGTTGGGGCGCATATTTTATCGGGTGCCGTCTTAGACCCAAAAGGTTTGCGCGAACTTTTCCCAGACTTTGAGACAAATAATAGCTGCCCCGTCAAAACGAAAGTCACCTCGGACAAATTTCATGTCTACGGACCTGCAGGCGCGCTACCCGTCCCGCAATTCTTTTTACCGCCACTTATGCATAATCACGGGAACTATATCGTCTCCATGGGGAATGTCTGTCGCTGGCTCGCTGAACAAGCGGAATTACTCGGTGTTGAAGTTTTCCCTGGCATGGCCTGTTCAAACCTCGTCTTCCGTGAGGATGGGAGTGTAAAAGGTGTTGTTGCCGGTGAATTTGGCTATCAAAAAGACGGGTCCAAAGGCCCGGGATATGAAGCCGGTATGGAATTACACGGCAAATATGTGCTTCTGGCAGAGGGTGCGCGTGGGTCACTTTCTAAGATCGCGATTGCAAAATATGAATTGAGTAAAGATCGTGAGCCGCAAAAATATGGCCTTGGCATGAAAGAAATTTGGGAGATTGACCCTGAAAAACACAGTGAAGGTGCTGTTTTACACTCTGCAGGTTGGCCGCTTGGTTGGAAACAAGGCGGGGGTTCCTTCTTATACCATGCGGAAAATAACCAGGTTTTCTTGGGTATGATTGTCGATCTGAATTATAAAAACCCGCATCTATATCCATATGAGGAATTCCAGAAGTGGAAAACCCATCCAAATATTACTGAACTTCTTAAAGGCGGGAAAAGAGTTGCCTATGGTGCACGTGTGGTAACCAAAGGCGGAATTCAGTCTATTCCGCAAGCGGCCTTTCCGGGCGGCGCACTTTTAGGCTGCTCTGCTGGTCTTGTAAATTTACCGCGTATCAAAGGAAATCATAATGCCATGCTATCGGGCATTCACGCTGCAGATGCCGCCACTAAGGCTTTAGCCGCAGGCAGGTCAGCCGATACACTCTCAGATTATAATGATATGATCCATAGCGGACCAATCGGTGATGACCTGAGACCTGTTCGTAATGTTGCGCCGTTAAATGGGCGCTTTGGACCTTTCCTTGGCGGGATGCTATTAGGCGGGGTGGATATGTGGTGTGCCACGCTTTTGAAGTTTAATTTCCTCGGCACAATGAAGCATAGATTGGATGACGCTGGATCGACAAAGAACGCCTCAGATTTCAAAGCCATTGACTATCCGAAGCCAGATGGGGTCATTACCTTTGATCGTCTAACCAACGTGTCTTTTTCAGCCACGAACCACGGCGAAGAACAGCCAAGCCATTTAAAGCTAATCGACCCATCTATTCCTATTAAAGTGAACCTTCCACAATTTAATGAACCAGCGGCGCGCTATTGCCCTGCCGGTGTTTATGAAGTCGTATCAGAGGATGATGGGTCTAACCCACGTTTCCAGATTAATGCGCAAAATTGTGTTCACTGTAAGACCTGTGATATCAAAGATCCGTCGCGCAATATCGTTTGGACAGTCCCAGAAGGGGGCGGAGGACCAAATTACCCGAATATGTGACCGATATTTATGTTTCGCGGTCTTGTTATCTTAATATTTGCGTTTCAAAACCCTATTATGAAATTCCAAAAGTATTTTTTAGCGTCTCTTGCAGCCATTGGCTTTAGTTTAGGTCATGTTTCAATCGCACAGGCTGATAGCGTGTCTGAGCTCGGCAGTCTCTTTGGCGATTATCTGGCTGCAAGCTATGCTGATGAAATTGATGATATGGAGGCTCGACAGTCTTACTTTGCCAAGGCTTTTGAAGCTGCGCCAAAAGATATCCGATTAGGCCGGCGTGCGATTGTTGCCGCGATAGAAAATGGGGATATGAACGCTGCAATCAAACATGCAGAGCGCGTTTATAAGCTTAATAAAAATGAAGCTATGGCCAGAGGCGTATTGGGTGTTAATGCCTATTTAAAAGGACGAGAAAGCCGGGCGCTAAAATATTTTGAGGGCTCAAGTGATGACGTAACCATGGTCATTTTAATGCGTCTGGTTAAAGGCTGGATTGAAGTTGATCGAGGAGATTTCGATGCGGCACGAGACATATTTGATGGTTTGGAAGGCGCAGCTTATTTCACCGGTTTTGGCAAGCTTCAAAGCGCAAAAGTCGATATTTTTGATGGAAAATATGATGATGCCGAGACCAAATTAGATGAAGTTGACGCATCCCGTGCCTCAGGAGTCGATGCTGTTTTGATGCGTACCCATCTATTGGTGGAACAAGGCAAATCCGATGACGCACTCGCAAAATTAAACGAAGTTCTTGAAGATAATGAGAGACTTTCGATTAGTCCTGTTGCAGATTATAAAACGCGCTTGGAAGAGGGACGAGATCTCCCCAAAATATCAATTCGCGAACATGCCGCGCGAGCTTTGACGGAACCAAGTTTTGGGTTTTTTCTTCAAAACCGATCCCGAGATGGCGCAGTCTTATATTTACGTTTTGCGCGTTGGGTAGATCCTAACTATCAAAAATCAGCACTCTGGCTTGGTACCATGCTGGAAGACCGCGGCGAGCAAGGTGAGAAAGTAGCATTTGAATTATATGATGCCATTGCCGTGGATGACCCGTATTATCAACGCGCTCAACTTGCCTTAGCTCAGATATATTTTAACCAAGAAAAAGATGATAAAGCGATAGAGGTTTTAGAAGCGCTAAATGCACGCGTGAATAGTTTGCTTACACGTGAAAGTCTTGGTCGCGCGCGTTTCTTTCGTGAAAATTATGCCGAAGCCTTGCCGTTTTATAACAATATTGTAGACGTGATGACGGATGAGGAAATCAAAGCTAATGTGGAGCCTTTACGCTTTCGCGGTATTATTTTTGAGCGTTTGAAACGGTGGCCTGAAGCGGAAGCTGATTTTAAGCGGGTTCTCGAATTTGCACCTGATGATGTCGATACGCTTAACTATTTGGGCTACACATGGGTTGATCGCGGCGAAAACCTTGAAGAAGCCTTTGATATGATTGAGCGCGCTTTGGAACAATCGCCAAATTCGGGTGCTATTACCGATAGTCTTGGCTGGGCCCATTACAAACTTGGCAATTATGTCGAAGCAAAAAACTATCTTGAAGATGCCGTAGCATTATCACCATCTTCTGCGACAATTATTGATCATCTTGGGGATGTCTATTGGCAATTAGGCCGAAAACGCGAGGCAGGATTTCAGTGGCAAAGAGCGCTTTTATTTGAACCGACAGATGAAGAAAAATCTAATATTGATGTCAAACTTAATGGTGGGCTTGAAGCGCTTGCGCCTGCCTCTCCGTCGCCTTTGCCATAAGCCTAATGCCAGAGGCGCATATTGAACTCGCGCGGGCCAAAGTAAATTTGACCCTTCATATTGGTGCGCTCAGAGCTGATGGATATCACGATCTTGAAAGCTTAGTCGTGTTTGCAGATATTGGCGATGAAATTCAGTTATCCTCGGCCGATTTGCCGTCTTTAACGATAGAGGGCGAGGAAGATCTTTCGAGTGGCCCCGACAATCTCATCAATCGAGCCTTAGAGTTTTGTGAGGCTGAACCCCACCATATTCACTTGAAGAAAATATTACCGGTATCTGCGGGATTGGGCGGTGGGAGCGCAAATGCTGCGGCCATTATTCGGCGTTTTAAATCTGAAAAATCAGATCATGATTTGGCATTCGGCTTAGGCGCGGATGTGCCTGTTTGCCGATATTCAAAAACGTCAATCATGAGCGGAATTGGTGAGCGGATTGAACATCTCCCAAATTTGGGGAGCTTGTCAGCTGTGCTTGTAAATCCGGGCGTTTCTGTCTCAACCGGTGAAATTTTTAAGGCCATGGATAAGGCGCCAGATGGCAAGCCTATGAATTTAACATCCCGAAAAGGTGACCTACTGTCTCGGGCTTTATCGGGCGGGAATGACATGCAGGAATTTGCGATTAAACAAGTGCCTATTATTTCTGATGTTTTGCGGATTCTGTCCCAGCAAACTGCGTGTCAGCTTGCACGTATGTCAGGGTCAGGTGCCACATGTTTTGGAATTTTTAGGTCAGATGCCCAAGCCCAAAATGCGGTTAAGGTGATCCAAGAGATATATCCTAATTGGTGGGTGAGGTCGTGTCGTTTTGGAGATACGACATGATCCTCGCCCATAATGCTTTGCTTTGGCTTCAAATTGCAGCAATTGCCTTTTTCGGGAGTCTTGCTGTAACCGGTTTTATGCGTATGGCGGGCCTAGGTGATCCAGCTGGTAAACGCTCTGCTCACTCTGGAATAATCCCGACATCTGGTGGTGTAGGGATCATTGCTGGTTTGGGCCTTGGTCTCATGACAACCGCTCTAATTTTTCCAAATTTAAGACTACATGCCGGCTTTGCGACATCAATGTCTCTCGTTTTTGCTATGGGCCTATTGGGCTTAACGGATGACCGAATGACATTGGGGCCAAAATTGAAATTTGGGATCATGATATTAATTTGTGCGGTCGCGGTTCGTGAGATCGGTCCACCTGAAAGCATTCCAGGATTTTATAAGACAATCGATCTTCCGATCTGGCTTGGATTTGGCGGTGCGGTTTTCTGGCTTTTCCTTGTGACCAATATTGTGAACTTTATGGACGGCGCGAATGGCATGTTGGGACTAACCATGTCTGTTGCCTTCACAGCTCTTTTTGGTCTCGGTCTCGTCGCCAACTCAACAGATGTATGCGTGCTCTCAGCCATATTACTGATGAGTATATTGGGGTTCCTACCTTATAATTCTCGCCGAAAAGCACAGATTTTTTGCGGAGATGTTGGATCTTTGATGATCGGATTTTCCTATGCCCTAGCTGTTTTATTTCTGATCAACCAAGACAATGAAAACAATTTTCACTGGGCGGGTATTATCCTGATTTTACCCTTCCTCGTCGATACGCTTATGACAATTGCACGGCGTATCCTTAAACGCGAAAATATACTGCTCGCGCATAATCAGCATCTTTATCAGCGACTTATCAAAAGAGGGGGCGGACATCTAAGCGTGAGTGGGCTTTACGCAATCCTTGCACTGGTTTGTGCAAATATTGTCTTGCTCGGTATTACCAGAGATTGGTTTCAAACACCCAGACTATTCTTCATACTTGCTGGTATGTTTATTGCGGGTTGGTTTTTACTGGGGAGACCGTCAAGAAATTCGCGCGACGACATAACCCGCTAGGTTTTGTAAGGTGTCGCGAAGTGGAGACGCTGCAAAAACATCTAAAGATTTTGCCGCATCAGCGGAATATTGTTTTGCCAGATCCATTGTTTTTTCCAAAGCCCCAGAGGCTCTTAGCATGGATACGGCCTTTTCCAGGTCAACGTCTTTTTGATCATGATCAACAATGACCCGTCGCCAAAAGGCTTTTTCATCCTCAGTCGCTGTTTCCAGGGACCTGATAACAGGAAGTGTCATTTTACCTTCGCGGAAATCATCGCCAACAGATTTTCCAAGTGCGCTTTCCATTCCGCCATAATCAAGCGCATCATCGACAAGTTGGAAAGCAAGGCCCAGTTTTAGACCATATTCGCGCAAGGCGTCGCGCTCATTTGTGGGTCGCTCCGCAATAACTGGTGCAACTTCGGTTGCTGCCGCAAAAAGGGCCGCTGTCTTGGCTTCAATAACGCGCAAATAATCCGCTTCTGTCATGGCCAGATTTCGAAGTGCCGCTAATTGCTGAACTTCTCCCTCGGCAATCACGGAAGAGGCATGAGACAGAATGCCCAAGGCTTCCATGGAATTGGTTTCCACCATCAGATTAAAAGCCCTTGCAAAGAGAAAATCTCCGACAAGGATAGACGCACTATTGCCCCAGATCAGATTGGCTGGCTTTTTACCGCGACGTAGATCGCTCTCATCAACGACATCATCATGTAAAAGTGTAGCAGAATGGATAAATTCCACTGCCGCGGCCAATTTATGGTGAGACGTTCCGTCATAACCGCAAAGCTGTGCGGCACTAACAGTCAAGAGCGGTCTAAGACGTTTTCCACCAGCCCCGACAAGATGCTGAGCGAGATTGGGAATTAAACCTACGGAAGACTGCATGCGGTCTAGAATTAGCGCATCGACGGCTGCCATATCATCGCCTGTCAGGTCCCAGAGAGCCTGGGCTGGAGAGAGGGCGGCATCTTGCCGGATTTGGGCGGGTGCATTCACGCGCGTCTAACCACTTCCTTTTGTTCGACCTGAACGTAATGCGCTTAAGCGCTTGCCGCAAGACACTTTGATGTCACAGCTGCGTAAAGCGGCTTTGCAGATTTGCAGGGACTCGCTATCTTCATATTATGAAGTGTATTTTGACAACAAATAACCCTGCAACGCTCAATTTTGCCGAAGCTATCCTCTCTGAGGCTGGAATTGATCATTTTGTCATGGATCAAAATATGAGTGTACTCGAGCCTGGAATCATGATTCCCCGACGCCTTATGGTCATAGATGAAGATGAAACTGCGGCTAGGCGCCAATTAAGCCTCGCCGGGCTTGAGAAGGATTTGATGGTTTAGCACCGTAACCGATTTCGCAGCTTGAAAAAACACCAGTCTTGCATAAAGACGCCTGCATGACTGATAGTGCTTCTAAACCTCTTTCTTTTCAGGGCCTGATTCTCACGCTTCAAACCTATTGGGCGGATCAAGGCTGTGTGATTTTGCAACCATTTGACGTTGAAGTCGGGGCAGGGACACTGCATCCTGCGACAGTCTTAAGATCGCTTGGGCCAAAGCCGTGGAATTGTGCCTATGTCCAGCCCTCGAGACGGCCAGCCGATGGGCGTTACGGCGAAAATCCGAACCGGTTGCAGCATTATTACCAGTTCCAAGTTATCATGAAGCCCAATCCTGAAAATTTGCAGGAGCTTTATCTAGGGTCTCTCGATGCGATTGGGATTGATCGCGACCTACACGATATTCGCTTCGTTGAGGATGATTGGGAAAATCCGACCGTTGGTGCTTGGGGACTTGGCTGGGAAGTCTGGTGTGACGGTATGGAAGTCAGCCAATATACCTATTTCCAACAAGTGGGCGGGCTTGATCTAGATTTGGTCTCAGGTGAGCTTACCTATGGTCTGGAACGGCTTGCTATGTATGTTCAAGGCGTCGAAAGCGTTTATGATCTACGATACAATGATGCGGGCGTAAGCTATGGTGAGGTTTTCCACCGCAATGAGGTCGAGCAATCCGCCTATAATTTCGAACACGCAGATGTCGACAAACTCAGAGAAAAATTCGCAATGGCCGAAGCGGAATGTAAATCTCTATTAGCACTTGAACCACCTCTCCCATTGCCAGCTTATGAACATGCGCTCAAAGCCTCGCATTTGTTTAACCTGCTCGATGCGCG
>CAYTLJ010000119.1:0-7335 GCA_964438555.1 uncultured Algimonas sp.
TCAGACATAAGACACACGTCCATCGACTTCGACCTCAATCTCACCATTTATTTCAAGCAAGGTGAGAACGGCGTGAACCAAAGCGGTTGGCAAGTTTGACGCGCGAATAATATCGTCCCGATGTGTCGGTGTTGGCGAAAGCAGGCTAAGGATAATGGCTTCGGCCTCTTTGATATTTTTCTCATCAAGAGCTGTATCAAACTCTCCATGGATAAACGGATTTTCAGGTTCAAAGACATCTAATGTGCTCAGCCCATTCAAAATGTCTAAAATATCGTCTGAACTTTCGATCAAATGCGCGCCTTGTCGGATGAGGCGGTTACAGCCTTTGGTTCTGGGATCAAGCGGGGAGCCGGGCGCTGCCATGACTTCGCGGTTTTGTTCCAAGGCGTAGCGGGCTGTAATGAGCGTACCTGATCTTTCTGCCGCCTCAATAACGACAACGGCGCGTGACAGGCCAGAGATAATGCGGTTGCGTCTTGGAAAGTCTTTGGCGCTGGCGCGGTAACCCAAAGGACTTTCACTGACAATTACCCCTTTAGCGCGGATCTCTTCATAGAGCTCTGTATTTTCTCGCGGATAAATATGGTCGATCCCACCGCCTAAAACCGCAGCCGTTCCGCGCTCAAGCGCTCCGTAATGTGCGGCGCGGTCTATGCCGCGCGCCAGGCCCGAGACAATGACATGACCGGCCTCGCTAAGTTCGCCTGCGATCTGCCCCGCAAATTTTTGCCCAAGCGCCGATGCGTTTCGAGACCCGACAATGGCGATGCAGGGGCGGTGAAGATGGGATATATCGCCAAGCACAGATATAATGGGCGGCGGCGGATCAAGGGCTTTTAGATATTTTGGGTAATCTGGCTCAACCGCACAAATCAGTCTCACGCCCATTTGCTCGGCATATTCCATTTCGCGTTCAACTTGTTCAAGCGTTGGAATGGAGACGGACTTTTTTCGAATGAGGCTGGGGAGGGCATCAAGGGCCGCCGCCGCATTGCCATAGCGAACAATCAAATCGCGAAAGGCGACAGGGCCAATCGTTTGGGTTCGGATCAGCCTAATCCAATCTCTGCGCTCCGAGAAAGATAACTCAGCCAAGGCCTAGCCTTTCTGTCCAATGCGACTTTCTTCGCCGCGGATTAGCCGTCCAATATTTTCGCGGTGACGCCAAAGGATCATAATCGCCATAAAGCTTGTCATC
The DNA here is from genome assembly GCA_964438555.1 of uncultured Algimonas sp. Lineage (GTDB taxonomy): Bacteria > Pseudomonadota > Alphaproteobacteria > Caulobacterales > Maricaulaceae > Litorimonas. The sequence continues at coordinate 1,202 of CAYTLJ010000119.1, forward strand.
ATTGCGGCCGGGGCGGCAAGGAATATCCAAGCCGCAATACTGGCAATCACGCAGGCCAGCAAAGCCCCGAGCGAAGAATAGCGCGTGATAATGGCTGTTCCTAGCCACACAACGGCCGCAACGATCGCAGCTGGCCAAGCCAGGGCGAAAAGCCCGCCAAAAAATGTGGCCACACCTTTTCCGCCTTTAAACTTAAGCCAGATGGGATAGCAATGCCCCATAAGGGCGGCTGCAGATGCGAAAAAGCCTAGGGGGGTGCCCATAAAATGCTGAACCAGCCATCCGGTTAGACCAGCTTTCGCCGCATCAAGTAAGAGGGTGAGGGCGGCTATGCCCTTTTTGCCTGTGCGTAAGACATTGGTTGCGCCAATATTGCCGGATCCGATCTCCCGAATATCGACCTTGCCAAATGTTTTAGCCAGTAAAAGTCCAAAGGGGATGGACCCTGCGAGATAGCCAATCAATATCGAAATTAATATATCCATGCCCACTGAGTGCAATCATGCGCTGAAAAGGTCAAATGTTGAATGCCGAATTAGACAAAAATATTAGGTCAAAAATTAGGCCGTCTCTTTTTCCTCTAATTCAATCAACACAGCATCGCCTGACACCAGCGCGTCGACGCTTGTATTGACGCTTTTGACAACGCCATCGCGTGGGGCTTCAAGCGTTGTTTCCATTTTCATGGCTTCCATAACCACAAGCGGGTCGCCTGCTTTGACACGATCTCCAACAGAAATATTTACGGAAATAATTCGACCAGGCATGGGGGCGACAACATTATTTCCGCCGCTCAGAGTGTCACTCCCATCTGCGCTATTTTCGCTGAGATAAGCTAGTCCATCGACGAATACGAGTTCACCTTGTGGACAACTATAATGGGCCAAATTCTCACTGATGTCAGTTGGGTCTGGGGTCAGAGAAAGCTTCGTTGGTTCGCCGCCAATACGTCGATAATAATGGGTGCGTTTAGGTTGATTAAGCCGCCAGCCCTCAGCGTCATTAAAGGGTGTGTTTTCATGATCTAATGCAATGTTCAAAACATGAGATAGGCTTGCTAAGTCTTTTGAAAGACTGTCTTTTTCCAAGAGTTCATCTGCATTTTGGGGAATAAAATGGGTTGAAACTTTACCCGCTTGAAAGTCCTTATGCGCAAGACAGGCTGCCATAAACCGCGCATTGGTTTTAATTGGAAACACATGGGTGTTGCGACATGCGGTCTCCAACGCCTTTATGGCTGAGAGACGATCATCTTTGTGAATAATAATCTTTGAAATCATCGGGTCGTAAAAGATCGAAACTTCGCCGCCTTCTTCGACACCCGTATCAATCCGTGCGCTCTCGGGCAGGCGTAAAATTTGCAAGGGTCCGACAGAGGGTAAGAAATCATCTTGTGGGTCTTCGGCATAGAGTCTGGCCTCAATGGCGTGGCCGCGCATTTTGATCGAAGATTGTTTGGGAAGCTTTTCACCATTGGCAACTCTGATTTGCCATTCAACCAAATCGAGCCCAGTGATTTCTTCCGTAACAGGATGTTCGACCTGAAGACGTGTGTTCATTTCCATGAACCAAAACCCATCCGTCTTTAATCCGTTAGAGCCGTCGACAATAAATTCTACCGTGCCTGCGCCGACATAGTTTACGGCGCGGGCGGCTTCAGTGGCAGCCTTTGTGATAGCGGCTCTGACGTCGTCGCTCATGCCAGGCGCTGGGGCTTCTTCAATGACTTTTTGATGGCGTCTTTGCAGCGAACAATCGCGTTCAAAAAGGTGAATAATATTGCCGTGCGTGTCGCCGAAGATTTGAACTTCGATATGGCGGGGGGATGAAATATATTTCTCGATCAAAACGCGGTCATCACCAAAACTAGAGCTTGCTTCGCGTTGACAGCTTTCAAGCGATGAGAGGAACTCCGCCTTTTTCTCGACCTTGCGCATGCCTTTGCCGCCACCGCCCGCAACGGCTTTGATCAGGACCGGATAGCCGATTTTATCGGCATGGCCTTGCAACACTTTTGGGTCTTGGTCTTCGCCGTGATAGCCAGGTGTGACGGGCACGCCCGCCGCAGACATCAGTTTTTTCGCCGCATCTTTAAGGCCCATAGCCTCCATACTTTCGGGGCGCGGGCCCATAAAGATGATCCCGGCCGCATCACAGGCGCGCACAAAGGCGGGGTTTTCTGATAAAAAGCCATAGCCGGGATGGACCGCGTCAGCTTTGGTTTCGCGGCAAGCCTCAATGATCTTCTCAATGACAAGATAGCTTTCTGCCGCTGGGCTGGCCCCAATATGATAGCTTTCATCGGCCTGATTGACATGCGGGGCGAAACGATCCGCATCAGAATAGACGGCGACGGTTTTAACACCCAGTCTGCGCGCCGTACGAATAACACGGCAGGCGATTTCTCCGCGATTGGCGATCAGTATTTTTGATATTTTTCCCATGACCCGCGCCTACATCCGGAACACGCCATAGCGTGTATCCTGTTTCGGGGCATTTGCCGCCATTTCTAGTCCCAGACCAATGACCGTTCTTGTATCTGTCGGTGCGATGACGCCGTCATCCCAAAGTCGCGCTGACGCAAAATAGGGGTGACCTTCACGCTCAAATCTTTCCCGAATAGGCGCCTTAAAGGCTTCGCGCTCTTCATCCGACCAGTTTGCGGCATTGCGGTTCACTGTGGCCAGAACACTCGCGGCTTGTTCGCCGCCCATGATCGAAATTCGCGCATTGGGCCACATGAATAAGAGGTTTGGATCATAGGCGCGCCCGCACATGCCGTAATTCCCGGCACCATATGATCCACCCACCAGAACCGTGAATTTAGGGACATTGGCGCAAGAGACGGCTGTTACCATTTTCGCGCCGTTTTTGGCGATCCCGCCCGCCTCAGCCGCAGAGCCAACCATAAAGCCCGTAATATTTTGCAAAAAGAGGAGCGGGATCTCGCGCTGGGCGCAAAGTTCGACAAAATGCGCGCCTTTGAGCGCACTCTCAGAAAAGAGAACGCCATTATTGCCCAATATGCCGACCGGATAGCCGTGAATTTTGGCAAAACCGCAGACTAATGTTTCGCCAAAGAGTTTTTTAAACTCGTCAAATTTAGAGCCGTCCACAATCCGGGCGATTAATTCACGCACATCATAAGGTTGGCGTGCATCTTCTGGGATAAGGCCGTTGAGCTCTGAAATGTCATAGGCCGGCGGAAGAAACGGCTCTGCTGTCATAGATTTTTGCACGGGCGGGAAGGTCGCGACAATATCGCGCGCAATTTCCAGCGCATGGGCGTCATCTTCCGCGAGGTGATCAACCACACCTGAGGTCTTGGCGTGGAGTACACCCCCGCCCAGGCTTTCGGCGTCAATATCTTCGCCGGTTGCGGATTTGACGAGAGGCGGACCAGCTAGGAAAATCGTGCCTTGGTCACGGACTATGATACTTTCATCTGCCATGGCGGGGACATAGGCGCCGCCCGCCGTGCAGCTTCCCATAACCACGGCAATTTGCGGGATGCCCATGGCGCTCATTGTGGCTTGATTGTAAAAGGCGCGACCAAAATGATCTTTGTCCGGGAAAATCTCGGCCTGATTAGGAAGGTTGCCGCCGCCACTATCGACCAAATAAATACAGGGCAGGCGGTTCTTGCGCGCAATCTCTTGGGCGCGCGCCTGTTTTTTACAGGTCATAGGGTAATAAGTGCCGCCTTTGACCGTTGCGTCATTACAGATAATCATGACCTCACGGCCTGAGACGCGTCCAATACCCGTAATCAGCCCAGCGCCCGGAATATCGTCATCATAACATTGATAGGCGGCGAGTTGTGAGAGTTCGAGAAAAGGTGTGCCGGGATCAAGCAGGCGTTCAACGCGTTCACGCGGGAGAAGCTTGCCGCGGTCCAGATGTTTCTTACGTGCGCGTTCAGACCCGCCCTCGCAAATTTTGGCGATCTTTTCATGCAGGTCTGTGACTAAGCCTTCCATATGCGCCGCATTGGCGTGGAAGGTTGTGGAATTTGTATCGAGTTTAGACTTGATCATTTTATACCCGTAATAAATTTGACACCTGTGTAAAATTATTTTACGCGTGTGTCAAATTTATTGAGAGACCCTAGTTAAGAGATCGTTTTGAATGACCGCAATTAGCGCCGTGAAAGAACCTTTTGATCGCGACCGACAATTCTCGGCCAAGCGAAAATCTGTCATATTGGCGGCTGCGCAGGCGTTTCGCCGGCAGGGCTATCACAATACGAATATGGCCGCGATTGCGGATGCCCTCGATCTGACGCGGCCCGCCCTTTATTATTACGTCAAAAATAAAGAAGAGATTCTTTTTGAAAGTCATCTGATTGCCTATGATGCGATGGATGATATTTTGGCGAGGCCGCGCGGAGCTAATCAATCTGGACTGGATCAGCTCTATGACGTTTTTTATGCTTTTGTTTTGTTGTTGACCGAATCTGGGGTATCACTTTTAACCGATGTTGGGAGCTTAACAGGGGCCTGGAAGTCGGATGTGCTTAAGCGGCGAGCCCTTATCGAAGACCAGGTCGCGAAAGTGGTGAAGCGCGGGCAAAAAGATGGATCCATCCGCCAGAGTGATCCTCGCATGATGGTGTTTTTCTTTATGGGTGCGCTCAATTGGTTAAATGCTTGGTATGATCCATCCGGAAAACGAACCGGGCCAGAAATTGCCGAGAGTTTTGCCCAGCAGATGAAAAACGGCCTTATGTCAGGCCAAGAGAATTAGAGGTAGGTCATGTCCTTACGAAATAGCCGTGAGTTTAATTTTGGTCTGGATCCAGACATTGAAGAAATCCGGGATATGGTCCGGCGCTGGACCGATGACCGGCTTGCGCCTATGGCCGAAGACATTGACCGCAAGAATGAATTCCCGCGCGAGCTTTGGCCGGAAATGGGTGAGCTCGGTCTTTTAGGCATTACCGCAAGCGAAGATTTTGGCGGAACAGGATTGGGATATCTCGCCCATACGGTTGTGATGGAAGAAATATCACGCGGTTCCGGCTCTATTGGTCTGTCTTATGGCGCCCATTCAAATCTCTGTGTGAACCAGATCGATAAGAACGGATCACAGGCACAGAAAGAAAAATACCTGCCTAAACTCTGTAGCGGCGAACATTTGGGGGCGCTGGCTATGTCTGAACCTGGGGCCGGCTCTGATGTTGTGTCCATGAAATTGCGCGCCGAGAAAAAAGGCGACCGCTATATTCTCAATGGCAATAAGATGTGGATCACAAATGGCCCAACGGCGGATGTTTTGGTCGTCTATGCCAAGACTGATCCCGAGAAAAATTCGCGCGGCATAACGGCCTTTCTGATCGAAAAAGATTTTAAAGGGTTTTCGACCGCGCAAAAACTGGACAAGCTTGGCATGCGCGGATCAGACACGGGTGAATTGGTTTTTGAGGATTGCGAAGTTCCAGAAGAAAATGTGCTTGGCAAAGTCAATGACGGGGTTAGGGTTTTGATGAGCGGTCTTGATTATGAGCGCACAGTCTTGGCAGGTGGACCTTTAGGTCTAATGCAAAATGCCATGGAAATCGTGATGCCCTATATTCATGAGCGCAAACAATTTGGAAAATCCATCGGTGAGTTCCAACTCGTCCAAGGCAAAGTCGCGGATATGTATACGACGATGAATGCGTGTAAGGCCTATGTCTATGCGGTGGCGGCCGCCTGTGATCGGGGCGAAACAACCCGCGAAGATGCGGCGGGCTGTATTCTTTACGCGGCTGAGAAAGCGACCCAAGTTGCGCTAGATGCCATTCAGCTTTTGGGCGGAAATGGCTATATTAATGAATATCCAACAGGGCGTATTTTACGCGATGCCAAGCTTTATGAAATTGGGGCGGGCACGAGTGAAATCCGGCGTATGTTGATTGGGCGGGAGTTATTTTCGGCCAGCGCCTAGGGACTTGATAAAACCTATAGGTGACTCGCAGCTTTTATCCCTGCAAATGCCACGCGAAACTTGTCTAGCGCGTATAAACTAAGCTAGGCGCTTATAATGAATTTATGATCTACCGAGGTGAGTATGAGACAGATTGGACATTACATTGACGGAGAAAATATCGCGGGGGCGTCGAGCCGTAGCGCCGATATTTTCAACCCCAATAC
>CAYTLJ010000120.1:0-7255 GCA_964438555.1 uncultured Algimonas sp.
TCAGAGCTAAGTTTCAGTAATTCGGTTTAGTCACTCCTAAGCAAGCGAAATTTTTATGACCTTTAAGTCTATTCTTCTGGCGGGCATTTGTGCTGCGCTCGGTTCAAGTTTGGCGCTCAGCAGCTGTGCTCCCTCCAAAGCGGAAGCTAAATCATGGCCATCTGTCAGAAGTCCGATTGGATTGGACGATAATATCGAATCCAAAATCGATGACTGGCTTGAGAAAATGAGTGTTGAGCAAAAAGTGGGTCAAATGATTCAGGCGGAAATTAAATCAATTTCGCCTGACGACGCCGCAAAATATCACATCGGTTCCATTTTAAATGGCGGCGGGTCTTGGCCGACGGATAAAGCGGATGGTCCTCTTGGGGCTTGGTTAAATATGGCAAACCTATTTCATGGAGCCTCCATGGATACGGGGGATGACCGATTGGCGATCCCCATCATGTGGGGAACAGATGCGGTTCATGGTCATAATAATGTCGTGGGCGCGACAGTCTTTCCGCATAATATTGGATTAGGGGCGGGGAATAATCCGGCCCTCATGCGCGACATCGGAACAGCCACCGCCCGTGAAGTTGCCGTGACCGGAATTGACTGGACCTTCGCCCCGACCGTGGCTGTAGCAAAAGATGCAAGATGGGGACGGACTTATGAAAGTTATTCATCTGACCCAAAGATTGTTGCTGACCTAACCAAGGATCTGATTATAGGCCTTCAAGGCCATCCCGCCTTAGAGAATTTTTTGACCGAACAAAAAATCATTGCAACCGCCAAGCATTTTGTCGGCGATGGTGGAACCGCGGCCGGAGATGATCAGGGCGAGACGACTTTGTCCGAAGATGATCTCTTCAAAATTCATGGTCAAGGCTATGTTCAGGCGCTCGGCGTTGGGACCCAAACCGTCATGGCAAGTTTCAGTAGTTGGAATGGTGATAAGCTCCATGGCCATAAATATCTTCTAACAGATGTTTTGAAAGGTCGTATGGGGTTTGATGGCCTGATCGTCGGCGATTGGAATGGTCACGAACAAATTGAGGGCTGTTCAAAATCGTCTTGCGCCCAAGCGATTAATGCGGGGATTGACCTCATCATGGTGCCCGAAGATTGGAAAGCGTTCCAGTCCAATACGGTTTCACAAGTCAAATCCGGCGAAATTGAAATGAGCCGGATTGATGATGCTGTACGTCGGATTTTGCGGGTAAAATACCGTGCCGGTATGTTTGACAGCGGGAAGCCCTCGGCGCATCGCCTAGCCGGCAGAGCCAAATTACTTGGACATGAAGATCACCGCAATGTTGCACGACAAGCCGTGCGTGAGTCGCTCGTTTTATTAAAAAATGACGGCGTGCTACCCATCGATCCATCCAAGACAATCTTGGTTGCGGGGTCAGGGGCGGATAACCCGGTCATGCAATCCGGTGGTTGGACTGTCACTTGGCAAGGCCGCAGCATCGAAGACCGAACCCTAAATCCGCGCAGCTATTACAAAGGTCATACAACTATTTCTGAGGGCATATCTGCCGCCGCAAAAGCATCGGATGGGAAGGTCACGACAGATGAGGACGCCTCAGAGATAGAGGTCGCTATCATTGTGTTCGGAGAACAACCTTACGCGGAATTTGAAGGGGATCTTGAAAGTTTGGATTTTGATCTGGCCGCTAACGCCGATTTTAAATTGGTGCAAGAATTAAAGGCCAAAGGGATCCCTGTTGTCACAGTCTTTATTTCAGGCCGCCCACGAGGTGTAGATGCGGCAATTGAAGCGTCTGATGCCTTTGTGGCCGCATGGCTGCCCGGCAGCGAAGGCGCCGGTGTGGCGGATGTTCTATTGTCCGAAAATGATGGAAAACCGTCCTATGATTTTCGCGGTAGGTTGCCATTTGCTTGGCCGCAAACTGGGCAAGACCTGACCGAAACAACGACCAAATATAAACGTGGCTATGGGTTGACCTATTCACAAGCGCGCTAAGGGCTGCTTATGTTTCTCTCGACATTAGATGTAATTATCGTCGCCATTTATGCGATTGCTTTATTCGCCATCGCGCAATGGGTCTCAAGAGATTCAGGTGGAGAGAAAAATACGGAAGATTATTTCCTCGCCGGTAAATCCCTGCCTTGGTGGGCGATTGGCGCGTCGTTAGTCGCGGCAAATATATCGGCGGAACAGATCATTGGTATGTCGGGTGAGGGGTATAAGATTGGCCTCGCCATTGCGGCATATGAATGGCAAGCGGCTATTGTTCTTATTATTGTTGCAAAATATCTACTGCCGATATTCTTAAAGCGTGAAATTTATACAATGCCGCAATTTCTGGAAACTCGTTTCGGGGATGGGGTTAAAACGACCATGTCCGTTTTTTGGATTTTTCTTTACACGGCCGTAAACCTAACCGCTGTTATGTGGCTCGGCTCTTTGGCGGTGAATACTCTAACAGGTGTGTCGCTATTTTGGGGCATGGCTGGCCTCGCCGCCTTTGCACTCGCATATTCAATGTATGGTGGCCTAAAGGCCGTCGCCCTGACAGATATTCTCCAAGTCATTATCCTCGTCATTGGCGGCCTGATTATCGCGTGGTTGACAATGGGCATGATCGGGGGAGATGCGGGCGTATTAGGCGGGTTTGAGCGCCTATATACAGAACTTCCTGGTAAGTTCGATATGATCTTAGAACATGACCACCCCGCCTATAATAAGCTTCCGGGAATTTGGACGCTTCTTGGTGGATTATGGGTGCTGCATTTTTCGTATTGGGGATTTAACCAATATATTATTCAGCGCGCGCTCGGTGCAAAAGATGCGCGTGAAGCCCAAAAAGGATTGGTTTTTGCGGCTGGCCTAAAACTGCTTATGCCGCTCATTATTGTCCTGCCTGGAATTGCAGCTGTCATGCTCGCCGCACCAGAGCTCAATGTGATTGATAAGGAAGTTTTAGAGACGGCTTCCGATCGGGCCTATCCAGAAGTCATGAAGATTATGCCCAGCGGCCTACGCGGGTTAATTTTTGCGGCGCTTATTGCTGCGATTGTATCCTCATTGGCGTCCATGGTGAATTCAATTTCGACGATTTTCACAATGGATATATATCGGGCTAAACTCGCCACAGGTCGTAGCGAAAAACACTATGTGACTGTGGGCAGATTGACAGCATTCGCTGCGATGTTGATCGCCTTGATTTTAGCTAAACCTTTGCTGGGCGATATGGAAGGGGCATTCCAAAAAATCCAAGAATGGACAGGGTTTGTTGCACCAGGCATTGTGGCCGTTTTCCTGATGGGCATGTTTTATAAGCGAACCAATTCGGCTGGCGCATTTGCAATGCTTTTCACATCCATCATTGTGTCCATCATATTCTACACGGCCTTTGACAGTTTCCCTTTCGTCAATCGCATTTGGGTTATCTTCCTTGGGTGTTTGGCTATTGGCGCGCTGGTGTCACATTTGACAGCAGAACCGGCGGAAGGTCAGCCCGTAATTTTGGGCGATATAAATTTCAAAACTTCAGCGAGTTTTAATGTCTGGACAGTGATCATCGCGATAATCCTAATCGCGCTATATGCGGTCTTTTGGTAGGTTTTGATTACAGTGAGTTGAACTTTGAAGGGGGTTGGTATTGCCCATGCGATGGTTCACATTTTGATGGATCTGGTCGAATTCGGATAGGTAAAACGGACCTTAATTGTCCGTTTTACCTGTCATTTTCTGCATCATACAAACGCGGAGTGAAAATTACGACGTCCATTTTGTGTTATTTCTGACGCGTTTATGTTTGTGCGCAAACTCGTTGTTAGTTTTAAATTCGCGAAGCGAATTTAAAACTAACCTCCCAAATCATTAAGCCCGCGGACTTTGAGGAGGGGGTCGATTGCTGGGTCTTTGCCGCGGAAATTGCGGTAAAGCTCATCGGCTTCGCGCAGGCCACCAGACTCGTAAACCCATTTTTTGAGCTTGGCCGCAAGTTCAGGGTCATAAATATCGCCAGCTTCTTTGAACGCTTCAAACCCGTCCGCATCCAGAATTTCAGACCAGAGATAGGCGTAATATCCGGCTGAATATCCGCCCGCAAAAATATGGGAGAAATATTGTGAGCGGTAGCGCGGCTCGATTTCTGACGGCAGGCCATAGCCTTCGAGGGTTTTCTTTTCAAATGCGCGCGCATCTGTGATCTTAGCTGCTTCTTCGACTGTGAGATTATGCCAAGCCAGGTCCAAGAGCGAGGCGGCAATAAATTCTGTTGTCTTAAAGCCTTGATTAAAGGTCGACGCGTTTTTCATTTTCTCAACAAGCTCAGTCGGAATGACGTCGCCCGTTTTATAATGTTTGGCATATTCCGCCAGAACTTGATCTTCGCCGGCCCAATGTTCAAGAATCTGAGCGGGGAATTCTGTGTAGTCGCGAGGACCATCGACACCTGAGAAATTCTCATAACGGATCTGCGTCATCAGACCATGAAGTCCATGACCAAATTCATGGAAGAGCGTTTCGACTTCGCCAAAGCGCATGAGGGTTGGCTCGCCCTCAGGCGGGGTGGTGAGGTTCATATTATTCGTAATGATGGGTCGAATAGATTTGCCGTCAATATTAGAGGTATCGCGATATGAACTCATCCACGCCCCGCCGCGCTTGGATTCACGCGAATACATATCCATCATAAAGAGGCCGAGATGATTACCATCTGCGTCTTTAACATCATAGCTCGTTGTGACAGGGTTCCAGACGGGTGTGTCGACTTCGGTAAAGGTGATACCGAATAATTTCGTCGCCATATCAAAGGCGCCCTGACGCACAGAATTTAGCTCGAAATAGGGGGCAAGGGCCGCGTCATCAAAAGCAAAGCGTTCTTGGCGAACCCGTTCGGCGTAATGCCACCAATCCTGACCTTCGGCTTTAAAATCATGGCCTTCAGCGTCGATCAGAGATTGAATATCTGCGAGTTCTTCTTTGGCGCGTGCTAGGCCAGGCCGCCAAACACGCAATAAGAATTCTTCGGCGCCTTCAGGTGTTTTCGCCATTCTTGTTTCGAGCTGATATTCAGCATGAGATTTATAACCCAAAATCCGCGCGCGTTCCGCGCGTAATTGCGCGATCTTAATCGCAATAGGGCCATTATCGATATCGCCCGATGAGGCGCGCAAACGGTAGCCATTGAAGAGTTTTTTGCGCAAGTCACGGTTCGTGGATTGCGTCATGAACGTCTCATATGGAGAGCGGTTCAGCCCGACGACCCACTTCTCTTCATTTTTGACTTTGATTGCGGACTTAAAGCTATCGCTCAATCCGCCCAGATCATCGGGATCCGTGATTTCAAGTTTAAATCCAGTCGTAGCTTTGAGTAGGTTTTGACCAAAGCTGGTGGTCAAGGATGAAAGCTCTTCATTGATCTCGGCGACGCGGGCTTTGCTATCTGTATCCAGATTGGCACCGGCGCGTACAAAATCGCGATAGGTGAGTTCCAAGAGACGCGCATCTTGTTCATCAAGGCCGAGCGTATCTTTTTTGGCATAGACAGATTTGACGCGATCAAACAGGGCTTCATTAAATTGGATTTTGTTACTCTCACGCGTGATCAGTGGAAAGATCTGCCCCTGTAAGGCTCTGAGCGTGTCATTCGTATCTGTGCCCACAACATTGCCAAAGGTTCCAGCGGATTTGCTGAGATCCTTTCCAGACTTATCCAAAGCCACAATCGTATTTTTAAATGTCGGTGCATCTGGATTATTGACAATGGCATCAATTTCTTCGCGAAGCGCCAAGGCGCCAGCTTTGATCGCGGGCATGTAATCGCTGTCTTTGATTTTTGAAAAGGGCGGGACGCCGTAAGGTGTTGTCCAATCTGCAGTGAATGGATTACCTTTCAACTCCGCTGCTGAGACAGATAGCGCGTCAGATTTTTCTACACTCTGTTCCACCGCAGTTTTTTCCGCCGTGGTTTCGGTCTTATCAGATTGCGTGCAAGCGCCTAAGGCTATGATAATCGTGAGGATTGAGGTTTTTGCTAGAATTGATTTCATTGTCTGACTCCGTCATGTCTGGCTCAAAATGAATGAGCGTGGTAAGTCGATTGATCCAATGCTCTATGGAACAATTCAGGTAAGGTCAATTTTTCAACTGGCTTGTAAGGGACCCTCATTGATAACAATTACAAGGCGTGAGATTCCAGTTCCATTTACTTGTGGCGAACGGTGAACCACTTGCGGGTTTGCGGCGCCGTCAAATATTTTGCCTTTAAAAAGGGCTGGAAGGCCGGTTGGTATTGATTGAATTGAAGCTGGGATTTCACCCCTCGGCGCCAGACCATATTCAGTGCCTGGGCCCATATAGGTGCAGATCAATCGTGCCCTAACATTATCAATGTGAAATTTGCGACAGGCATTATCTTCAACCAATTCAACACGCAGGAGCAAGTCCGACACATCCATGGTTTTGGCGAATTGCGTGGCAAGGTTTTCCACATCATTGGCAATCCAATTTGTGATCGCGTCATTGTTGAAATTCCAGTCTTTAAAAACTTGAAGCACGCCGTCTCTGACGTCTTTAATACCAAGATGAAAGCGTTGATTGTCGACCAATTTTCCCGAAAGTTCTGCAAGCGCGCTTTCAATCGCATTGGGGACCTCGCGCTCCAATATGACCATATCAATATCAGGATGTTTGATTTGATCTAAACTCTCAATTGATGCGCCCCGAAAAATAGGGGTCGCAGAAACTGGTAAGGGGGAGAATTGCGGGGTCACGTCAGGCCTAGGTAAATGAATATCAGAATTAAACGACGCTACCCTATAACATAACAATTCGGTAGTGTAATAAAAATCGGCAAGTCGTAAAATATTTCTGCAGCACACGCTTGATCTTGACTCTTTGTCTGTTTCGACACAGCTAGCCCCCGTCAGGAGGCTGGACGGCTGCATGCAGTTTATTTGTGTGAGGAAAGTCCGGGCTCCAACGCGTACAGGATGCCGGGTAACGCCCGGCGGGGGTAACCCCAGGGAAAGTGCCACAGAAAGCAAACCGCCATAAATTTTATGGTAAGGGTGAAAGGGTGCGGTAAGAGCGCACCGGGGGTCTGGCAACAGACGCCGTCAAGGTAAACCCCATCCGGAGCAAAACCAAATAGGGACGACGCTGTGCGTCGCGTCATAGTCGTCCGGGTTGGTTGCTAGAGATATGTTGCAAAACATATCCCAGATGAATGGTCGTCACGCCTTTTGGGCGTACAGAACCCGGCTTACAGGCCTCCTGACAAATTATGATTAG
>CAYTLJ010000121.1:0-5531 GCA_964438555.1 uncultured Algimonas sp.
GATGCTGAATATTAAGGGGGAGAGACGAAAATGCGGAGAGCCAAGATGTAAATTCTGGGTCAAAAAACGAATGAAGGCGTCGAAAATAAACCATGGTGGGCGATACTGGGATTGAACCAGTGACCCCTACAATGTCAATGTAGTGCTCTCCCGCTGAGCTAATCGCCCGTTCCATGTTTTGAACGTGTTTTGAGGATGGCCAAGGCCGTCCTGCGTTCGGGAAGGGGCGATATACGCAAGGCCCTAGAGAGTGGCAAGCCCTAATCTACATCCATAACAGCGCCCCAATACACCCCCCGAGACAGGGTTGGGTCCGCCCCTCTCTGTATCTCACGGAATGGAGACTTGTCGGTCTGGGTTCAATCCCGTAAACGCCCGATGATGCACGTTTATCGTCATATCTTCACACGCTTTTTCATGATCACCCTGATCCTGATTTTGGGTGTCCGGCAGGCGCAAGCGGCCCCATTGACCGAGGCTGAGCAACGCGCCTGTCAGAATTTGCGGCATTGTGTCAGTATTATTGAACGCCACGGCCCGGATGACTTTGATTATGACGTCTTGGGCGCGGAATTTAAGCACTTTGGCTTGGAAGGTCGAGCCGCCTTATTTCATACGCTCAAAGGCAAAAATGGGACATCCGATATTGCCGAGATAATGGTTGGCCTGGGGCCGACTTATCCGATTGAGCGGACGCAAATTCAAAAAATCTGGTCACTTGAAAATGCGGATAGATTTTTACCGCTTTTTGAAGGCGGGCATAAAGATGATGAGCTCTTTCTAATTCGAACCTTAGGACATGCTGACGCCTCTATTCGCGAAAGAGCACGCAAAGCGTTTATCGCATTTCCACGCCAAGATAAGACCTATCAAATTTCGGAAACATATCAGGCTGAAATTTTATCTGCGGTGACCCGCGATCCTATGGCGGTCATGGCGCCTGTCATTTCAACTTTCTCTGGCGTTGGGAATGAGGCGGCTTTGGAAGGCTTACTCTTGAGTGGTGATCTATCTATCGTCGAAGCTGGCTATGGCGTGCTCTATCGGCATAATCAGGAAAAAGCCTTTAACGCCTTACTGGACGCGATGAAGGCAGCGCGAACGGGTGAGCAAATCCGGGCTTTGGGTGATATGCTTGTGCGCCGACATAAAAATCGAGAAGACGGATTTTACGCGAAATTTGCGACTGATATTTCCAAAGACCGCGCCTTTCCACCGCAAGCCCGCGCGGTCGGTTTGCATGTCATGCTTAGAGTGGCAGCTGAAAACAAATCGGAACTTGCAGAGTTTGATCCCGCTCAAATCGAAGGCTTTCGGCACTTACTCGATAATGGATTTACCGCCCAAGACCTTTATGCGTCTGTTCTGCCAATATCGGGATTAAAAATATTATGGGACACCGCGCAATCCGAGCGTTGGATCAATAGAGACCGTCTCGCACAATACTATCTAGATACGCCGCTCAAAAGTTTAGTTGTTCGACACATGATACTGGCAGATGACGCGCGGACCGTAAGAACAGGTTTAGGCCTTGCGGGTGAAGGCGAATTTCTATCTGACATTCAAAAACAAACGACCCACCCCGTTACGATGATTGCAAATTTAGCGAGGGTCCATTTGGATCAGAAGATCATAAACAGTAATTCCACCTGTCGTTTCGCGAACTTTGATGTAGATGATATTACGATTCAAATGCCCTTCTTTGACGCGGCATGGGCTAAAACATGGCATAATGGGCGTGTTACCCTTGCACGCGATAATTTGGTCGCAGCCCACCCAAATGCATTTGGGTGGTTGGCCGCTTACCAATCTGAAAGCCTATCTGTGGACGACATTGGTGAGCTCATTTATTATGAAAATGAATCTGGTGCGTTTAGCCGTATTGGGGATTTTCGCGCGCCCATGGCGATCTTGCCGAACCGGAGCCTCTCTTTGGGCGAAACGACAAATCAGTTCTGGTTAATCGATGGCTGGGGCGGGGATAGTTTTGATGTGTCCGTCTATAGTGTCTATGTCTCGAAAACAGATCGGATCATTCGGCATATTGGCGCAATTCCGCATAACGTCATGAATTTTGGTGTGAGCCGAAGCGGGGACCTCTTGCTCAGATTTGCGGCTAATCCTGATAAGACGACGCAACCGCCCTTACGCATTTCTCCCAAAGGGCAAATCTCATCCCTTTGTCATCCGACAGGTTAGATCATGCCTTATTCCGAAGACAAAACTCTTAAGTGCCTTGCTGGGATTTCGGACCCTTTAGGGCCAAATGATATTGTGTCGGCCGGACGTTTGGCCTCCCTAGATTTTAATAAAGGCATTTTACAAGTCGTTTTACAAATTCCGCCACCAGAGGCTGAGAAATTTTTTCCCATTCGCGAACAGGTCCAAACAGAGCTTTCCAAGCTTGACGGGGTCACAAAAGCCCAGGTCATTCTTTCGGCGCATAAAGCGGGACCGAAAATGGGAGGCGGACGCAAAGGCGGTAATCCACATCAACCCAAACGTCCCAATGGCGTCCAAGGCGATGGAGATATCAAACGCGTGATTGCGATATCTTCGGCCAAAGGCGGTGTTGGAAAATCAACCTTAGCGGCAAATCTTGCGGTTGCCTTGGCAAAGACGGGGTTAAAGATTGGCTTGCTCGATGCCGATATTCACGGCCCTAGCCTGCCTATGCTTATGGGCACATCCGGGACCCAAGCCCGCGCAATTTCGGTTGGCGAGCGCAAGATCATTGTCCCAATCGAGGCCCACGGCATTCAAACCATGTCGATTGGATATCTCACCCCGGATGATGGCCCGATTGTGTGGCGCGGCCCTATGGTTCAAGGGGCGATTTCGCGCATGCTCTGGGATGTAGATTGGGGCGAGCTCGATATTCTTTTCATTGATATGCCACCGGGTACGGGCGATGCGCAATTGGGTCTGGCTCAAGATATCAAACCATCTGGCGCGGTGATTATCTCCACACCACAAGACCTGGCATTGCTGGATGCGCGCAAAGGCGTCGAGATGTTTCGCAAGGTCGATATTCCGGTCCTCGGCCTGATAGAAAATATGGCCGTCTTTACCTGTCCAGACTGCGGAAACGCTCACCATATTTTCGGAACAGACGGCGCAATGCGCGATGCCAAAGCCATGGAAATTGCCTATCTGGGCGCCGCCCCCCTCCATATTGATATTCGAACATCAGGTGACACGGGTAAGCCAATTGCAGCCGAAGATGGGGATATTGCAGAGATTTTCCAAAGGCTTGCAAAATCCGTGAATACAATTGTCGAGACGCTTGAGGTAAAGCAGGTCGGTTAGATGTTTAAGGCAAACCCATAAAAACAAATAAAAAAGCCAGGAAAAAATTCCTGACTTTTTAAGGTTGCCCCGTACTCATCAGCGCCCCGTAGTCCCTTTGAACGCCCTGTTTCCCTAAGGATAAAAAAACACACTAAGATTGCAAAATCTTGTCATTGTAATAAAATAACTTGTCATTTTAGGCCAAAACACTGATAAAGCCTAAGTGCCATACTGCTCTTTGAAATATTTCACGCAAATTCTAAATGTTATCGAGCAATTCGGAGTGCCGAAAACTGCGAGTTTGAGCGCGATTGGTCTTACCCAAATCCCGGATATGAATCGATTAGACTCTGACCTAGCTGCTGGGATATTGACGCATGCGGCTCAGCAACTCGACGATCCTTTAATCGGCATTAAATGCGCCTTTAGATACCCGATTTTGCAATATAGTCGACCAGCTGAGCTCTTAAAAATTTGTGCAGATCTTGCGCAAGCGACTGAGATTTATAAAATCTATTCACCCCTTTTTCATGCTATTGGTAGGTCTTCAGCCGTCCTATCTGAAAATGGGATAGACCGGATAAAATGGGAGCCAAATTTTTCATCAGACTCGGTCAATAATTATCGTCAAATTGTAGAATTTATCGTCACGAATTTTGTTACCACTGTGAATTGGCTTGTGTGGCAAATTCCGGATAGTATTGATCGGGTAAATTTAAAACATGACGCGACCCTGCCGCTTCACGCCTATCAAGAGCTATTTAAATGTGAGGTAAAATTTGGACAAGCCGAATATTCTATGATCCTAAAACCGGGTGTAAAACATGCGCCGTTTTCCTTTTTTGATCCAGTCCAACTTGCAAATTATAGGCAAAGCCTAGATGCGGCTTTAAATGCGCTGGAGGAGGATGAAAATCTTATTGATCGGATTGAGCGCGAAATGCGCCGGATATTGGGATATGAAAAACTCACAAAACCAAAATTAGCGGCAGCCCTAGGCTTTAGCAGCCGAACTTTGGCACGCGAATTGGCAAATCGTGGCACGAATTTTAAAGATGTAAAACTACGTGTTCTTCAAGAGACCGCGATTAGCAAAATCAAGGCAGGTGTTCCCTTGGCGAGGATTGCTCAGGCGTTGGGTTATAATGATCAACCGGCCTTTACCCGCGCCTTTAAATCATGGTTTGGCGTCCCGCCAAGCGAGTATAATTCAGGCAATAAATAACAGCTCCCAAGGTTAATTGGGTGTCGTCACATGGTCTTGGTCTTTTGAAGATGTGAAAAACCGGTAAGCGGCAAAGGCAAGACCTGCGCCGATCATTTGCATCACAATAAATAGCGGTGCGTCAATGGGGCGAATACCCGTGAAACTATCCGTTAAAGACCGCGCGAGGGTAACGGCAGGATTGGCGAAGCTGGTCGAGGCGGTGAACCAATAGGCGGCGATAATATAGAGCGCTACGGTCATAGGGACGGTTTTGGGTCTGAACTTGACGGCGAGCAAAATCGCAAGGACGAGGCCGAATGTGGCAATCCCCTCTGACAGGGCTTGGCCAGCTCCCATGCGAGCCTTAGATGCGATTTGCAATAAAGGGGTCTCAAACATGGCATGGGCCGCAACCACGCCTATAGCGCCGCCAATGATCTGGCCGAAAATATAGGCCACAGCCTCACGCGTTGAGATCGCTTTATCGAGCCAAAAGCCAAAGGTCACGGCCGGATTAAAATGCGCGCCACCTATAGGGGCAAAAATTGTGATCAACACATAGAGCACCGCGCCCGTTGCGAGCGTATTGCTCATCAGGGCCAGAGCGGCATTCCCACCTGAGAGGGTCTCTGCCATAATCCCTGAGCCCACAACCGTTGCGAGCAGGAAGGCCGTGCCGAGGGTTTCGGAGGCCCATTTTTGTAAGGGTGTAAAGCTAGTCACAACAGGCGATTTCATTTAAGACGGGCTGGCAAATATCAGGGTGACCGCCACAACAATCTTCCATCAAAAAACCAAGCAGGCCGCGAATACCGTCCATATTGGCGCTATAGATTACCGAGCGACCCTGACGCGTGGACGAGATCAGGCCAGACGCTTCCAAAATAGAAAGATTGGTCGAGGTCGAATTTTGCTTGGCGCCCAAACGCTCTCCGATTTGACCCGAACTCATACCATCGTCCCCCGCTTTTATAAGCAGGCGAAACGCATCCAGTCGTGGTTTATTTGAAAGCGCAGAGAAAGCGGTGAGGGC
>CAYTLJ010000121.1:5631-7168 GCA_964438555.1 uncultured Algimonas sp.
CTGATCTTGCCATGACCCCATGATCGGTCCATGCCGATTTCATGAAAGAGAATAGCCCCATTTTGATTGGCGTGGGTCAAGCTAGAGAGCGCGTCCCCAATACTCTTACCCAAGCGAGCTCTCACGCCGATATGGCGGGTCAGGCCGCGAGGCGGGCATTAGAAGACGCTGGGTTAAGCGGTGATCAAATTACGTCTATTGCCTGTGTTCGGACATTCTCAGATAGCACACCGCTTTACGCGTCTCCCTTTGGAGGACCGAATAAATTTCCTTTGGCGGTGGCGCAGCGTATAGGTGCGACCCCAAAACGCGCCATTTATGATGTGCTGGGCGGGCAGTCGCCACAAACTCTCGTGGCTGAGACAGCGCAATATCTTATGGAACATCCGGACGCGACCGCATTGATTTGTGGCGGTGAAGCGATTGCCAATATGAAAGCGGCCAAACGCGCGGGCATGGATCTTGATTGGTCTGAAACCTATGACGGAGAGATCGAAGACCGCGGACCCTTTCAGGGCGAAATGATCATGTCGCCTATGGGCCTGTCGCATGGGTTAATGGATGCGATGAGCTATTACGGCTTTATTGAAACGGCGCGCCGGATCAAAGCGGGGCGGACGCTTAAACAACATCAAAATTATATGGCCCAGCTTATCGCGCCCATGTCGTCTATTGCGTCCGCTAATCCCTATTCTATGTTTGGCGGCGCTTACGCACCCGATGAAATCGCAAAACAAAGCGATGAAAACCGCCCGCTCACAACACCTTATTCTAAATATATGGTCGCTAAAGACGGCGTCAATCAAGGCGCAGCCGTCCTGATGACCACGGTCAAGCGCGCGCGGGAATTGGGTATCTCAGAAGATAAATGGGTCCATCTTCGAGGCCATTCTGAGGCGAGTGAAAAGCGATTGCTTGAGCGTATAGAGATAGGTCACAGCCTCACCCTTGATTGTGTCATTGACGCGCTTCTGGATGTCGCAAAACTCGAACCCACCGATATTGATCACGCCGATATTTATAGCTGCTTTCCCTGTGTCGTGGACCAAACGGCCGAGCGACTTGGGCGTATGGACAAATCTCTAACGCTGACAGGGGGACTCCCCTTTTTTGGTGGCCCCGGAAATAACTATACGCTCCACGGCATTTGCGAAGTCGTTCAGGCTTGCCGTGAAAATCCGGGATCAATCGGGCTTGCCCATGGCAATGGCGGCTGGATGAGCAAACAGGCTTTGGGACTCTATTCGACCGAATACCGAGCCGGCGACATATTTGCAGATCGCTCCGAGATAAATAAAAAGATTAAAAATCAAGCGGGGCCGGGCGTAACGGATAAACCCGAAGGTGAAGCCAGCATTGAGAGCTACATTGTTCGCCACAAACGCGGTATTCCGTTCGAAGCGATACTTATCGGGCGCTTGGAAACAGGCCCGCGCTTCTATGCAAAATTACAAGATATGGACGGACCGCAGCTAAAGCATATGGCTGCTGGTGACTATGATCAGGCGAAGCTGAGAGTTGAGGCAGGGATGCCCGC
>CAYTLJ010000122.1:0-6902 GCA_964438555.1 uncultured Algimonas sp.
CCAATCATCAGGGCAAGACCTTGGGCCGCACCGATTGCGCCTTGCAGCTCACCTTGTTCAGATGCTGAGATACGAGAACTCATCATATTGTTTAGAGACGGACCATAAAGTCCTGCAAGCGCAACAAAAGGACCTGCCGCATAGATCATCCATCCAGATGTTGCGCTGCCTAAGATTGTATAGCCTATCAATGCCGATAATATGCCAATAATACCGGCCCAAAAAAGGCCAGTCTTGGGAATAATAATGCGGATTAGTCCGCCTTGAACAATCATGCTCGCAATACCAAACGCGCCTAATGAGAACCCCACATCCCCAGATGTCCATCCCAACCCTTCCTGCGTTGAGAATGTATAGGTCGTTGGATATACTGTATGCGCCAATGCCATAAGAAAAAAGATAAGGATGAGGCCTTTAACCCCTTTAATGCGGCCTAGGCTTTTAAGCGAGCCAAATGGATTTGAGCGAGCCCAGCTGAAAGGACGGCGCTTATCTTTTGATAACGTCTCGGGTAAAAAGATATAACCATAGACAACGTTTAAAAGTGAGATAACGCCAGCCGCAATAAAGGGCGCGCGGGGTCCCAATTCGTCTCCAATTAAGCCGCCAATAACGGGGCCTAGCATAAAACCGACACCAAAGGCCGCACCGATAAGTCCAAAATTCTGAGCGCGCGTTTCTGGTGGGCTGATATCTGCGATATATGCATTTGCAGTCGCGAAAGTTGCACCAAGGGCACCAGCAATGATCCGCCCGATAAAGAGAAACCAAACTGTTGGGGCAAGCCCCATAATGAAATAATCAAGGCCAAGGCCAAATAATGAGAGCAGCATGATCGGCCGCCGCCCAAATCGATCGGACAGCCCGCCAACAATTGGCATGCAGATAAATTGGAACAGGGCGAAGATAAAGGTCAGCCACATACCCCAGATTACAGCTTGGTTATTGGGAAGGTCTGTGAGCTCTTTTAGCAGATCGGGTAAAACGGGAATCATGATCCCGAACCCAACTGAATTGATCACGACCGTAATCAACACAAAGAGCATTGCATTTTTGGATTTTGAATCCGTCCCTAACATGGGCGGGGCCTATTCTATTTTATCGGTTTTGCGAAGGGGCTAAATGTAATAATGAGCTGTTCATAAACGTCGCGCTTAAACGGAACTACAGTGTCTGCGACTGTGTCTAGCTCTGCCCATTTCCATTTGGAAAATTCTTGTTCGCCATGGGCTTTAAGATCAACGTCTGATCCATCCCCATAATAGCGATAGGCAAACCACTTTTGGCGTTGGCCTTTATAGTGATTGAGTTTTTTGCGTCGCGCGATGACTTCTGCGGGTAGGTCATAATAGAGCCAGCCTTTATGTTTGCCCAGATAGTCCATATTTTCGGCAATTAGCCCAGTCTCTTCGAAAAGTTCGCGTTTGGCGGCGGATTTCGCCTTTTCACCCTTATCCATTCCACCTTGTGGGAATTGCCAGCAATGCGGACCCGTTTCACCAAAGCGGTGGCCGAGCCAAACTTGGCCTTGAGGATTAAAAATAATCACGCCGACATTGCGTCGGTAGTCTTTTTTATCTCGCATCATTTTATTTTAGTGAGCTTGACGCCGGAACGAGTTGCAGGCCTTGCCCGTCAAGACTCGCAATCCAGGCTCTGGCTTCTTGCATGGTTTCTTCAAATGCAAATCCAACCCCGACAGGATGGGATCCCGATTGCGCCACGCCTGTTAATTCCACAAGCCGGGCCTGAATAACGGATTCGATTGGGTCTGGATCAATCAAGCCGTGCCCCGTTTTAAAGGGCTGACTGACAGATTTAGACAGAGAGTCCAGCGTTGGTGTTTCAAAAGCACCATCAGTCACAAAGCCCAGACCCGTCGCGGCGAGCGCATCCATAAAGGGTGCCGCAATATCCGTTCGGGTCAAAAAGGCGTCGCCATTAAAATTTGTAATCCCGAAATAGCCTTGTCCGCGAGAGAGTAGCCAATCCAAATTACGCGAATTATCTTGATCGCTAGCCCCGACACGTAAGGTTCGATCTGCACCAGGCTCTGTTGGATCAAAAACCGTCGATTCAAATGGGATTTCAATCAGGACTTCATGACCTGCGCGTCTGGCAGCATCGATCCAACCCTGTAGACCATTTGCATGCGCTGCAAAGGATAAGGTTACATCGGCTGGTAATTCATCAATCGCGCGTTGGGTCAAAATACGGTTTACGCCCAATCCACCAATGATCAAAGAGACCGGTTTGCGATCACGACGTAAGGTTGAGGGTTTGCGATATTCTGTCAAAGCAGAGCGCGAGCCCGATTTAGGAACAGGTCCAAATCGCCCCTGACGCGTCAGCCCCGATATTGGGGCAGGCGGAAGTGCCGTTGAAATGACTTTGGGGAGTTCCACAGGCGTGTCGGCGACAGGCTGCGTCGGCTCAGGGTCTGTGTCCGGCGTGCTATCTATGTTTAAGGTTTCAGTTGGATTGACACCTTCCGGGACAATACCTGCCAAGAGGTCAGGTGTTTCAAGATTTTCATTGTCTAGACCCGTAACTGGCTCAGGCGCCGGGCGCGGCGCAATCGCAACAGTGCCGCCTGGGCGAGCATCGACAGCATCACCAAAATTTTGCGTGCCCACGATTGGGAGACCAATACCCAATAGCAAAACTAACCCGGCCATGGATAAATGTTTCCGGCGGGAGGGTAGCTTTATAGCGGATCGGCGAGTCGGGTGATGCTTCGACATAAGTCGCTTCTATGGAGAATTCGACGCGACGTAAACGCGTGAAAGATGTTTTCTAGAAACGTTGTGCTTGTTCTTGCAGCAGGACCTCATATTTTGAGGTCTTTAATACCTCAATCGACTTTTTAAGCTGAAAATCTTCATCCTCTGGCCAGTCTTCTGGCGGATAGGTTATATCCTCATATTTTTCCTCATAATCCGTTTCATCTGGATTAATCAGGAAGTTTCGGAGACTGTCTTCGCGAAAACGGGACTGAATTTCACCTTTATCTTCGACAAAGGCGACCAACATATCAGGCAATATGCCCCGACCTTGGATAGAGCGTCCCGACGGCGTGTAATATTTCTGCGTGGTCAGGCGAAGTGCACCGTCATCAGCCCCTAATGGGATTACCGATTGAACGGAGCCTTTGCCAAAACTCCGTCGCCCTATAACAACAGCGCGGCCCCGGTCTTGCAAAGCGCCTGCAACAATTTCTGCTGCAGAGGCTGAGCCTGGGCTCATAAGGACGGCAATTTTCATATTTGGATAAAGTTCGCCGCGTTCCGCATTATAGCGTTCATTATCAAAAGAGTCTCTTCCGCGTGCGGATAAGACTTCGCCGCCATCTAAAAATAGGCCCGAGATACTAACGCTTTGGGTCAATAAGCCGCCGCGATTGCCCCGTAAGTCTATTACAAGGGCAGGGATATCGCCCCCTAATTGATCTTCAAGATCATCTAGCGCGCGTTCTGTGTCACGCGTAAGGTTTTCGTTATTAAAAGTTTCAATCTGGATATAACCAATACCGTCTTCAACACGGTGACGAACGGCACGGCCTTGAACGATACGGCGTGTGACTTCGATGTCGCGTGAGAATTCACCCGGCGACAGAACCGTGACTGTGACGGGTTCGCCCTCTGGTCCGCGCATACCCGCAACGGCCTCATCCAGGGATTTTCCAACAATGCGTTCGCCGGCAACAGCTGAAATCAAGTCACCTGCGCGAATCCCAGCTTCATAGGCCGGGCCGTCTTCGAGTGCATGATTGACTTTTACATATCCATTTTCTGACACAACTTCGATGCCTAGACCGCCATATTCACGACGCGCAGATTCACGTTGTTCCGTATACGTCACGGGTGGAATATAGGATGAGTGCGGATCAAGCGAGCTTAACGCGCCATTTAACGCACTTTGAAGAAGCTCGTCAGAGTCTACCTCTTCAACATAAACGTCTTGGACAAGCGCTAAGGCGTCGGCCAAAAGCTCTAATTGTTCAAATATCGGGTCTGATTTTGTCTCGGTTAAATCGTCATCCGCAAGTGTTGCGGAGGACATCATAGACGCAATCACCAATAGGCTGGCCGTCAGATATCGTTTCATCCTATTCCTGTAGCTCTGCGAGTTTAGTCTTGTAATCGCCAGACTTCAAAAGGGCGATTGCCTGTTGTAACTGAAAATCATCTTCGACTTCGAAGTCTTCTGCGGGATAGAGAATTTCAACCTCTTCGGGCGTATTTGCCTCTTCATCTTCATTTGCGATTGCATTTGGCAGACTGGCTTCCGAGAAACGTTCTCTGTCTTCACCGTCATCTGGAACATATGAGACCGCTATATCAGGTGCAATACCCGCGCCCTGAATTGAACGACCAGAGGGCGTGTAATAGCGTTTTGTTGTGATTTTTAACGCGCCGTCACGTCCACCATTTAGCGGAATAACGTCTTGGACAGAGCCTTTGCCAAAGGTTGTCATGCCCAATAAAATACCACGACCATAATCTTGAATGGCACCCGCTACGATTTCAGAGGCTGATGCTGACGCACCGTCAATCAAAACAATAAGCGGCACACCTTTTGCCAATTCGCCGCGTTCGCCATTATAGACATCCACATCATCTGAGCGTCGTCCACGGGTAGAAACAATTTCGCCGCCATCAAGGAATACGGAGGACACTTGAACAGATTGATGTAGCAAGCCACCGGGGTTGCCGCGGAGATCCAAAATAAGCCCAGGGATACGACCTCCATAATCTTTCTGTAGGTCTTTAATGGCGTCTTTTAAGCCTTCGCTGGCTTTTTCATTAAATTGCGCAATACGGATATACCCAAACCCGTCTTTATCTTCATATCTTACCGTTTGGCGTTCGATAATTTCACGCGTGATATCAAGTTCCATCGGGTCTTCACCGGCTCTAACAATGGTGATGTTTATAGGTTCGCCTGGTTTTCCGCGCATTTGTTCAACAGCTTCGCTGAGGGTTGCGCCCAATAAGGATTTACCTTCAATTTCTGTGATAAAATCACCAGCCTGGATACCGGCTCTTTTGGCGGGTGTATTATCAATCGGGGAGATGACTTTTACGAAACCATCTTCCATCGTAACTTCCATGCCCAGGCCGCCATATTCGCCGCGATTATTCAGTTGCAGGTCACGAAAACTTTCGGGACTGATATAGGCAGAGTGCGGGTCGAGTGAGGCGAGCATACCGTTCATAGCGTCTTCGATTAAATCGCTATCATCGACATCAACGACATATTGGCTTCTTACACGCGCCAAAACATCGGCAAAGAGCTCTAATTGCTCAAAGGTCTCATCATATCCTGGTCTCTCCACGGCGATGGCCGCTTGGTGCGTGGTCGAAAACGCAAATAAGGAAATGGCGGCCACAGAGCCAAGGATAGGTAATACGAATTTCACAGCTATACTCCAATAAGTACATTACATTTAAACATGGAATGCAGAATTTGCCAGTCAAAAGACTGCGATTTTGTTGTGTGGTTAAAGGGTTTTAATTTTGATGAACCGCGTATGTGATTTTGCGGGCCCACTATATGGTCATGAATCATGCGAGCCAAGGTTCAGGATTGACGGGAGAACCATTCTTTCGGAGTTCAATATAGAGTTCGGCATTAGGTTCTTGTGGCATGGCCCCGACGGGTTCGCCGCGTTTAACACGCTCGCCAGCAGACACATTTAGGCGTTCCAGCCCCGTCAAGAGAACGAAATATCCATCTCCGACATTTAAAATAATGACATTGTCATAATTTTTAAACGGACCTGAAAATTCAACCCGACCCGCATATGGGGCGAGAACTTGCTCATTTTGACGCGACGATATTGTCATACCTTTTTCGCCTCTGCCGAAGCGTTTTACGATTGTGCCTGAAATCGGATTGATCATACCGCCTTTAGCTTCGGCAAACCGTTTTGTGCCTTTTGGCAAGGTGACAGGTTTTGAAGCTTTACCGCCTCGTTTTGGCTTTTGCCGTGGGATAATAGATTTGGACTCAGCTTCTAGTTTCGCAATCAGTTCAACAAGGGATTTAGATTCTGCGGCTAGCCGTTCGGCCTCTTTAGCGGCTTGTGACGTCTCATCTGATAATCGTGCTTCAAGTTGATGTTTCTTGGATAAGCCCTTTTTCACGTCGGCTTGGCGATTAGTCAGTCGCGTTTGTGCGGATTTTAGGTCTGCTTGTTTATTTTGAATTTGGGTCTGTGTTACGCTCAATGCCGTTAGATTGAGGTTCAAAGCATCCGCTCTGTCTTTCAATTGCACAGAGAGATTATTCATCAATATGCCCGCCTGGGACGCTTTCTTGGCTTCGCGCGGAGATAAGATTAGAGCGGGAGGCGGAGAGGCTTCGAGCCGCTGTATAGCCGCCAAAAGTTCGACATAGCGACTTTTGTCTTGGTCTATCCCAGCTCTCAAAGACTGCGCACGTTGTGTTAGGTCATTTGTTTGTTTTTCAAGTGATGAGAGTTCGGACGAAATCGTTTGAACCTCAATAGCAGATTTTGAAAGTTCTGCTTTTAATTTGCTTATATCCTGTCGGACCGTATTTTGCTCAGACTCTAATTTTGCCGTTTTCTTGCGCGCCTCTTCTTCCTTCTTCGTAAGGACTTTCAGATCACCGGCATTTTGAGCCAGAGCCTGAGGTCCAAAACAAAAGCTCAAACCCATCATAAAGGATATAGCGAAAGACAAGCGCATAAGGGCTTATGCCCTTTTAGGCTTTACTCAACGTTAATCTCTGGAGGAAACAGGGCGCCGATCACACCAAACCACAATCTTCGTCATTCTGGGCCCTGTGCCCAGAATCTCCTGGATGTTTCGAGATCGGGCTGGGGTGCGCGTTTGGTTTACAAATATGAGACCCAGGAGGTCCTAGGGACATGC
>CAYTLJ010000123.1:0-6755 GCA_964438555.1 uncultured Algimonas sp.
CCTTCAACCGTGTCACTGCGCATAAGGCAATGGAAAATTACCGTGAGCTATAGAGGTTTCAAATAAAACGCTTTAAGGAGAGCGCCCATACACTAGGTCTGACTACGGATTCACCATCATGTTCGAATATCTCGTTCCGCGCGCCCCTGACGGCATTATGGCTCTTATGCAACAATGTAAGGCCGATATGAACCCAGACAAAATCGATTTGGGCGTTGGTGTCTATAAAGACGATTCCGGAGAGACGACGATTTTACGCGCGGTAAAACAGGCTGAGAAAGAGCTTTGGGAATCTGAGACGACCAAGACCTATGTCGGTATTCGCGGCTATGAAGGCTTTCGCCATGATATGCTGGATCTGATGTTTGGCGGTGAAAATGGAAAGATTGATCCCGCCTTGTTGGACCGGACAGCCAGTTCGCAAGCCGCAGGCGGGTCGGGCGCGTTACGCCTAGGCGCTGAACTTATTAAATCAGCCGCACCGGACTGCACGGTTTGGTTCTCAACGCCGACCTGGGCGAACCATATCCCGCTGATCAGCTCAGCCGGTCTCAAGATTGAGCAATATCCCTATTATAATCGTGAAACTTTGGGTGTCGATTTTGACGATATGATTGCGCATTTGGATGCCAATGCAAAATCTGGCGACGTTGTCCTCTTGCATGGCTGTTGCCACAACCCAACTGGGGCTGATCTTTCACCCTCTGAGTGGGACCGGGTCGCCGAATTTATGCAAATTAAAGGTCTCGTGCCTTTTATTGATCTTGCCTATTTTGGTTTGGGCCGCGGTATGGAAGAAGATACTTACGGCCTGCGTAAAGTCGTTGAGCTTTGCCCAGAAGTTATAATCGCCGCGTCTTGTTCAAAAAATTTCGCACTTTACAAAGAACGTGTCGGCCTGATCGCCATTGTTTGTAAGGATGACGCGACAGCCGCAATTGCGCGCTCACAACTTGGCGCGCTTCAGCGCAAGATTATTTCTATGCCGCCTGATCACGGGGCGCGTCTGGTCTCGCATATTTTAGGCGATGCGGGCTTACGCAAAATCTGGATTGAGGAACTGACAGAGATGCGTGAAAGAATGCGCAGTTTGCGGCGCGAGCTTTCAGCCGCTTTAAATGTGCAAGGCGGTGAAACCATGTCGGCTGCTGTGCTTAATCAAAATGGCATGTTTTCAACCCTACCACTTTCCGTGTCGCAAACCCATAAATTGCGCGAGAAATCTATCTATATGACCGATAGTGGCCGCGTGAATATTGCGGGCGTTAGAAGCGCAGATATTCCGCGCCTCGCGGGTGAGATATTATCCGTCTTGTAAAAACGTGCTCTGCTGATGCCGAGCACAAAGACTTATCCAATTTCAAAATCACCGGGGCGGTAGCCTGGGTCAGGATATTGCGGATCCATTTTTTCAAGTGTCTCGCGAACAATACCCGAAATAATAGCCCCGCGTGTTTTACGACTATCTGACGGGATAATATGCCAAGGCGCGTGATCCGTCGAGGTCCGTTGAACCATGGTTTGATAGGCCTCCATAAAGTGTGGCCAAAGCGCCCGATCATCCAAATCACCGGGATTAAATTTCCATCTTTTATGCGGTTGCACAAGACGGTCTTCTAAGCGTTCACCCTGTGTCTCATGCGAAATATGGAGCATGAATTTCAAAACCGTCGTCCCGCTTTCTGTAAGGAGGCGCTCAAATTCATTGATCTGGGCATAGCGCTGCTCAACGGTTTCTGCGGATGCAAATTCCCGTACCTTGACAACCAAGACGTCTTCATAATGGCTGCGATTAAAGACTGTGATCTGTCCCTTTTTGGGCACGACCTGATGGATACGCCATAAAAAATCATGGGCGAGTTCCGTCTTGGTCGGGGCTTTGAAGGCGGCCACATTTACATTGAGCGGCGCTGTGCGGTGAAACATGGCTTCGGTTGTGCCGTCTTTGCCGGAGGTGTCCATACCTTGTAAGACAATGAGGAGTTTTCGGTCCGCTTCGCCGTAAAGGCGGTGAGCTAGGCCTGAGATGGCTTTGGCATTATCTTTTATCGCGGCTAGGGCCGCTTTTTTGTTTTTATACAGTTCGACCCGTGTCGGTCGTGATGCCAGATCAAAATCCTGACCCGGCGCGGCGATAAATTGTGATGACATATATATCTTTCTTATTCGAAACCAATTTCTCTTAGCAATTGAGGTCATTCGTATGAAGTTAAAATATGTCTTTGAATTCACACTATGCAGAGATATCGCGTAAAATTCATTTGCATATTACCACTTTATACCCCGTAATAAGGATATGCGACATTCAAAATCGACAAGACTATCCGCCCTTGCGGTCCTGACCCTGGCTTTAACGGCCTGCGGAAATGCAAATTCAACCGAAGCGCAGCAGGTTCAAAATAATACTGAGGTGACTGCCCAGCAGAGCCTGATTGGCAATTGGGACATCGTCAAAGACAGCTCCCATATCCACTTTTCAGCTTTGCAAGAAGGCGAGGCCTTTAGCGGGAAATTTGAAGACTTTTCAGGGACAATCAATTTTGATCCAGAGGCCTTAGAAAAGGCGAATATTCGGATCGAAATCCCGCTCGCCAGTGTCGATGCCGGATCAAATGATCGCAATTCGACCGTGCCCGGCAAGGTTTGGTTTTCGACCAAGGCTTTCCCCGTGGCTGTATTTGAAACGCAAGACATCGAGCGAGGCGCAGAGGGTTACATCGCAAATGGCACGCTAAACCTAAAAGGTGCCTCAAATCCGGTCACCTTAGCGTTTAATCTTGAGATTGAAGGCAACCAAGCGGCTATGACCGGCAAGGCCACGATTGACCGCACGCTTTGGGAGGTTGGCGCCGCACCTTGGGATACAGATGAATATGTGTCCCGGTCCGTTGAAATTGATGTAAAGGTCACGGCGACCCGAAAATAGGGCGCCTAGGGGAAAAACGATATGGCATTTTTAAACCCGGATTTTGAAACCCATCCTGAACGTAAACGCCATCTCTGGTTAGTCTCTTTAACCTATCCGCTCATGCCATTGCTTGGCACAGTCACAGCTTTTTTGACGGGGCAGGCGGCTTGGGTATGGTTGCCTGTTGCTCTGGTTTATCTTGTCATTCCATGTCTCGAAATTTTCATGGGCGATGATAAATCTGATCTCTTGGGACAGATGGACAGTGAAGCCGCGATGTCTCCATTTTACCGTTATATGGTCCACGGCCTGTTACCGATCATCTATCTGACTTGGATTTTTGGGGCCTGGTATGTCAGCTCACATGATATATCTCTGATCAATATGATTGGGGCAGGTTTGGCCCACGGGCTTGGCCTTACCTTTGCGATTAATTCCGGTCATGAAACAGGGCATAAAACGGACCGGACGAGTAAATGGATTTCTTTATTTATGCTCGCGCCAAGTCTTTATGGCCATTTCCGGATTGAACATAATATGGGGCATCACTCCCATGTGGCGACACCCAAGGATTCTGCGACCAGCTATTTCGGCGAAAACTTTTGGGGCTTCATGACTCGTGAAATTCCGGGGGCTTGGAAGCGAGCTTGGTCAATTGAAAGTCGCAGAGCCGAGCGTAAAGCCTATTCAAAATTCTCAATAAGGAATGAGGTTATTCATTCAACGATATTGGGAATTATCGCTTGGGGATTAATGCTCGCTATATTTGGATGGGTCATCCTGCCCTATCTCGTGATTGCTTGGCTCTATTCCGTTCACAGCCTGTCTTTACAAAACTTTGTCGCCCATTACGGCTTGCTTCGCGACAAACGTCCAGACGGGAAATATCTGCCGGCTGAACCCAAACATAGTTGGAATTGCAATAAGCTCTTTACAAATTTGGTCAGTTTTAATCTCGCCCGTCATTCCGATCATCATGCTAATCCCTCGCGTCACTATCAAAATTTGCGGACCTTTCCAGATGCGCCCCAGCTCCCCTTTGGTTATTCGACCATGTTTATATTGGCCTATTTCCCGCCGCTGTTCCGGCGCGTCATGGATCCATTGGTTTTAAAGAATGTGGACGGCGATATGGACAAGGTCCTGACGAGAGATATGGTGAAGGGCTAAGCACCAGCCGCTTCGCGCATCATTTCAAGTTCCAGCCATTCTTCTTCAAGTTCTGCTAATTTGGCATGGGCTGCGACAACTGCATCTGACGTTTTTTGAAAGCGCTCAGGGTCTTTGGCATAGAGCTCTGGATCCGCCATTGCCGTGTTTAATGTCTCGATCTCAACCTCTATAGCGGCCATTTCTTCAGGCAATTTTTCGAGGCGGAATTTATGCTTATAGCTCAATTTGGCCGGTGATGGTTTTTGCGCCTCATCAGACTTGGTCGTTTTATTTGCCTTTGCACGATCAGATTTGCCGTCTTGTCTGGCTTTTACCCCGCTGCCGCGTTGCGCAATCAGATCGGAATAGCCCCCAGCATAGATCTGCCATTTCCCATCACCTTCATAGGCGAGGGTGCGTGTGACGGTTCGGTCTAGGAAATCCCGATCATGAGAGACCAAAATAACTGTACCCGCATAATCGGCGACAATTTCTTGTAGGAGGTCAAGCGTTTCGAGGTCTAAATCATTTGTCGGCTCATCCAGAACAAGCAGATTAGAGGGCAGCCTGAGCCCGCGTGCGAGTTGAAGGCGCCCGCGCTCGCCGCCTGATAAAGCATGGATGGGTGTGCGCTTTTGTTCCGGCAAAAACAGAAAGTCTTTCATATAGCCGATCACATTGCGGGGCTGATCATTGACAATCACACTGTCACCGCCCCCATCTGTTAGGGCGTCAGCCAAGGTCCAATCTGGATTTAAAGTTGAGCGGTTTTGATCAATGACCAGGGGTTCAAGATTAAGCCCTAATTCGACCGTGCCGCTATCCGCTTCAATCTCGCCCATGATTAATTTTAACAGGGTTGATTTGCCGGACCCATTTGGACCAACAATTCCAATTCTCTCGCCGCGGTGGATCCGCATTGAAACCGTGTCGATGACCGTTCGTCCGTCAAAAGCTTTGCTGACATCTGTTAGGCGCGCGACACGCTTTCCAGATGACCGACCTTGGGTGACAGTTATGTCGGCTTGCCCGACCACTTTCTTGGCGGATTTTAACTCTTTGCGCAGCGAACCCAATTCTTTGAGACGTCGGACATTTCTCTTGCGTCGCCCAGATACCCCGTGAACCACCCAATGTTGTTCGCGGTGGATTTGGCGCGCGAGTTTATGGCGGTCTAATTCTTCTTGCTCTAACACCTCATCGCGCCAATCTTCAAAATGGCCAAAGCCTTTATTCAACTCACGCGTTTCGCCGCGGTCCATCCAAAGCGTTTTGCGCGACAGGCTTTCTAGAAAACGCCTATCATGCGAAATCAATAAGAGGGCGGCGCGAATATTTCCAAGCTCACCCTCCAGCCATTCAATCGCGGGCAGATCCAAATGGTTTGTTGGCTCATCCAACATTAAAATATCAGGTTCTGGGGCGAGGGTGCGCACAAGAGCGGCGCGGCGTTTCTCACCGCCTGACATATAGGACGGGTCTTCATCGCCCTTCAGGCCAAGCGCGTCCAAGAGATAAGGAATGCGGTACCCATCATCAGCCCCGACCAAGCCGTCGCGCACATAGGTTTCGACATTGGCATAAGATGAAAGGTCAGGATCTTGGGGGAGGTAGCGCCAACTCGTGCCCGGCTTGACGAAGCGGTCTCCACTATCGGCCTCGACCAGACCGGCTGCAATTTTAAGCAAGGTGGACTTCCCCGATCCATTGCGTCCAACCAAGCAGATACGGTCACGCGCATGAACGGTTAAGTCTGCGCGCTCGATCAGCGGCGTCGACCCAAAGGTGAGGGCCATGTCCTTTAAGGTTAAGAGCGGTGGAGCCATAATGGCCCCAGATAAGCCAGCACAGCTATAATGCAAATGGCGAGATCAGAAACTGCCATGAATTAATCAAAAAGATTTCATAATTTGCTTACCCTGTTGGTCCAAAGACAGATTATGAGCCATCATATTCTTGTTTTTGATTCCGGGGTCGGCGGATTATCTGTGGTCGCAGAGATCCGAAAGCGTCAGCCCGATCTGTTTTTATCTTATATTGCCGATGATGAATTCCGGCCCTATGGCAATAAAAGCGAAGCGGCCTTGCAAGCCCGTTTGCCAGGACTTCTAAAAACGCTGTGTCTTATGCTGGATCCCGACGCGGTGGTTATTGCGTGTAATACGGCCTCAACCACGGCGCTGCAGCACATTCGCGATAAGCTCTCTATTCCTGTCATCGGGGTTGTGCCCGCCATTAAACCAGCGGCTGAGACATCGCGCATGGGAACAATTGGGGTTCTGGGAACGCCAGGGACAATTCGGCGGCGTTATGTCAATGATCTGATCTCAGATTTTGCATCGGATTGTGAGGTCGTCCTGCAAGGCTCAACCCGATTGGTCGAACAGGCCGAACGTAAATTATCGGGCAAGCCGGTTGATATGGGGATTATACGCGGTGAAATTGATCCGCTTTTTGCGGGTCGTATTGGCGCAGATGTCGACGCGGTTGTCTTGGCCTGTACCCATTTTCCGCTTTTAAAAGACGAGCTTAAACAAGCGGTCCGTCAAACCGTAAGCTGGATTGATAGCGGTGAGGCGATTGCGCGTCGGCTAGAGGCGGTTTTGTCGGATTTGAACGCAACGCCAAAGCCAGATTTTCCTGAGGTCGCTTTTTTAATCGGACCTAAAACGGACGCCGCCCGCGAACAGGCTTT
>CAYTLJ010000124.1:0-6714 GCA_964438555.1 uncultured Algimonas sp.
GCAGCTTGTGCGCGCGATACATTTAGAGAGTCAAGTTTCCTAAATGGCGAAATCAACGGAAATTTGATCACGAATATCGACGCAGATGGAAATATTCTGGACGTAGGAACGGGAAATCAATTCCTAACATTCACGGATCTAGACTGTTTGTCCAACGCGGTTATTGGTCGTGGCTTGTCCGCGCCATCTGCCGCTGATGCAACTGGATCAGAACTTGTTCAATCTGTTGATATCGAAGAAGATACGGTAGCCTTTTATGGTCAGGTGAATTTCGACTCAGAGTTTGAGGGCTTGCCAATCCGCGGTAATTTTGGCCTTCGCTATGTTGATACAACACTAGAATCCAATAGTTTCCGTTCCGAAATTACGGTGGAGATTGATGATGATGGCAATATAACTGGCTTGGACGAAAGCACTGGGACCGATAATGTCGTACCAGTGAGGGATGATTTTAGTTATACTGAGCTTCTCCCAAGCGCCAATTTGGTCGTCGATGTTCGGGACGATGTTTTGTTCCGGGCGGGCGTATTTAGAGCCTTATCGCGCCCTGATCCAAGTGATTTGGGTAATGGTCGGACATTTAACGTGCTCAACCTCACAGACGCCGATGAAACAGTGTCAATCAATGACTTTATTTCGGGTGTTATCGCCAATGGTAACCCAAGATTAGAGCCATTTACGTCTTGGAATTATGATGTGGCGGCGGAATGGTATCCCAACGAAGATTCCATTCTGGCCTTGGGTTTCTACTATAAGGATTTCAGAGGTGGGTTCCAAAATTCTCTTCAGGCAGAGACGTTCACCATTAACGGTCAGGATATTTCCGTATTGGTGCCGGTCCAGACAACCACAGATGAGAATAATACGATTTATGGTATTGAACTTAACGCGGCCCATGCCTTTACATATCTACCAGGCGTTTTAAGCGGTCTCGGCTTTAAGGCGAGCTATAATTATGCCGAATCAAATTTTGAATTTGAAGATGGTCAATTTGGTGAGGCTGTAACGCTTAACGGTGGTGAAATCGTAAGCATTAGAGAGGGCTTTATTCCGCCGGCTAACCTGCCTGGATTCTCCAATCATACGGCCAATGGTCAAGTCTACTTTAATATTGGAGATTTGACATTGACAGGTATTGGTAAATTCCGAAGCGAATTC
Source organism: uncultured Algimonas sp. (assembly GCA_964438555.1). Lineage (GTDB taxonomy): Bacteria > Pseudomonadota > Alphaproteobacteria > Caulobacterales > Maricaulaceae > Litorimonas. The sequence goes on from CAYTLJ010000124.1 coordinate 1,159, forward strand.
TTCCAGCAATTTATTACGACGCCGTTGAACTTACGCTTTATTGATGATGCGTTTGTCGCGGATGCGCGTTTGTCTTATAAAATCAATAAAAATTTCAAGGTAACGCTTGAAGGGACAAACCTGCTCAATACGGCGCGTCAACAATTTAATCCTACCGAAGATAGTTTCGCAGAGCTCAATGTATTTGGTCCGCGTTTCTTCCTGGGTATAACAGGTAAATTCTAGGAATAGGGAATTGCTCGGCATGTTTTCTCGTGTCGAGCATTTTAACCTTGACTGGATGTGTTATTCTGTCCCAATAATTGGTAAGTCCAAATAAAGGGGGGTAAGATGACAGATAATCGTTTATATCATAAGGTTGCCAATCAGATCATTGAACTCATTGACTCTGGCGCTTTTCCACCTGGCAGCAGGCTTCCTGCAGAACGGGATCTTGCAGAGCAATTTGGGGTTAGTCGGGTTTCAGTCCGTGAGGCTGCGATTGCATTACAGGCCCAAGGTAGAATTGAAATCCGTCCTGGCTCAGGCGCTTATGTTCAAGACGGATCACAACTTTTAGGTCGTGGTCTACCCAAGGCGGGCCCGTTCGAGCTAACTGAGGCGCGTTCCTTATTTGAAGCTGAAGCTGCGGCGCTCGCTGCCCCTATGATCTCTGATGAAACCCTTGAACAGCTTGAGGTTTTTATTCGGGCGATGAGTGACGAAAATAACGAATCTGGAATTTCCCATGAAGAGGCGGACCGCCTTTTTCATCTTACAATAGCGCAGGCAACGAATAATTCTGCGATCATATATACGATTGAAAGTATGTGGAAAATGCGAACCGAGGCGGCGAAGCTTCAAAAAGTCTATAAGGACGTTTGCGATAAGGGATCGGAAAAGCGTGAGCGTGAGCACAGAGATATTTTAGAGGCTTTACAAGCTCGAGATCCGTCTCGTGCACGGCTTGCGATGCGGGCGCATTTTACACGCATGATTGAAGAGCTTTTAAAAGAATCAGAAGAAGAGGCTTACCGCGAGGTCAAGCGCCAAGCCTCTGAAAGTCGATCTCGCTATCTGATGACGGCAGAAATTGACGGTTAGTTTCGGTCATACCGATACATGCATTTTGGTATATTGAATCGGTTGACTTTAACTCTCGTCTAGCGGATTAAGTAATCAAAACGGGCGGGATGTCTCGTCGGGAGTTGACTGGTGGTAAAACGAATAAAAGGGACAGCTATTTCGCGTGCGCTCGCGCTCGGTGTAGGGATTTCTATTCTTTCTTTAGGGGCCTTGAGTGGCTGTGTGGAGTCCCAAACAAACTCTGGCGAAAAGCCTTCCATTAGCGTTGCGGAAGGCGATTTTTATGCCCGGACGCAAGATGAATTTTCTGAAGCCTTATCCAATGTTGCGCCTGGCGGTACAATCATCTTAGCCGATGGTGAATGGGACGATTTTGAAATCCTATTTACGGGCGAAGGTGATGCCGACAACCCTATTACGCTGAAAGCTGAAACCAAAGGCCAGGTTGTTTTAACCGGTCAGTCAAATTTACGCTTGGCTGGTGAGTATCTTATTGTTGAAGGGCTTGTATTTAAAAACGGATTTACACCAACCAGTGCCGTTATCGAATTTCGGTCGAGTAAATCTAAGCTCGCAAATAATTCCACGGTCCGCGAAGTCGTCATTGACGGATTTTCAAACCCTGAACGGTTTGAGACCGATAGTTGGGTTTTGATGTATGGCAAAGGGAATAGATTTGAAAATAATCATCTCTCTGGCAAAGGCAATCAGGGCGTGACCATGGCGGTTCGTCTCAATACTGAGGCAAGCCAGGAAAATGCGCATGTCATTGCAAATAATTATTTTGGACCTCGGCCAATTTTGGGATCCAATGGCGGCGAAACCCTTCGGATTGGAACTAGCCATTATTCACTCTCTGACTCTTTAACAGTCGTTGAAAATAATGTGTTTGACCGGACCGATGGAGAGCTTGAGATTATTTCGGTGAAATCCGGGAAAAATGAATTGAGAGGAAATACATTCCTCGCAGCACGCGGCACGCTGACAATGCGCCATGGCAATAATAATATCATAGAAAATAATGTATTTTTGGGTGATAGCGCGCAACATACGGGCGGTATTCGTGTCATTAATGCGGGTCATAAAGTTCGTAATAATTATATGGAAGCCCTGACGGGTATTCGTTTTGGCGGTGCCTTCACAGTTATGAATGGTGTGCCCAATTCGCCAATCAATCGATATCACCAAGTCAAAGACGCGGTCATTGAGAATAATAGTATATTGGGAAGTGACCGGATCCAAATGGGCGCGGGAAGCGATAGTGAACGTTCCGCGGTACCTGATGATACGGTGTTTTCTGGAAATCTGATTTCACGGGATGTGTCTGGCGAAATTTTCCAGGTCTATGATGATATGTCAGGTATTGATTTTTCTGATAATATTGTTGCTGGTGACGGTGATCCGGTTTTTGAGACTGGTTTTGAAAATATAGGATCTGGTCTTACACGTGCTTCAAATGGTCTGCTTTATCCTGCCTCCGGCGTGGAAGCTGGTGTGTCGCGCGACCTAACTGTGACATCGCTCGATGATGTTGGCGTGTCTTGGTATCCTAAATCGCCTGCGCGGGTCGAATTCGGGTCTGGCAAAACAATTACTGTGTCCAATGATGAGGGCGCCCTTTTTGATGCGGTCGCGTCGGCTGGAGACGGCGACATATTGGTGCTGAGCTCTGGTGAGCATACGGTTCGCAAGACGTTGACCTTGGATAAGGTGTTAACCTTTAAAGGTCGGGGCGTTGGTGATGTTAATCTTGCCTTTGAGCGCACAGCCTTATTCCAGATCGAAAATGGTGGCAGTGTCCGCCTTGAGAATTTGACGATTACAGGCGCGGAAGCTCCGGATATAACAGGGAATGCGGTTATCCGGACAAGCCCTTATTCTATGACGGAGAATTACCGCGTCGAGATTGATGATTGTGTCATCAAAGACCTTGATGTGAACCGGTTCTTTGACGTGATCCGCGGCGCAAAAAGTACGATGGCCGATTATATTACGATTAAGGATAGTCGTATTGAGAATATCTCAGGAACCGTTTTTAACCTTGATGACGAAATTGATGATTTTGGACGCTATAACGCCGAATATGTCACGGTTTTGGGGTCCGAGTTCAAAGACATTCAAGGGCCACTGGCATCGCTTTATCGCGGTGGACGCGACGAGAGTACATTTGGCCCGCATTTTGAAATGCGAGACTCTGTATTCGAAAATGTCGGCAAGGGGTCAAGAAATACGCTCAAGACATCTCTTTTTCTCCACGGTGTCCAAGACACGGATATTGTTGGAAACACATTCAAAAAATCGGCTAAGTTCAAAATCGATCATACGGTTGGTGATCCGCAAACGGATATTTCAGGCAATAATTTTGCAGGAACGGCAGCGCCTATTGTTAAAGAAATAACAAGTGGTCTGGAACCAACGGCGCGTATTTCAGGCAATCAAGGTCTGTAAAAAGATGAGACACGTCTCTGCCATATCGACTGCTTTAGCTTTGGGTCTTATGGGGTGCTCGTCTCCAAAAACGTCTGGGCCGGATTCTGTACCATCAGCTTCAGGAAAGTCGGACAAAGTTGAGCTGGGCCAAACTTCCGGCCATCTATATGATGCGGCGTTTGCGCAGATGAAATCACGTATTGATGCGCAATTGGATCAACCCCTTATTGTACCCGTGCCTAAAGATGCAGGTGGCGGATATACGCATGAACAACACAAACGAAACGCCAAAGCTATTTTCGAAGCCGGGCTCCTCTTTGAAGCCAGTGGAGAGGCGCGTTATGCAGATCATCTTATTCGGTATCTCGATGAATATGCAGGGATGTATTCTGACTTACCCCTACACCCAAAACAAAAAGAACAAACGCCAGGGCGCTTGTTCTGGCAAAGTTTAAATGAAGCTTGGTGGCTTGTGCATGCGGCACAAGGCTATGACAAAATCCGCGCCTCGCTCGATGATGAAACAAAGACCCGCGTCGAAGATGGTCTCTTCCATCCCATGGTCGAATTTTTGTCTGTTGGTCAGCCGCAAACCTTTGACAAAATCCATAATCACGGAACCTGGGCGACAGCCGCTGTTGGGTTGACGGGTTACGCGCTTGATCGCGAAGACTATGTTGAAAAGGCTTTGCTGGGTCTCGATCTATCGGGAGAAGGTGGGTTCTTACGCCAATTAAATGTGCTCTTCTCACCCGATGGTTATTATAATGAAGGGCCCTATTATCAGCGTTATGCCCTGATGCCTTTCGTTCTTTTCGCGCAAGCCATTCAAGAAAATGAGCCCGAGCGTGATATATTTGGGCAACGCGACGAGATTTTGAAAAAAGCGATCTATACGACGATCCAACAAAATTACGGCGGATTGTTCTTTCCGATTAATGACGCGATTAAAGATAAAGATATTGCGACAACTGAATTATTGCATGGGGTCTCGATTGCTTATGACCTGACAGGCGACGTTTCGCTCTTGTCTATCGCTGAAGCTCAAAACCGTGTTGTGCCAACACAAGCCGGTCGTGCGGTTTCAAAAGCGATCAATGCGGGCAAATCTAAGCCCTTTGATTACCGCTCTATGCGCTTAGCAGATGGCGCAACAGGAAAGAACGGTGCCCTCGATATCTTACGGGAGTCAAATGATCCTGACGGCATGGCCGTCGTCATTAAAAATACCTCTCAAGGCCTGGGTCATGGGCATTTCGACAAGATGGGCTTATTGGTCTTTGATCGTGGCTATGAAATCCTAAGAGATTATGGCGCATCGCGTTTTTTGAATATTGAAGCCAAATATGGCGGACATTACCTGCCCGAAAATAATCTATATGCGAAACAGACAATCGCACATAATGCTTTGGTTGTTGATCAGATCTCGCATTTCAATGGCAAGACTGAAGAGGGCAATAAACATGCGCCTATTCTTGGACCCTTTGTCATTGGTGAAGATATTTCAGCGACATCGGCGACGATGGATACGGCTTATCCTGGCGTAACATTACAGCGTAGCGTTGCTTTGGTACGTCACGCCGCGCTTGAAGCCCCAATCTTAATTGATGTCGTCAAAGCGAAAGGCGAAGGCCTTCACGATTATGATTTGCCCTATCACTATAATGGTCAAATTATTGAAACCAATTATGAGATCGACGCCGATACAACCTCTCGCAAGCCTTTAGGGTCTGACAATGGATATCAATATCTCTGGCAGGTCGGCGAAGCTGAATTGCCTGATGCGCAGGCACAAACCACACTATTACTAGATCGTCGCTTTTACACGCTCACAACCGCCTTGCCGCAAGGCTCACATGTGACCTTAGCCGAACTTGGTGCCAATGATCCGAATTTCAGCCTGCGCCGTGAACCTGCGCTTATTTATTCTGGGCCTCGGTCAAAAAGCTTTGCGGCTGTGACGGTTTTTGAACCACATGGTGAATATAATCCAACGGATGAATATACGCTCGCCAGCCGCTCTCAAGTTAAACATGTTTCGCACATTTCTGGTGAGACAAC
>CAYTLJ010000125.1:0-6659 GCA_964438555.1 uncultured Algimonas sp.
TTAGAGATGAAGTCTTGTTTGACGATACGTGAGCCCGTAACGACAACGACGTCTTCACTGTCCTGCGCGTATGTTGGCGCAGCGGTTGCAGCAAGCGCTGCGGCTGAAACGGCTGAAAGCATTAGCCTTGTTTTGGTGGACATTTTCATGTTCGAAAGATTCCCTTATAAAACGCCTACCAGAAATGCAGGCACACGCGTCCGAGTCTCTCACCCGACGCAATTAGGTAAATCCGCTAAATTAATGCGACCTTCTTTTCAAACCCAAAACGCGTAAATATGGACATTTATCCATAGATTTTTCAAAACTGTGTCAAATCTGCATCACCCTGCGCCGTATATCTGCTTTAGGTCCTGATAATCCTACATAAAATTCTGCGGATCGATGTCGATTTGGATTTTATATCTTGCAGGCGCACGAAGTTTGTTTTTCCATTGGGACATGTATTTGGACAGATTGACGCAGCTATCTGCCTGAATAAACAGCCGAAACCTATAAGACCCCCGTAAACGGGAAATTGGCGCTTCTGAGGGCCCCAGAATCTCTATCCCCTCTGCGCGCGGCGCTTGGTTTAAAAATTTACGAGCCAGATCATGTGTCTTTTTCGCATCAGGCCCCCAAATGATCACAGCCGCCAATTTTCCAAAAGGCGGTAAGCCGAGCATGTCTCGCATCGCAAGCTCTACCCCAATAAACATGTCTCGGTCTCCGGCAGCCAAGGCCTGCAAGGCCTCATGTTCGGGTTGATGGGTCTGAATAAGCGCATGACCGGTTTTTTCCGCCCGACCCGCGCGCCCGGCAACTTGGACCAATGTCTGATAGGTTCGCTCACCTGCCCTTGGATCTCCGCCTGCCAAGCCCAAATCCCCATCGACAACACCAACAAACGTCAAATTTGGAAAATTATGTCCTTTGACTACCATTTGCGTACCGATCAAAATATCGATTTCGCCCTGTTCCATACGACGCATGCGCGCGGCCAATTCAGCGGGGTTACGCGTCGTATCAGAACTTAAAATCTCAATTCGAGCGTCTGGGAATGCCTCTTTCGCCTCCTCTGCGATGCGCTCAACCCCCGGCCCAATACTCGTCATACTGTCTTCCGCTTTACAATTTGGGCATTCTTTCGGCATGCGCATAGAAAATCCGGTGAGATGACACATGGCCCGACCCGTTCGCTTATGCTCGACCAACCAACTATCCGTATCCGGTGATTTTAGCTTTTCGCCGCAAGATCGACAAATGATCAAGGGCGCATATCCTCGCCTATTGAGATAAAGCAGAGCCTGTTCACCTCTGGACCTGACGTCAGAAACGGCATCGATTAGCGGTTGAGACAGAAATTTTCCCTTTTCTGGACTATTGTCTTTGAGATCGACCAATCCAATTTCAGGTAAAACGGCTGCGCCAACGCGTTCTGGCAAGACAATATGCGCGAATTTGCCGGATCGCGCATTGTGCAGCGTCTCCAAGGACGGGGTGGCGGAGGCCAAAACAACGCTATGTCCACTTATATGGGCTCTGACCACGGCCATGTCGCGGGCATTGTAAATGACACCCTCTTCTTGCTTATAGGATGTATCATGTTCTTCATCGACAACGATGAGGCCGAGATCAGGAAAAGGCAGATAGAGGGCTGACCGCGCCCCGACGACAAGTTTACACCGTCCATGTGCCACTTCGCGCCATACACGACGTCGAGCAGCTTCCCCCATGGCTGAGTGCCAACTTGCAGGTTCTGCACCAAACCTCTCCGCAAAACGGCGCAACCCCGCCTGGGTCAGCGCAATTTCGGGGACAAGTATTAAACATTGACCGCCGCGGCGAATGACTTCGGCGACAGCTTCGAAATAGACTTCTGTTTTGCCCGACCCTGTCACCCCGTCCAGCAAAGCAGCATTAAACCCGCCATTTCGGATCATGGACACTAAATCATCCGCGGCGTCCCGCTGACTTTCTGTCAGCTTTTGACCGGTTTGCTCGGGATTGGGCGGCTTAAAAGGCGGATCGACGGGGCCGTCGATAGACACGAGCCCCCCAGCTTTGACCAAGCCTTTTACGACGCCCGCAGATACACCAACCCGTTCAGCCACTTCGCTTGCGCGTGCAGGCCACGGACCACCTCCCCCCAAGACAGCGCGGCGGGCCGGTGTCATTTTATTGGGCTCAACACCTGTTGGTTTGTAAAGTCTGACAATAGCAGACGGATCGAGCGCTTTATAATTGCGGATCACCATGCGCAGTACATTCCCGACAGGTGCGCCCGTATAGCGTGCTGTCCAATCGACAAAATCCAACAAGTCTTCCGTTAATGGACGGGTCGCTTTAATATCTACAATCTCTTTTAGTGTTTTGTCTGTTTGAGACGGGCCAATCGACCAAACGACACCTAGTTTCATCTGTTTCCCAATCGGTGCATAGACAAAATCACCTCTAGCCACGCGCAGTTGCTCCGGCACAGCATAGTCAAAGGCCGTCGGAACATTCACAGGGAAGAGAATTTGGGCAGTTTGAATCACGACACGCCCATGATAGCAGTCGTTTGACCTTAAATCCTATCCCTCAAGGACAATGACATGAAATTCTTTATCGACAGCGCTGATCTTGATGCCATTTCCGAGCTTGCCGATATCGGTCTCGTCGACGGCGTGACAACCAACCCATCAATTATCGCCAAGTCTGGACGCGATTTTAAAGAAGTGATTGCTGAGATTTGCAAACTCACCCCGGGCCATGTCTCCGCCGAAGTTGTCGCAACGAATGCTAAAGAGATGATTTCAGAAGGCCGCACGCTCCGCAAAATCGCGGATAATGTCTGCGTAAAACTCCCGCTAACAATGGATGGTCTGAAAGCCTGTAACACATTGTCGAAAGAAGGCATTCCTACAAATGTCACTTTGTGTTTCTCACCTAACCAAGCGCTTCTCGCGGCCAAAGTCGGCGCGACCTATATTTCACCTTTTATCGGGCGGCTTGATGATATCACGCTGGACGGGTTAGAACTCATCGAAGACATTCGTACAATTTATGACAATTACGGCTTTGAAACCGAAATCCTCGCAGCCTCAATCCGCAATGTAAATCACGTCAAAGATTGTGCTTTGGTTGGCGCCGATGTCATGACGGCACCGCCAAAAGTGGTCAAATCTCTGGCAAATCATGTCTTGACAGATAAAGGCCTCGCCGCCTTCCTTAAAGACTGGGAAGCGACTGGACAAAAGATCTAATGCCCAAGGTTGTTCTTATTACCGGCGCCTCTTCGGGCATTGGTAAAGTCACAGCCAAACACCTTATAAAACAAGGACATATCGTTTACGGTGCAGCGCGGCGCTTGGAAAACATGAAAGACCTAAATGAACTCGGCGGGCATGCGATTGGCATGGACATTACAAGCGAGTCCCAAATTCAAGCCGCAGTTGATCGCGTGCTTTTCGAGCAAAACAGGGTCGACGTTTTAATCAATAATGCTGGTTATGCGGTTTACGGCGCCGTCGAACAGGTCTCGATTGATGAAGCGCGCCGCCAATTCGAGGTCAATCTCTTTGGACTGGCCTCACTAACCCAAAAAATTATCCCAAAAATGCGTGACCAAGGCTCGGGCCTAATTATCAATATCAGTTCAATCGGCGGTAAAGTTTATACGCCGCTCGGCGCTTGGTATCATGCAACCAAACATGCCTTGGAAGGGTGGAGCGACTCATTACGCGTAGAATTGGCCGAGTTCGGTATTCATGTCAGTGTCGTCGAACCCGGTGCGATTGAAACAGAATTTGGCGACGTCATGATGGACCCAATGTTAGAGCGCTCGAAAGGCGGTCCTTATGAGGCCCTCTCAATAGCTGTCGCAGACGGCAGTAAGACCTATTATAACGGATCCCCAAGCAACTCGCCCCAAGTCATCGCCAATGTGATTGCCAAAGCTATTTCCAGCTCAAAACCAAAGACACGATATGTGGCGGGTAAAATGGCGAAACCCACCCTGTTTATGCGACGGCTCTTAAGCGACCGTGGTTTTGATTGGGTCCTGACCAAAATGCTCCCTAAATAGGCTGCGGGATTTTCCGGCCCCGCTTTGACCGGCGGCGTCTTGAACGACCCAAAATACGAAAATATAATAGTCCGACACCACTTAGTGCAAAAAGTAGAGCCGCCCCACTTGCCAAGCGGAGCCACCAGCTATTGAAATTATCCTCGCCCGTCACATCCATAATGTGGAATTTCCAGGCCAGATCAAAGACCCGCCAAAGTCTTGTTCGAACGGACCGGATTTCAGCTGTATCTGGGTCGATATAAAGTCGCGTATGCGCTTTATCATCAAATTTGACCTGCCAAATTGGAAGCGATCCTCGATAATCTTTCGGGGCTTTATCCAGTTTGGTAATTAACGCAATATCGCCCTCTCCCTGATAGCTCCCAGTCGCGATTTGACGAATATCGGGCGTGCCCACACCTTCCCAAAGCTGACCTGTCCTTGCGTTCAGCATTTTAGTACCGCTATCGCCGATCAAAATATAGGCTGGGCGCCCTGCAATATTGGCCAAACTCGCCCCCGTAAGCGCCCCGTCATAGGTCGTCATCGCGATCTCAATCGGGATCAAATCTTTATCCGTCAGGGAAAAGGTTTGCGTGTCCACGAGATGCCTCCCGCGCACCTGATCTATCGGAAAGAGTGTCATAAAAAACCCAGATCCGAACCACGCCAGAATTTGAAAGGCGAGTATTAATCCTGCCCATTTATGCAAGCGTGTGAGGTATTTGTTGAGCGTCCGTTTCATGAGCGCGCCAATAAGACAGATTATCGACTATTCATAGCAAAGAAACACCCAATATTAAGGCTTTACTAACCATATTCATGCCTATTCTGCTCCAGATTCATTGAGGCTGTAAATATGAAACATGCGCTGACCCTATCCGCAATCTCTGTACTGCTTGTTGGCTGTTCGTCTTTGTCAAAAAAACCGCAAACCGTTCAAACCGTTCAATATGAGCAGCCCGCTCAAACAATCCCTGTGCAAACGACTAGCTATGCTTCCCAGGAGAACCGAAGCCAAGGGTCTTTGGTTTGCGAAAATGACAATATGCGGGCCAATGCGCTAGACGGAGATGATAGCAATGATGTGGCCCGTATCGTAATTGTCCAAGACGAAGCCGTTGGCAGTAACATCTTACACCAAGTTGAGGTCAATTGCCGAGACTATTTCCTGCGCAAATCAGTTTATAATTCCGAGCCCCAAATCATTCAAAGTTCAAACCGCGTCATCGCAACCGAAGTCGTGCAAGAACCGCGTCAAATCATTCAGTCTAGCACGCGACGTAACTATCACACGGTCCGGAGTGGTGATACAGTTTGGACTATTGCACGCAATAACTGCACCACTGTCGAAGCTATTTCCCGTTTGAACGGCCTTGGTAGCGGCAATCACATCGATATAGATGAACGTTTGGAGCTACCCGAACCCGACTGTTAGATAGGCTTCTAAACTTTCGCAATCTCTGCTTTGTAAGGCAATTCCAGCTTGCATTCTGTTCCAATATTCTCCACCTGCGCGTGACTTTATATTTTCAGTGTCGGAGTTACCCCCATGGGTTTTAAGTGCGGTATCGTTGGACTTCCAAATGTTGGGAAATCTACATTGTTTAACGCCTTGACGAAAACAGCCAATGCGCAGGCCGCGAATTATCCTTTCTGCACCATTGAGCCGAATGTCGGGGATGTGGCGGTCCCGGAATCTCGCCTAAATGTCATTGCTGATATTGGCAAATCTGCCCAGCGTATCCCAGCGCGTATGAATTTTGTCGATATAGCCGGACTCGTCAAAGGCGCGTCAAAAGGCGAAGGTATGGGCAATCAGTTTCTTGCCAATATTCGCGAAACTGACGCCATAATCTATGTGCTGCGGTGTTTTGAAGATGAAGACATTACCCATGTCGAAGGTCGAATCGATCCTATGGCTGACTTTGAAACCATCGAGACTGAGCTTATGCTTGCCGATCTTGAAAGTCTGGAAAAACGCAAGCCAAACTTAGAGAAAAAGATCAAACAAAAAGATCCTGAAGCGCTCCAGACACTCCGCCTGATCGAAACCGCTATCGCCTTACTTGAAGACGGCAAACCTGCCCGTGTCGCAGAGATTGAAGAAGATGATAAAAAAGCGTGGCGCATGCTACAATTACTGACCTCAAAGCCTGTTCTTTATGTCGCCAATGTCGATGAAGACAGTGCCGCATCTGGGAATGACTTTAGCGCCAAAGTGCTCGCACACGCCCAATCAGAAGGCGCACAAGCGGTTATTATTTCAGCCCAAATCGAATCTGAAATGGCCGTTCTGGAAGATGAAGAGCAAGCCGAATATTTGAGTGCTATTGGTCTTGAAGAACCAGGTCTAAACCGTTTGATCCGGGCCGGTTACGCCCTTCTTGGACTCAAAACTTACTTCACCGTCGGCCCCAAAGAGGCACGTGCCTGGACATTCCGGGACGGCTGGACAGCGCCTAAATGCGCTGGCGTTATCCATGGTGATTTTGAAAAAGGCTTTATCCGCGCCGAAACAACGGGTTATGATGACTATGTCGCAAATAATGGCGAACAAGGCGCAAAAGAAGCGGGAAAGGTTAGACAAGAAGGAAAAGACTATATTGTCAAAGATGGCGACATCATG
>CAYTLJ010000126.1:0-2421 GCA_964438555.1 uncultured Algimonas sp.
GCGGACCCCCTGATTACAAATCAGGTGCTCTACCAGCTGAGCTATAGGGGCACTTGACTGGTGTGGCGCGGCATTTACCGCTCTGCTATGAGTCTGGCAAGCGCAAATAGCGGGTGATCTGTAAAAAATCCCCCTTATCGCATGTGCTGACCGAGCTGATGCCTTGCGGGCTAATCCGGGTCATGTCCTAATTTTCATTGGCGGCGATATTTTCCTTGCCGCGAAATAGCGCGTAAATCGTCGCCATGGCGAGCCAGCCAAGGAGTATATGCCCATAATCAATCAGGATTCCTTGCAAACTATAATCGCCATAAAGACAGGCATAGGCCAGGAGTGGGCCGCCAATCATCAAGAACGCCCAAAAGGCAATGGAAAGACAGCTGCCGATCCGCTTGGCGCCTGCGTGATTGATAATCCACAATAGTCCAAGGGCTTGGGCGAGGGTGATTAAAAGGCCAAACCCCAGTATGGAAACAAATCCTTTTTCTTCCATACTCGCATCAGCCTGTTCTTTGGTTATATTCGCGGCTTCAAGCCATTGCGCCTCAAATATAAATCCGTACCAGACAAAGCCGATCATATAAAATATTAGGGTCGCCAGAATGACGGCGAGCAAGCTTGTATTGAAAATTCTTGGCATTTTTCCCTCTCCCTTTATCAAACCATAGCTGAAATCGAAATTTTGCGCAAATTGCACTCCATGGCTTGCATGCGGGTCCGGGCACGATAGAAGGCGCACATGACTGATCGTATTCTTATCACCTCTGCCTTGCCCTATATTAATGGCGTCAAACATATGGGCAATCTGGCGGGCTCCATGCTGCCCGCCGATGTCTATGCGCGGGCTATGCGCTTGATGGGCCATGAGGTGCTCTATATTTGCGCCACAGATGAACATGGCACGCCGGCGGAACTCGCAGCCGCCGCTGAGGGCATGGAGGTTGCTGCCTATTGCGATCTTATGCATGAAAAACAAAAATCGGCAGGCGCAGATTTCAAGCTGAGCTATGATTATTTTGGACGGTCATCCTCGGAAACGACGCGCGCGCTGACACAAGCCTTCGCCCTCGCACTCGAAGAAAATGGTTTTATTGAAGAGCGCGTCTCGCAACAGGTCTATTCCATTGCCGATCAACGCTATCTGCCTGACCGTTATGTCGAAGGGACGTGCCCAAATTGCGGTTTTGAAAAAGCGCGCGGGGATCAATGCGATAGTTGCGGCAAGCTCTTGGATCCCGTGGATTTGATCGACCCTTATAGCGCACTGTCTGGCTCGCATGAGGTTGAAATTCGCGATACCAATCACCTTTATTTAAAACAATCTGTCCTGAGTGATGACCTCAGGGCCTGGGTTGAAAGTCACCGGAGCGACTGGCCAGTCTTAACAACGTCCATTGCGATGAAATGGCTGGATGAAGGCTTGCGGGACCGCTCGATTACGCGCGACCTCGCCTGGGGCATTCCCGTCGTCGATAAGGACGGCAATATTCGCGAGGGTTTTGAGGGCAAAGTTTTCTATGTTTGGTTTGATGCGCCCATTGCCTATATTGGCGCGACGCAGGATTGGGCGGCGCAAACGGGCGGGGAGTGGGAGCCCTATTGGCGCCTAGATAAGGGTGCGGATAAAACGCGCTATGTGCAATTTATGGGCAAAGATAATGTCGCCTTTCATACGCTGTCTTTCCCCACAACCATTATGGGGTCTAATCAAGACTGGAAATTGGTCGATGAGCTCAAGGCTTTTAACTGGGTCACTTGGTATGGCGGGAAATTCTCGACCTCTGAAAAACGTGGCGTCTTTATGGATCAGGCCATTGATATTGCGCCGTCAGATTATTGGCGCTGGCACCTAATGGCGAATGCGCCTGAGGGCTCTGATGCAGCCTTTACCTGGGAAGAATTTCAAGCCAGCGTGAATTCCGATCTGGCCAATGTGCTGGGGAATTTCGTCAACCGGATTACCAAATATTGCGTCGGTAAATTTGACGGCAAAGTCCCAAGCGGCGGAGAGGCTGGTGAGGCAGAAGATTGGATTGTCAGCGAGCTTAGAAACCGTCTTCCGGCCCTAGTCGGTTATTATGAAAAACGCGAATTCCGCAAAGCCATGGCGGAAACGCGCGCCATCTGGGCGGCGGGGAATGAATATCTCACACAGGCCGCGCCCTGGACCCATTATAAAACCGATGTCGATCAAGCCGCCATCGGCGTGCGGGTCGGGCTTAACCTTGTCGCTCTGTTTGGCGTCATCGCGCAACCCATTATTCCCGATGCTGCGGCCAAGATTTTGGACGCGATAAATATTCCGGAGGCCAACCGGACGTGGAATTTCGGAGAGAGCGCAAGCCTGATAAATGCGCTCCCCATTAATCATCCGATTGCGCCGCCCGAGCTGTTATTTGCAAAAATTGAAGATACGGATAT
>CAYTLJ010000126.1:2521-6631 GCA_964438555.1 uncultured Algimonas sp.
ATATGTTAAACCCTATTCAAGCCATAAAAACCTTTTGGCACCACAAATTTGATTTTCGAGGACGTGCGTCGCGGTCGGAATATTGGTGGACTGCTTTAATTACGTTTATTTTTTTGACGATACTTGTGGCGATAGAAAGTTTCGTTTGGTTGGATGGTGTGACGGGTGATTTGCCAACTGACTATGAAGAATATGGGTGGCAAGGCTTTTTGAATGAATGGAATGCCTATCCTTTATACAATTTTTTTGAATGGGTTTTGCTGATCCCTTTAATGTTTCAATCTATGCGACGTCTACATGATACAGGACGTCGGGGGTGGTTGGCGATTATAGTGGCAGCTCTTGCGACGCCTTTAGCATATATTTCTCAAGAGCCTGTTAGCCAACTCATTTTCGATCTATCCGCAACCAGTGATATTCCTAGTTTTCCCCCGTTTTCGGGTCGTGACTATTTAATTTTATTTTATCTTTTCGTGCTAATCATCTTATCTATCTGGCAATTTGTTTTAAATATCTTGCCTTCACATAAAGGTCCAAATCGCTATGGTCCAAACCCGTTGGGGCATGGCAATATAGATGTTTTCGGCTAAGTTGCGATTGCGCAGAACTTTAAACGGTTGGACTCGATATATCATCTTTGGCACAAAAAGACCAATCCAATAAGGAAAAGATCCTTATGAATTTGACGCGGAAATGTTTAGATAATGCTTGATTTTGGCGAGGCGGTTCGACGCTTTTATAAAAATTATAATAACCCTGAGGGCCGATCCCAGCGCTCTGCATATTGGTGGTATTTACTTTATGAAACTATTTTGACTGGCGTCATGCTCACAGTTTTTTTTATGGCCGACGGGAGTACAGAATTGGCGAAACTTGTATTTTTCGAGGGCTCGCAAGACATAGATGCGGTAATGGCCAGTTGGGAAGCCTTGGCGGGTAGTGGACGGTTTGCAATTTACGGATTGGTCATTTTTGGGTTCACACATTTTATACCCAAAATAATGCTGGAAATCCGTCGATTTCATGATTTGGGTCAGACAGGATGGTTTACGGCTGGTTTTTTAATATTGAGTTTTTTGCCAGTCTTTGGCGTTTTAATCTCAATCGGAAAACTGATTTGGTTTGCTATGCCCGGAACGCAAGGACCCAATCAATATGGGCCTGATCCACTTCAATAGAGTTTGCGGTATTAAAATTTTTAGGATCTTGATAGTTGAGAGCTTGGCGCCAAAACCTTTAATAATTTTGGGGCGCTTAGAGCGGTAAGTATAATAATACCGCTTATTGAAAGTATCGCTAAGAGATCATTCCCACCGTCTGCGAGATGACGTAGCGTTAAAAAGAATAAGCCCCATATTGCGGGAAAAAGATAAGCTGAATTTGAACCCCATGTCTTTACAACCGCAATGATCCAAGTCAGGGCAAGGCTAAGGACCGCTAAAGCCGTCCAGACACTATTCCAACCCAAAGGTTCAACATAACTCCAAACCAGGCCGTTCAACCCAACAAAAAATGCCAGCGAACACCACCCCGCAATAAGGCTAATCGGCCATAAAATTAAAACCCGTTCAATGGGGTCTAATTTGTGACGGTTTTGGTGCAGTCGGGTCATGCCAATGACAAGCGCAATCATTGTTGGTAAGAAAATCATTGAGGCAAGTGTTTCAACACTCGAATCGGGTGCAAACGCCGTTATCAGGCCCCAAGCCACAATTCCCCAAAGCCCAGCCGCAATCCACCAGCCCGACCTGCGAAAAACATCGCGCGTTCGATTGATACGAAAAGCTTGAATACAGCCATAAGCGATTATGCCCAGGAAAATCGGAAACCAAATCGCAAAGGCAAAGGTTTGTGGGACTAAAAGGTTTAGGCTAAGGTCAGAAAACTCACTCTGGTTTCGCGCAGAGCCTATGAACAGCCAAAGGGAAGAGGCCAGCCATATAAGCGGGGCTGCCACTATAATGGCCAGCTGTCGCCATAAATCACTGGCGGTTTGTAAGCTTGGGTTAACTTCATCCATAAAATGTCTACGGTTGACGTGGTAAAAGGCGTGGAATTTTTACACATCACCCAAAATATCTGTTAAGGTAGTCATATAAGATTGAATTATCAGAAAGGATGCCCATGCAAATCCAAATCGCCTCTAAAGGAATCGATGTTAGCCAGGCGCTCAGAGAGCGTATTTCAGAAAAATTAGAGGAGATGATGGACAAATATATTCACCGTGATGGAGATGCACAGGTGAGTGTGGCGCGCGAGGGCTCAGGATTTCGGATTATTTGTTCAGTTCATCTTCCATCCGGCGCAACCATGGAGGCTCGAGGTGAGGCGCAAGATGCATATCCGGCCGCAGACGAGGCCTTAGAACATATGGAAAAGCGCTTGCGGCGCTATAAACGACGCCTCAAAGATCATTCTCAAAAAGCCAAAGCAAAAGAGGCAGCCCTATTTGTTGTTGAAAACCCTATCGCGCCTGATCTGGATTATGATGATGAAAGTGCAGATCAAGACGTGAGTGACGAACCTATGGTGATTGCAGAAAGCACACGCAAAATCAGAACCTTAACACCTGGCATGGCGGCTTTGGAACTCGGGCTTGCCGATAGTGGCGTCGTAATCTTCAATAATGCGCGCCATGGGCGCCTGAATGTCGTGTTTAAACGCCCAGATGGTCATATTGGATGGATCGACCCAAAAGATGACTAAATAGTGTTACGCTTACGAAGACTTAATCTAGATGCTGTAGAGCTAGATTGACCTTTCTAAATGTTAGGTCTATGGGCGCGACGCTTTCTCTCAATGAGAAGGTGTAAGCCGCATCTAATATCGCGGATCAGCCGTACAAGGTTTGTACAGCTTGCAAATTGAAGATTGCATAGAAGGCAAACCCATGGGCGAAATTCTATATTCGAGTGAAAGTGTTATTGTTGATCTGAGCATCAGTTCGCAAAAACAACTTTTCCAAGAAATGGCAAAAGCGATTATCGACGCCAATGGTCTTGATGTTACTGTGCGCGATATTGTGAGTGCTGCTGTCGAACGCGAACGATTAGGGTCCACAGGTGTCGGAAATGGTGTCGCCTTACCACATGCGCGTATTGATGGGATTGACCAAGTTATGGTCGGCTTCGCTCGACTCACGGAGCCTCTGGACTTTGATAGTGTCGATAACCGTCCCGTTGATTTGGTCGCATTTCTTTTGGCCCCATCAGATGCAGCAGGAGCCCATCTGAGAGCCTTGGCGCGTGTCTCACGTCAGCTTAGACGCGAAGAAAAACGGGCCAAATTACGCGCGGCTCCGGATGCGCAAAGCCTCTTCACACTTTTGACCTCTGATCAGTTGGAAGCGGACGCCGCATAAATCCAATTTTGCTCGATTTTGAGTTTTATTTGTACGATTTTGAGCTTGCCAGCTCGCATGTTTCCCTGACATAAAACTGCTCAAACTCTGATCAAGCGAATAGAGAAAGCAAACGTGAAGCCTTCAAACCCATCTCGATTATTCAACCGCGAGTTAAGCTGGTTGTTTTTTAATACGCGCGTATTGGAAGAAGCTGAGAATACGGATGTTCCACTGCTTGAGCGATTGCGGTTTCTCTCTATTTCGGCGTCTAACCTTGATGAATTTCATATGGTTCGTGTCGCGGGTCTAAGGAGTCAACTCAGTGCGGGTATCATGACGCCCGGTTCTGCGGGTCTCTTGCCGGCACAACAATTAGCTAAGATCCATAGGCGGTCTATGAAAATTGTAGAGCGTCAAAATAAATGTTGGAAATCCCTTCGAAAAGAGCTTTCAAAAGCAAAGATAAATGTCCTCAAGATTGAGGATCTCTCAGCCAATCAATCAGAAATTTTAGGAGCTATGTTTGATGCGCAAATTTTACCGCTTCTGACACCGCTTTCAATTGATCCCACCCATCCTTTCCCATTTCTGCCTAATCTCGGATTTGGAGTTGTTCTTTATCTTGAAGCAAAGGGACGGGATCCGCTTTTTGCCGTCTTGCCGGTCCCTTTAAATGTTCCGCGATTTATTGAAATTTCGAACGGGAAAAAAATCAAAGACTATATTGCGATTGAAGATGTGCTTCAGCATTTTGCGTCAGAGCTTTT
>CAYTLJ010000127.1:0-6628 GCA_964438555.1 uncultured Algimonas sp.
GATTTCTATTTTTATCGATGGGTTTAAAGTCTCATGTGGCTGAACTGCCGCATCGACTTTAATGATGAAGCCGCTATATGGCCTTCCATCATGGTGAAGCGCATTAAATCCTCCTCCAAACCCGTCGAATATTGGTTGTTGATCATGCTCGTGCTTGTCGCGGCTATGATTGTTATTGGCGGCGCTACCCGTCTTACGAATTCCGGATTGTCCATTACCGAATGGGCTCCCATTAAAGGCGCTCTGCCGCCATTTTCGCATGAAGCTTGGCTCGCTGAATTTGAGAAATATAAGCAAATTCCAGAATTTGAAGCCGAACATCCAGATATGGATCTAGCAGGATTTAAATTCATATATTTTTGGGAGTGGAGTCACCGTCAGTTAGGGCGTTTGATTGGCTTAGCTTATGTTGTGCCTCTTATTCTATTTTGGGTCACAAAGCGACTGCCCAAAGGGAAGGGCTGGGGTTTCTTTATGATTGCCGTCCTAATTGGCTTACAAGGTGCTGTTGGCTGGTGGATGGTCTATAGTGGTTTGCAAGATGGGATGGTCGATGTCAGCCAATATCGCCTCGCAACCCATTTGGGTTTGGCCTTTCTTATTCTGGCAGTGCTTTTCTGGATGTGGTTATCCATACGCAATCTGAATAAAACAAAGTCGGATCACGTAGGAGGGTGGGGCGCGACAGGATTGGCCGCTCTCATATATCTTCAAATTCTGGCTGGAGCCTTCATGGCTGGCACACATTCTGGAAAGACTTATAATGAGTGGCCACTTATGGATGGGGATTTCATTCCAGCTGGCTATGGCGTGCAAACGCCCTTTTGGCGCAATATTTTTGAAAATCCGGCTGCAATCCAGTTTAATCACAGGCTCTTGGCCTATCTAATATGTATCTTTGCGGTAGTTTATGCTTGGCGGTCCCGAAAAATCCGAGGCCTGCGTGGATCAGTCTTTGTCTTATTGGCACTGATTGGGTGGCAAATTGGCCTAGGTATCTGGACATTATTAGCTGTCGCGCCCCTAAATTTGTCATTATTGCATCAATTTACGTCAATATTCGTGTTCTTGGCCGCGCTCTACGTAGTTTGGGTGCGCAGAAATACGGTAAAATAATACCGTTTTTATAAGCCGCTGTTTTTATTATATTTTTTAATGTAGGTCTCTGAAATAAAGTATTGACGCCTTCCAAGCCTGTCCCTAGTTAGCGCCATCGAAATATGGTCCATAACGGGCTTATAATCATATCAAGGTTTATCATGAAAACGACAAAGTTTCTGAAAACCGCCGAAGTCGAGAAAAAATGGATCTTGATTGACGCGGAAGATGCCGTCGTTGGTCGTTTGGCATCATTTGTTGCCATGCGCCTACGCGGAAAACATCGTCCTGATTACACACCTCATGTTGATTGTGGTGACAATGTTATCATTATCAATGCAGGCAAAGTGCACTTCACTGGCAATAAGCGTCAAGACAAAGTCTATTATCGTCACACGGGCTATGCAGGTGGTCTAAAAGAGACAACAGCAGGTAAAGTTCTTGATGGACGTTTCCCGGACCGCGTTATGCGTAAGGCCGTTCAGCGTATGCTTCCAAAAGAAAGCCCGCTTGCACGCCAGCAACTTTCAAATCTTCGAGTCTATGCAGGTGCCGAGCATCCGCATGAAAATCTCAAGCCAGAGGCTGTTGATTTTAAATCTCTGTCCGAAAAAAATGTGAAGCGAGGGTAGATCATGGCTGAACAAACTGCACAGTCTCTCGCAGACTTAAAAGATGTTGTTGACGGAACCGCTGGTACAGATGCTCCGGCAATTGACCCGGCAACACTCCCAGAGCCTAAAATTGACAATCTCGGTCGCTCTTACGCAACAGGGAAACGGAAAAATTCAATTGCTCGTGTTTGGATTAAACCTGGTAATGGCAAAATCACAATTAATGGTCGCGACCAAGAGGTGTATTTCGCACGTCCTGTTCTTCGCTTGATTATTGCGCAAGCCTTCCAAGTAGCTGATCGCGTCGACTCATATGACGTTGTTGCAACCGTTAAAGGTGGCGGCCTGTCTGGACAAGCCGGTGCTGTCCGTCACGGTATCACCAAAGCTTTGACCTATTACGAGCCGGCCCTAAGACGTCCGCTTAAGGCGGCTGGCTTTATTACACGCGACTCGCGCGTTGTTGAGCGTAAGAAATACGGCCGAGCGAAAGCCCGTAAAAGCTTCCAGTTCTCCAAGCGTTAATGTTTTTCAAGCTATTCTAGCTTACGGTTTAGGCGCTTCGGACTTCCGAGGCGCCTTTTTTAATGGATTAAGAAGATGAAAAATGCTGCAGTTTTAGGGGCTTCAGGATATACGGGCGCTGAAGCCGTACGCCTAATACTCGGGCATCCAAAGCTAAACCTTGAGGCTTTGACGGCCCATAGTCGGGCAGGCGAAGCCTATGCGGACGTCTTTCGGAACTTTTCAGGGAAAGGCCTACCAGACCTCGTAACGCTCGACGAAGTGGACTGGGACAAGATAGATGTCGTCTTTGCATGTCTACCGCACGGCGCCAGCCAGGATTCAATTGCCAAGATTTACGACAAGGTCGAAACCATTATTGACCTGTCTGCGGATTTTCGTCTCTCGGATCCGAAATTATACGAAAAGACTTATGGTCGCCCCCACGATTTTCCAGACCTGCTCAAAACTAGGATTTATGGCCTAAGTGAATATGTCAAAGCTGACTTACCAGGCGCTAGGCTTATTGCATGTCCAGGCTGCTATCCCACATGTTCTATGTTGGCCTTATTGCCTGGGCTTGAAGCCGGCATGATTAATCCCGACCAGTTGATTATTGACGCTAAGACGGGCGTTACTGGCGCGGGGCGTAAGGCGAGCCTTGCATTTGCATATTCAGAGCAGGCGGACGGCGCACATGCTTATGGCATTGGCAATCATCGTCATGCCCCTGAGATGGATCAAAGCATTAAGTCATTTGCGGGGAAATCTTCGACCGTCCGGTTTACACCACATATTGTTCCGATGAATCGCGGTATGATCGCAAGCTGCCATATCAACCTTGCGGATGGTGTCACGATTGATGCGTTGCGCGATGTATATGAAGCGCGTTATTCGGACGCCCCTTTTGTTCAAATCCTTGATGCGGGCGTTATTCCGCAAACCCGTCACATAAGAGGCAGTAATTTTTGCCAGATCGGTATTTTTTCTGACAGGACAGCTGGATCAGCTGTTATTGTCGCTGTGATCGATAATTTGACCAAGGGATCATCAGGCCAAGCCATTCAAAACTATAATCTCGTTCAGGGATGGGATGAAACGCTTGGTTTAACGCATGTTGGTGTGTTTCCGTAACAATCATCTGTTCATGTAGAATAATTAGGGTGACCAGACCAACAGATTGTCGCATAGTGAATATATGAAATCCGTAATTAGAACATACCGAATCGTTTTTTGTGCTGGGCTTTTGGGCTTATCGGGATGCCAAACCTTTGAGATGCCGTCGCTAGAATCTTTGGATCTCGTGAAATCACCAGAGTTTAGCGAAGCTGCAGCCAATATCCCTGATAGTTATCCAAAGGCCGTCGATGCGCCTCTAGAGCCCGAGGATATTCGGTCTGACGAGCAATGGGATGAAGATGCGCGGTCATTACAGCAATTGCAAAGTGCAACCATTCGGACCGAGCTTGCGGGAGATCAAGCGCCTGATGAGACCTATGAGTCGCTAAAACGTAAAGCTCAAGCTTACAAGCTTGACGATCCTGCGAATGGGACAGACACGAATTATCCACCTGAGTCGCTCCTAAATAGTAAAAGATAGTGCAGACAAATCCGGATATCATGGCGGAAGAATTCTATCGAATTCAACGTCTGCCCCCTTATGTTTTTGCTGAAGTGAATAAGCTTAAGGCAAAGCTGAGAGCGGATGGTCAAGACATTATAGATTTTGGTTTTGGTAATCCTGATCTCCCAACGCCTCAACATGTTATCGATAAACTGATTGAGACAGTACAAAAGCCACGCGTGAATGGCTATTCAGCCTCGCGCGGGATTAAGGGGCTGCGTCAAGCTTGCTCAAGATATTACGTCCGCCGTTTTGACGTTGCGCTTGATCCCGAAGATCAAATTATCGCAACGATTGGGTCGAAAGAAGGCTTTGCAAACTTAGCTCAAGCCATCACGGCGCCAGGTGACGTGATCTATGCACCTGATCCGTCCTACCCGCTACATGCCTATGGTTTCATTATAGCGGGTGCCAAAATTCAAGGTATTCCAGCCATTACGGCTGATGAATATCTCGCGGGCGTGAAAGACGCCCTAGCGAAGGCCGACAAGCCCCCTATGGCGATTGTTGTGTGTTTCCCGTCTAATCCGACTGGGTTTACGGCGGATAAGTCTTTTTACGAAGAGATTGTAAAGATCGCGAAAGCGCATGACATCATCATACTTTCAGATCTCGCTTATTCGGAAATCTATTTTGGTGACCCGCCGCCCTCAATTTTTGAAGTTGTCGACCCAGAAGAGATTATGTGTATTGAAACGATTTCACTCTCAAAAACCTATTCTATGGCGGGTTGGCGTATGGGATTTGCGGTTGGGAATAGGCGTCTGATAGCGGCTTTGACCCGGGTTAAATCTTATCTTGATTATGGAGCCTTTACGCCCATCCAGGTCGCGGCCTGTGCAGCCCTTGACGGCCCACAAGAGGTGGTGACTGAAGCTCGCGAGATTTACCGCAAACGCCGAGATGTGCTGGTTGAGAGTTTTGGACGTGCCGGTTGGGATATTCCATCACCTGAAGCGTCAATGTTTGCTTGGGCGCCGCTTCCAAAGCAGTTTAAACATTTGGGTTCAGTTGAGTTCTGTAAGATGTTGATGGAAAAGGCGAATGTGGCTGTTTCCCCAGGTAATGGATTTGGCGAAAATGGTGAAGGCTACGTCAGAATGGCTTTGGTCGAAAATGAGCAACGTATTCGGCAAGCTGCAAGAAACATAAAAGCGCTTTTATCATCATCTGAAATGGTAGCTGCAGAGTAATCAGGAAAATTCACAAGGACAATCTTGCTTACACAAAATGTTATCCATTTTTGTGTAGCCAATGAGACGAAAAGTTTAGGGAAATCAACATGACAGTTACCGGATTTAATGCAGGGCTAGCCTTACAGGCTGCGCTCGTCACAGAAAAAGCAGCTATTGCGGCCACGGCACTTGTTGGTCGCGGCGACGAGAAAGCTGCCGACCAAGCCGCGGTCGATGCCATGCGTCAGGCTCTAAACGATATGCAGATCAAAGGCCGTATCGTTATCGGAGAGGGTGAACGTGATGAGGCGCCAATGCTCTATATTGGTGAAGAAGTCGGTAAAGGGAAGGGACCTGAAATTGATATTGCGCTCGATCCATTGGAAGGAACAACTTTAACAGCCAAAGCTATGGCGAATGCTCTCGCTGTTATGGCTTTTGCGCCTAAAGGCGGACTGCTTTACGCACCTGATGTCTATATGGACAAAATAGCCTGTGGTCCTGGATATCCAGCTGGGATTCTCGATATTGATGCCTCTGCGGCCGACAATGTAAAAAAGCTTGCAAAAGCAAAAGGCGTTACACCTAGCCAAATTACAGTCTGTGTACTTGACCGCGCACGACATGGAAAAATTATAGACTCGCTTCGAAATATTGATGCACGTGTCAGTCTTATAACAGATGGCGACGTTCAAGGCGTTATCGCGACAACGGATCCAGATACGCAAATCGATATGTATGTCGGCAGTGGAGGCGCGCCTGAAGGCGTTTTAGCAGCAGCCGCATTGCGCTGTATTGGTGGACAGATGTTAGGTCGTTTAACGTTCCGAAATGACGACGAAATCGGACGCGCACGCCGTGTCGGGATTGACAATCTAGATACAATTTATGATCTCGAAGGCTTGGCGTCAGGTCCTACAATTTTCTCGGCCACCGGGGTGACACAGGGAACTTTGCTAGACGGCGTAAAATTTGTCGGAAAAACTGTGCATTCGCATACGCTTGTTATGAATTCAATTGACGGTTCAGTCCAGAAACTTCGGTCTGTTCGTCCAATAAATTGAATGGGTTAGCAACGTGTCTTAATGTTTCTTCGTCTGTTAAAAACAGGCGTTGGACCTTTCGATATGACCTTGGCCAACTAGACGAATTTTCGCTAAAATCCGGATGTTCAGCACTCCAATCAGCCCTTTTACTTGGACGCGGCGTGGACGCTGATGATGTTAATGCCTTTTTAGATCCCAAACTCAAAAACAGTCTAGTCGATCCATCCAAATTTCAAGATATGGATCTAGCCGCTAAAATCATTTTGAATTGCATTGAAGAGGCCCAAAAAATCACGATCTTTTCAGATTATGATGTAGATGGCGGAACCTCAGCGGCTCAGTTGATAAGATGGGCAAGAACATTAGATTTCAAATGTGATCTCTATGTCCCAGACCGCATTAAAGAGGGGTTTGGGCCCTCTAAAAAAGCCTTTGATAAAATTAAGGAAAGTGGCGCCGACCTGGTTGTAACGCTTGATTGCGGTGCGGCCGCGTATGACGCCTTAGAGTACGCTGATAAAATTGGCTTAGATGTAATCGTTATAGATCATCACCAAATGGATGAGG
>CAYTLJ010000128.1:0-6389 GCA_964438555.1 uncultured Algimonas sp.
ACATAGTGCGCTGTCGCCCCAATCAATTTTACGCCCCGGGCATAGGCCTTGTGGTAAGGTTTAGCGCCTTTAAAGCTTGGCAAAAAAGAATGGTGAATATTGATAATTTGCCCACTGAAATCCGTACAAAAAGAGTCGGACAAAATCTGCATATAGCGCGCTAAAACAATCAGCTCAGCGTCTGTGTCTTTTATGATGTTTCGAAGCTTTGCCTCTGCCTTTGGTTTATTGGATTTTGTCACCGGAATATGATGAAAAGGAATATTATCGGTTTCGGCCAAAAGGCGTGCATCTTCATGATTTGAAACAATGCCAACAATATCGATATTGAGACTTTTACTTCGTTGGCGATAAATGAGGTCCGCAAGGCAATGATCAAATTTTGAGACCATGATTAGGGTTTTTACAGGACGGTCTTTGGGGATTATGTCCACGTCGAGATTGAAATTCTCGATATCAGATTGAAGGTCAGCTTTGAATGCGTTTAAACTTTCATCAGCCATTGTAAAATCTATCCGAGAGAAAAAACGCTCGCTACCCGGCGTTCCAAATTGGCTCAAGGCATTGATGAAACCATCATGTCTAGCAAGGCAGCTCGTGAGGGCCGCAACGATACCTGTGCGGTCGGCGGACTGCGTCGTCATTATATATTTAGAGGTCATGGAGTCCCTGATACAATTGCAAGGCCGTCCCCTTGGCGTCCTGCAGGGAGGCGTCTCAAAACGTCTCCTGTGTTAAAGTCGATTTCCGCGATCGTGTCGGTTCCCGTCTCAGCCGCGTAAATATTTTTCCCATCATCTGAGAATAATATAGTTACCTGCGCCGAAACCGGCGAGCCGCTGACCTCAATCGTGCGCTCGACTTCCCGTGTTTCAACGTCGATCACGGTTAGAGAGCCGTCTCTCAAGTTTGAGGTTACCGCCTTGGAACCATCGGGTGAAATCGCGAGACGCAACGGAAATTTCCCAACTTCGATTTCGGCTAGACCTTTTAAGCTAAGGGCATCCATCACATAAACAACATTTCCACCGCGCGCAGAGATCCAAAGTTCCGTGTCATTTTTGGCAAGATCAATGCCTTCAGGTTGGTTGCCGCCGCCTTGCGTTGAAATGAGTTTACCTTGCTCCAAATCAATAAGACTTACTGTGCCGCCCCCAAGATTGACCGTATAGGCGCGTTTTCCATCGTCTGAAACCACGAGCATATGGGTTCCATCTTCATTGGTTTTAATGGACTGAATTTGTCTGTCAGACCAAGTCTTCCCATTAGAAATCGCGACCATGGATTGTCCGCCTTCTGTTGTTGCAAAAATACGCCCATCATCTTGCCATATAATTCCATGTGGGTTTTTATTGTCTCCAAGGTCATATGTATGAATGATGTTTCGGTCTGAGATATCGATTATGTCAATGGCCGCGCTTCCATAATTAACGACAGCGGCAAATTCGTCATTCGGAGATATGGCGATTTCATGGGGGGCTTTGGCGCTTGTCGAGATGCGTGTGAGTTCTTCGCCTGTGGCTAAATCTATAAAGCTAACCGTATCTTCGCCCTTATTACCAATAAGGAGAATATCATTTTGCTCGGAAGCGGATGATGAGCAAGCTGTAAACAAAATAGCTAAGAGACCAATTAAGGGTTTCATTTTATCTATCCTTTTTATCTGGGGCTGTCTTTGTTTGGGACGCCTTGACGCGCCAGTTCATCAGCCCGTTCATTCCCCAAATCTCCATCATGACCTTTAACCCATTCCCAACGGATGTCGCGCGCCGCATTTAGGGCGTCGAGCCTCTGCCAAAGGTCTTTATTTACGACAGGTTTTTTATCAGATTTTTTCCAGCCGCGTTTTTTCCACCCCACGATCCACTCCGTGATGCCTTTTAGGACATAGGTAGAATCTGTGAAGAGAACGATTGGACCTTTATAATTTGGTTTGATCGCTTCTATGGCTTTGATCGCGGCCATCATTTCCATGCGGTTATTGGTTGTGGAAGACTCGCCGCCATAAAATTCCTTAGAGCGATTGCCATGATACATAACAACACCCCACCCACCTGGTCCGGGATTGCCTGAACAGGCCCCATCTGTGTATATGACCAGGGCACCCTCTAGCGCGCCAGCTTCTAAAGATGTTTTTGATTTTGGCACGCCCCTAACTCAGGAGCGGGCGAGGTAATCTGAAGATTACTTTTTCTTTTGTGACTTCAACTTCCCGACAGGCAATGTCATATCGCGATTTTAGGGCTGCCAAGACGCCATCTGTAAGATATTCAGGCGCTGAAGCGCCAGCTGATATGCCGATTATATTTGCCGCATCGACTTTATCCCAGTCGATAGAACCGGCCGACGAAATCAGCATAGCACTGTTTGCGCCAGCTTTGGCTCCAACTTCTACTAGACGTTTTGAGTTCGAAGATGAGCTGGACCCAATGACAAGTAAAAGATCACATTGTTCAGCAATGGCTTTAACCGCCTTTTGTCGATTGGTCGTCGCATAGCAAATATCTTCTTTATAGGGGAGGGCGATATTTGGGAAACGCCTTTGTAAAATTGCAATAATATTCTTTGTGTCATCGACCGATAGTGTGGTTTGCGTGACCAAGGCAAGCCTTTGACCCGCTTGAGGTTGGTAGGATTCTGCATCCTCTTCAGTTTCAATAAGTGTCATTTGGCCGTCTGGTAATTGTCCCATTGTTCCAACAACTTCTGGATGTCCGTCATGCCCAATCAGCAGAATATGTAAGCCTTCTTTGGAATGGCGTTCAGCTTCGACATGGACTTTGGAGACAAGTGGACATGTTGCATCGAGAAAGGTGAGTTCTCGGGCTTGCGCGGCTTTAGGTACGGATTTGGGAACGCCATGGGCCGAGAAGACAACGGGCCGATCATCGGGACACTCATCCAGTTCTTCCACAAAGATAGCGCCCAATCCCGATAGACGATCTACAACATGCTTATTATGCACAATTTCATGACGAACATAGACAGGCGCGCCAAATTTTTCGATCGATTTTTCGACGATTTGTATAGCGCGGTCGACGCCAGCGCAAAACCCGCGTGGCGCGGCCAGTAAAACCGTTTTGTTTTGACGCTCTGATGGGGTTTCAGATTTGATGTCTTCGATCACAGACATTAGCACTCCTTCATAATCCATACATTGAAGAGACAGATGGATTTGACTATGGCAAGGGCTATAGCATTGCCGTGATGCTTGCGATAGAGCAAGTCCCACGTAAGACAAAGACAATTTCGGGACGTTTTTATGCCGATAAAGATGACATTCATAGGGGCCTTAGCCTTTTCACTTCTGACCTTGGGTGGCTGTAAGTCTACACAGGATGCTTTGGCAATCGGTGCTGCGGGTGAACGCAATCCTGGGCCTTGCCCGAGAGCTTTTGCACTTAATGACGCGTCTCGTCTCGTGGATTTTAAAGGTGATGGTGCGGAGAGATTCCCCAATGTTGGCTTTACCGGAGAAATCAACGCTGTGCGGTCGCTATGTCGTTATTTTGCAGACCGTCCGATTGATGCGGATTTAACCATTGATTTCTCGCTTGGAAAAGGGCCTGCAGCAGGCGGACCGACAGCGACTTATGAGTATTTTGTCGCCGTTACACGCAAAAACATCGCCGTGATCAACAAAAAAACCTTTCCTCTAACCGTTACATTTCCGGAGGGCGCAGATCGTGTGAATGTGACGGAAAAAATTGACAAAATCCTGATCCCGCGTGCCAATGACACGACATCTGGTGAGAATTTTGAAATTATAGTCGGTTTTGTTGTCACGCCTGAACAACGTGATTTTAATGAACAAGGTAAGCGTTTCCGCGTCTCGGCGGGTCAATAGGGTTTAAAGGACCAGCCTCATGACTATTCTTTCCACGCTGGACCGGGCGGCGCGGGCTGCATTTGAAACGCTTGGGTTCCCAGGTGACATAGCCGCGGTTCGCGAATCAGACCGCGGTGATGCGCCCTATCAATGTAATGGTGCAATGGCTGCTGCCGGGATTGCGAAAAAACGCGGAGAGAAACTTAACCCGCGTGAGATTGCGTCGCAGGCAGTTACGATTTTGGAAAAAGATCCGGCATTTGGATCGCTGGAAATCGCTGGCCCTGGTTTCATCAATATCACACCTGCCGAAGCGCTTTATACTGAGCGTGCGAATATCCTCCTAAATGATCCAAAGACGGGACTAAAAGCCGAGATTAAAAAGACAATCGTCATTGATTATGGCGGGGCGAATGTTGCCAAGCCCATGCATGTCGGACATTTGCGGTCTGCTGTGATCGGCGAAGCCATTAAACGTATTCTCAAAGCGCAAGATCATACTGTAATTGGCGATGTTCATATGGGAGATTGGGGGTTGCAAATGGGACATCTTGTGTCTGAGCTCGCGACTGAACAACCAGACCTGGTTTATTTTGATGAAGAGTATGAAGGTGACTACCCGTCAAACTCACCTGTTACCATGGATGACCTCGCAAGACTTTATCCGCAAGCGTCTAATAAGGCGAAAGGTGATCCGCATCGAATGGAACTTTCCAGGGTGGCCACGGCACAATTGCAAGATGGGAGACGCGGATACCGAGCCTTATTGGATCATTTTATTGATGTCTCGGTTGCGGCCCTCAAAATTGGGTATGGCAATCTGGGGGTCGAGTTCGACCTGTGGAAAGGGGAAGCTTGCGTCGATCCACTTATTCCGTCCATGATTGAAGCCTTAAATGAAAAAGGCATTACAGAAGAGGATGACGGCGCCTTAATCATCCGTGTCGCAGAGGGTGATAAAGATAAAACACCGCCAGTCATGCTGCGCGCAAGTTCTGGGGCAGTGCTCTATCACACAACAGATATGGCAACGCTTGTTGACCGAAAAGCGGAAATTGATCCAGATTTAATCGTCTATGTGGTTGATCAACGTCAGGCACTTCATTTCGAACAAGTATTTCGGGCGGCAGTAAAAGCCGGTTGGTATGAAAAAGACCAACTCTTTCATGCTGGTTTCGGCACGATGAATGGGAAAGATGGTAAGCCCTTTAAGACACGTGAGGGTGGGGTATTACGTCTTGAGGACCTGATCGATATAATGAACCAAGCGGCATCAGACCGCTTAGATGCATCAGGCATTGGCGCGGATTTCGAAATAGAAGAGCGCCAAGATATTGCCCGTAAAGTTGGTTTGGCCGCTTTGAAATTTGCGGACCTTCAAAATCAGCGTATGACGAATTATATTTTTGATCCGGAACGGTTTACCGCGTTTGAAGGCAAAACCGGACCTTATCTGCTTTATGCGGTTGTTCGGATTAAATCCATATTGCGCAAAGCGGCTGATATGGGATTATCAGCGGGGGACATTGCAATTGGGGCCGAGAGTGAAAAAGAGCTTGTCTTAGCCTTAGATGCGCTGCCCAAGGCAATTGCATCGGCGGCTGATAAATATGCACCGCATATCTTATGCGAGCATATTTATCGGGTCGCCCAGAGCTTCTCGCGTTTCTACTCTGAGTGCCCGATATTGGCCGATCACATAGAGGCTGAGGTTAAAGCGTCGCGCTTGGCCCTTGCAAAAGCGACTCTGGCTCAACTAGAGATCGGCCTGGATATTTTGTCGATTGAGACGCCAGATAGAATGTAGCTGGGCGTATATAGCTGAAAAATCTCTGTTATCGTTGAGCTTGAGCCTGTTGTTGATAGGCTTGCTGGACGCGTTGCTGCTGCTGTTGAACAACTGGTTGTTGAGGTGCAGCTTGCGGCTGTGCGGTCGCTGGAGCAGGTTGAGCCTGAGGTTGGACTTGAGCTTGGGCTTGGGCTTGCGGTTGCGCCACCGGTTTGCGGCCAGGTAATTGACGTAGACCAGACGTAGCCTCCAGACATTCCGCATACATATCCAAAATTTCAGCGCGGTTATGTTCGCCCCATACACCGACACCTTTGAGCTTTGCTACGAGTTCAAATGCAACTTCTTCTTTTGTTTTGCCTGCCATGAGTGCGCTTTCTAATTATGATTGAACAAATGCAGTAACACACAGTTATTAAGGTTCAGTTTGCGCATCCAAGATTGACTCATCACAGATTTGGGCCCATTTAACCCGAACTTCCTGCCATATGGGAGAGAGTCGGGAATAAACCGACCACCGAAGGCGCAACCGCCCCGGAAACGCTCAGGTCACGGGACCGTATGGCAGTCAAAACGCTGGAAAGCGGGTCCTTTGGTGAAAAGACCCCGCCGACGGAGTAAGCGATGGTTTTAGGTGAAGCCATTGTCAATCTCTCAGGCCCAAAGGGACAGCAGGTGGCACTATTGACGCTCAGGGTTCTTGATGAATTTTGACGTGGAAAAGGCCATCTATGTCGGATCTCAAACAGACCGCACTTCACGCCAAACATA
>CAYTLJ010000129.1:0-3465 GCA_964438555.1 uncultured Algimonas sp.
CTGGCTATATGACTGATAATTTGGCAGACAATACAATTCGCGCTTATTTACTCCCAGGGGCCAATATTGATCCGAATGATCATATGCGCACATGCAAAGCCTCGCGAGACTGGATGGATGGATCCCCGCAAAAATATGTATATCGCTGTATCCCGCTGATTGCGGCAAATACAATGGGTTGGGAACTCATAAACCCTGTCGATGCGGAAATAGTCTGGACGGGTGGTGCGATGAATACCGACGTCAAAATCCAACAAAAAACTCGAAATAAATTTGGTGCGGTCAGCCATTTTGGTGTGGGAATGGTGACATGGTATGTCCCCTTTATTTTCAAAACTTCACCGGATTTGGGTTTGATTGTGACGGGACCCGCCAATCATGAACATGACACGGCTGTACCACTTGATGCCTTTGTCAGAACAGATTGGCTTCCATTTCCATTTACGATGAACTGGCGCGTAACGCGCAAAGATCACAAAGTTCTTTTCAAAGCAGGTGATCCTATCGCCAGAATTTTACCCTATCCTATCGCCTTGTTAAATGAGACCAATATGGAAATCGTCGAGCTGACCAGCGATCCGGGCTTCTTGGATGAAGTCAATCAATGGGGACAAGCACGCGCCAAAAATGTTCAAAAAGCACAAACCGATATTGCGGCTTGGTTAGACGGCGGCGACAAGCCTGAGGGAGAGGGGGTATGGAATAGCCAATATGTTCGCGCTAAATCGGGTGGAGAGACGGGCTATGAGAGACATCAAACCGTGTTTCGACCACAAGCTCCTAAAGATAAAAGATAGGCCTTATATTTGAGTGTCTTAGAATTTTGATGAGAAACGCCTCAAACAGAATTGTGACTTAATAACACTTGTATCCATTGGGCCCCACATCTATCCCTGACTAAATTCTGGTGAGAGAGGACCTTGGGAATATGCAGATCAAAACGTTACTATTGATTTCGGCTTTGAGTGCGGCGGTTATGACGGGATGTCAGCCAGCCTCAGATTCTGGATCTGAAGCAAATATAGCAGAGACGGTGGACGAAGCCTCATCAGCTGCTGTTGACAAAGCCAAAAGCAGTAAAGCGCCAATTGTTCTTCCGGGCGCACCGGGCAAATCCTCACGCCTATTGAATGCGGAAGAGGCGATTGAAATTGCGGAGAATAGCTATTCACCGGATGATGTCGCTTTCATGCAAAATATGATCCCGCATCACGCCCAAGCCGTGGATATGTCAAACCTTGTTGAAGAGCGCACAAATAATGAAGCGATTATCGACATTGCGACACGGATCAAAGCTAGCCAAGCTGATGAAATAAAATTTATGCAAGACTGGCTAAGCGAACGCGGTGAAGATTTGGTTCCGCCGTCAGGTGACGGCGCGCATGGATCGCATACGGGTGGTGACGGTACCCACCACACAATGGCGGGCATGGCCACACCAGCGCAAATGGAGAAACTCGCGACTTTGGAAGGTCCTGAATTTGACGAGCTATTTTTATCCCTCATGATACCGCATCATGAAGGTGCGATTACCATGGTAGATGATCTGACCTCTCAACCGGGATCCGCCTATGATCCTGTCTTGTATAAATTCACAAATGATATTGTGAATGACCAGTCGACTGAGATTAAACAAATGAGCGCTTTGCTTGGAGCGTTTTCAAAGGATCCGCGTGCTGCGCTAAAAGCCGGGTTTGCGGATGCAGAAACCGCCATAATGAATCTTAATCATGTGGCCGAACTTCCAAAACCTGCCGGGTTTTTTGATCCGGAAAATGTGTCCGGCCTGCCGCCTATTGTTAAAAAAGACAAAGCAGGTGATGACGAACAAAGTCTAGAAAATACGGAGTGGGGCACGCGCTCGCCGCTTCTGAGTTTCTCAAATACCGACATGGCCTTTTCCGGTGATGTTATGGTGGCTGGCAGCTATCACGGCTTTAACATTTACAAGCTCGGGGCAGATGGTGTGCCAGACCTTCATAGTTCGGTTGTATGTCCGGGAGGGCAGGGCGATGTCTCCATTTCCGGCGATCTCTTGATCATGTCTGTTGAACAAACACGTGGGCGCGTGGATTGTGGTCTTCAAGGTATCTCTGAAGATGTCAGTACAGAACGTTTCCGGGGTTTGCGGATTTTTGATATTAGCGACCTCTCTGCACCCGTCCAAGTCGGACAAGTTCAAACCTGTCGTGGATCGCACACACATTCCATCGTCACTGAAGATGCGGATAAGATCATTATTTATAATTCAGGAACGTCTTCTATTCGTGACGAAGACGAACTCGCTGGCTGTTATGGCCGTAACCCGGGTGATAACCGAACGGCCCTTTTCCGGATTGATATTGTTGAAATTCCGGTCGCTGACCCATCTAAAGCGCGTATTGTCGATAGCCCAGCCGTTTTCGCGGATAAGGGCACTGGGCGTTTGGCTGGTCTGTGGCAAGGGGGTGATCATGGCGATGATACGCAGTCTTCACGCCAGACCGATCATTGTCACGATATAACCGTCTTCCCAGAAGCAAAATTAGCGGCTGGCGCCTGTTCAGGAAATGGAATTATTTTCGATATTTCCAATCCACTTAAACCAACGCGCATAGACGAAGTCGTCGATAAGGGCTTTGCCTATTGGCATTCTGCGACTTTTAATAATGACGGAACCAAAGTCATCTTCACAGATGAGTGGGGCGGGGGCGGTCGCCCACGTTGCCGCGTTTATGATCCGAAAGATTACGGGGCCAATGCGATTTACGATATTGAGGACCGTAAGCTCGTCTTTAAGGGCTATTACAAAGTCCCAGCGCCGCAAACGGATTTTGAAAATTGTGTCGCCCATAACGGGTCCATCATTCCGGTTCCGGGTCGCGATATTTTTGCACAAGCTTGGTATCAAGGTGGTCTATCTGTGATGGATTTCACAGATTCTGAAAACCCTGTTGAAATTGCCTATTTTGATCGGGGTCCAATTCACGAAAAGAAACTTGTTCTGGGTGGTTATTGGTCGACCTATTATTATGACGGCAAAATCTACGGCACAGAGATTGCGCGTGGCCTCGACGTCTTTGCCTTAGAACCCAGCGACTATATTTCTGCCAGTGAAATTGCTGCCGCAAAACTGGCAGACCAAGGCGGTATCTTTAACCCGCAAACACAAGTCTCTGTCTCTTGGCCAAATGACCCATTGGTCGCCAAAGCCTATCTTGATCAACTCCAGCGTGGTGAGCGCGTAAGCGCAGATGCGGCGACGGAATTAGGTGGGCTGCTGGATCAGGCGGCAAGTCAGATGAAGAATGGCGGCGCAAATGCAGACCTTGCCTCACAGCTTAGTTCGGCGGCTCAAAGTGTTGATCATCCAGAGTTCAAAGCGGTTGTCTCGGCTATCGCATCTGATTTGAATTAGGGTTACTTTATTCAATATTCGTCGCCCTAGGGCTTGTCCCTAGGGCCTTCTGGATTTTTAATTATCCC
>CAYTLJ010000129.1:3565-6323 GCA_964438555.1 uncultured Algimonas sp.
ATCTTTTGTGCTGACAACCTCGCAAAATTCGCGGTCAATATTGGCGAGGCTAAGGTCGTGAACCATTTGCGCAGGGTATAGCGTACCGTCCCCAGCCGTCCGGTCAAAAGTCGCGCAGGCATCGCCCACTAGTTTTACATCAAAGCCCAAATTCCCCGCCATACGGGTCGTCGTCGAGACACAATGATTTGTTGTGAGGCCGCAAATTACAAGCTCGTTTAAACCTTGGTCACGTAGCCGTGTTTCAAGATCGGTTCCAATGAAACAGCTATTCACATTTTTGACGATTAAGGGCTCATTTGGGCGGGGTGTGAAGGCCTTGAGCATTTGCCCGCCAGGTTTTTCTAGCCGTAAGAGACTGTCCGGGTTTTGACTATTATGGATACAGTGAAATACGGGCTGATCACGCGCCCGCCATGTCTCAAGCAAGGTAAGGGCGTTTTCCTCAGCATCAGGATTATTTCTATTCCCGCCCCAATAGGCGTGATCTTTAAACCCGTCTTGCCAGTCGATCAGAATGAGAGCAGTCTGTGTCATATTTTCTTTCGATATCGCGCCATGCGGCTCTAACGTAATCCGGCTCACTTGCAAAGCTCCACGGCTCAAATAAGAGCCATTTGTTCTTTACAAATTTTTGCCTATTATGACGTCATGGGCTTTTACGACAAATATATATTGCCATGCTGTCTGGATCGTGCCTGCGCTATAGGTCCAGTTTCTAAACAGAGAGAGAAAGTCGTGCCATTCGCCAGCGGTGTGGTTCTGGAAATTGGCATAGGGTCGGGTCTCAATATCCCCTTTTATAATCCTGATAAGGTGTCAAAAATAATCGGTGTCGATCCGGATGAACATATTTGGAAACGCAGCCAAAAACGACGTGCCGCGTCACCCTTAGAGATTGAGCGCATTGGGCTCTCGGGTGAAGATATTCCGCTCCAAGATAATATGGCAGATAGCGTTGTCGTGACCTATTCGCTTTGTACCATTCCAGACCCGATCAAAGCGCTTGGAGAAATGAAACGTATATTGAAACCGGGCGGTAAAATATTGTTCACGGAACATGGAAAAGCCCCTGATGCCAAGGTTCATCGCTGGCAAAACCTTATTGACCCAATCTGGGGTAAGCTCGCAGGGGGATGCCATACGGGCCGCGATATTCCGACGCTATTTCGACAAGCAGGTTTGGAGTTTGAGAGTTTGGAACAAGGCTATATTCCTGGACCCAAAGTGCTGAGTTATAATTATTGGGGTGAGGTAAGCGTGTGAGTACACGTAAAACCCGCAATCCGTCACCCTAGGGCTTGTCTGAGTGTATTTTGAAAAGCAAAATACACAGAGGTCTTTAATATCGTCACTCATCCCTATACTGAACCGCGCGGATGCGGGCGCACCATTGTAAGGCGACGTCTTCTATGGGGGGGTGGTTAGAACTGATGAGGGTGTAAAACCCAGTCTCGCTGCCGCGGGTAATGCGTTTGACCATGATCCGGTTATCGGCAAGTTGAACCACGCAATCGCGTTTGCCGACAAAGCTCTCTATATCTGTGCGGCGCTCATCATAGATCAACACATCCCCATCGCGGTATCGATCAAACATGGAATTGCCGCGCACGACGACCGCGACGGCGTTTTCGCTATAATAACCTTCTGGGGCGATATTATCCATACCGTCCCCTTTCGCGTAATCATCAATCGGATAAACCTCTCCAGCCGCGCCAATATAGCCGACGAGGGGGATGGTGACTTCTTCGCGGGGGGTATCATCCTCGCCGATTAAAAAGGCGACGCCACAGCCAAAATAATCGCTCAGGGCCGTTAAGGTGCGCGCATTCGCAGAATTTGTCGAGCTACGCCTAATGTTCCGGATCGCGTCACCTGACAGGCCCGCTGCCAAGCTTGCGCTTCGATCCGTTGTAGATCGGGTTTTGAGCAGGGCATCTAGCCGTTCGAGGACTACATAATTAGACATGCGGTGTATATACCGCATAAAAAAAGTGTGTAAAGCGGTATTTATACCTTGTATGTGCGGTAAAAATACCGTATTAACTTTTTCAAGAGAGACGTCATTTCAGCCGAGTCTTTCCGGCGTGTTTAGCGCGACACCAAACATATAAAATTCTAATTGTTTCGAGGGGACGTGAATGTCTGATTTCTGGTATATTATCACCGTGCGGACGGGGCGAGAGCTTGTCTTGCATGAGCTATTCAACAAAGCTGGCTTTGAGGTCTATACGCCTTTTGAAACGCGGTTTCAGACCCAGAGAGCACGACAGGCGCGGGCTGAGCGCCGCTCTCCCACGCCTTATGCTTTTCCGCTTTATGGCGGGTATCTTTTTATTGGCTCAGACCAACCAAAGTCAGACGCACTTATGGGGATCGCCTATTTGATCAGACGCAGGTCTGACGCCTTTAATATTCTGACCCATCAAGGTGAGGCTGTAAGCTTAACTGGCGAAGAGATGCGTTTTTGGCGAAGACAGCTCCGTGCGGAGATTGGAGGACGCAAGCGGGTGGTCCTGCGCGGCTATGATCCCAAACGTGACGCGCGAAAGAATAAAAGCCGTCTTTATGGGCAAGAAGAAATCAGTCTCCCAAAATTTGAATTGGGCGAAAAGGTCGAATTCATGTCGGGTGGGTTTCAGGGACTCGGTGCCGAAATTACGCAAAGCGGTGGCTCTGTCGTAACAGTACTCACCCAATTATTTGGACATAGTCGTGAAATGAAGGTCGATGTGAAAGAGCTGAGACGCGTGGGGTG
>CAYTLJ010000130.1:0-6058 GCA_964438555.1 uncultured Algimonas sp.
TGTGCGTCAATGGCGGGGCACTCGGCGCGGATGAAGTCGAGGAGGGCGCGTTCATTGGGGTCGATTTCACCGTCTTTTTGAAGCGCTTGGACAAGCCAGCTTGCTTCACTATAGGTGATTTCTTCGGCTTCTTCCATCGCGGCTTTATCTAAGATAAAAGATTGCGGCGCGTTGGATTTTAGTCCGAATGTTTCTTTAAAAGCATTTTCAATTCTAGAAACTGATAGGTTTGACCAAAATCCTTTCAAGGATATTTCAGTGTCTTCCAACCACTTCTCTTGTTTTAGAAGTTCTTGTGTAGACGGAGCTGCCGGTGCCGCGATCATCATAAGATGATTGGCAATAGCTTGGACAAACAGGCGTTGCCATTCCGGATGGTTGTCTTTGCCAGCTGTGGCTTCATTGAGGGCGAAAATTTCCTGGGCTTCGAGTTTCGAAATTCCCATGCCGCCATCTGATCCCATGGAATAAAAAATTGCGCGGAGCAGGTCGATTTCTGCCTTACCGATGGTGCCGGGTGTCAGTTTATCACGACCAATATAGCCATTGCCTGTCATGACGGCTTCTTTGACCTGTTTGAGGGCATAGGCTTCTAGCCTCTCGCCTGGTTTTTCTGCGACTTTTAAGACGTTAAGTAGGAGGCGAAGCTCTGTTTCTGTGCTGACAACGCCGTCATGATCAATACGTGTGATCAACCAACTCGCCATGGCGTCATTAATATGACCTTCCGGGCGACCTTGGTGGACAAGATAGGTCGTCATAACCAAAACGAAATAATCGGCCCAATCCTCGGGCTTCTTTTCTACCGCATCGAGCTGGAATAGAATATCGGCTTCTTCGGCCGATATTTCCATATCCGCGCCGAATTCACGACGGAGTTGAAGGAGTTGGTCATCCTGAATGGAATTCGCTGCGATCATGTCTTCGATCAAAGATCTGGCGGTTTGAGATAGCATTTCGGCCCCCAAAAGTTAAAATTTGAGGTAGCTTACAGTGAAATTCTGAAAATCCCGCTAACGCGGCAAAATTATTTTAAATTTCGATAAGACACAAAAAAACCGCCTCAATTGAGACGGTCATTTTATTTGGCTTTTCGCTGCGTGGCCTAGCGGCGACGCTTCTTTTTCGAGGGGATAAGGCCCTCAACTTGAGCCCGTTTACGAGCGAGTTTGCGAGCGCGACGCACAGCTTCTGCTTGTTCGCGGACACGCTTTTCAGATGGCTTTTCGTAATGTTTGCGGGCTTTGATTTCGCGAAGAATGCCTTCATTTTGCATCTTCTTTTTCAGGGCACGTAGGGCCTGATCCACATTATTCTGACGGACGTAAATTTCAACCATGCTTGGTCATCTCATTTCTATTTTCAAAAGCCAAAAGCCCCGCATGAAGGTGCAGGGCCCTAAAGTTGGGCGCTCCCTACAGGGTGAAAGCCAAAAGGTAAAGAGGAATTTCACATGAGATTAGCGCTGAAATAGGGTGTTCTAAGCCGGTTTTCACGCCATATAAGCGATTATGAATTTTGAGAGCCCCCATTTTGTAACCTCCGATTCTTTTAAGATCGCGACCTATGTTTTTGGGCCGGATGAGGCGCCGACAATCCTATTGGTGCATGGCTGGCCGGAAATTGCCTATAGTTGGAAAAATACGGTGCCAAGCCTGGTTCAGGCTGGATACCGGGTGATTACCTATGACCTGAGAGGGTTTGGGCGCTCTTCTGCGCCGCTTGAGCCTGTCCATTACGCCATGCCGCAACTTGTCGGGGATATGGAAGCGGTGATGAATGCTTATGGTGTGGAAGACTGTCTGATTTGTGGCCATGATTGGGGCGGATCAATCGTCTGGCACGCCGCGCGTATGATCCCGCACCGCGTGCGCGGCGTCATCGGGGTTTGCGTGCCGCATACGGCGCGGGCGCCCGCGCCGCCTTTAAAAATTATCGAAAAGCGCTTTGGGTCTAAGCATTATTTCATCGAATTTCGCGATCGCGGCGCAGAAATTGCCGCGCTTTTTGCGCAAGACCCGGATGGGTTTTTTCGTCTCTTATTTCGCTCCACCCCGCCGGGCGCTGTCATGGACGAAACATTCACATTTATCCCGACCAAATTTGAGGCTTTCTTAAACGCAGGCTCACCTGATCTTAAGGGTGTGGTTCTGCCGGATGCAGACCGCCGGAAATTTGTTGAGGCCTATCAAAAGACCGGATTT
Source organism: uncultured Algimonas sp. (assembly GCA_964438555.1). Lineage (GTDB taxonomy): Bacteria > Pseudomonadota > Alphaproteobacteria > Caulobacterales > Maricaulaceae > Litorimonas. Next base: position 2,205 of record CAYTLJ010000130.1, read on the forward strand.
GAGACCGGGATGAACCTATACCGCACTATCGATGCGAATTGGGCCTTAGCAGACGGTATGGGTGATAAGATCAGCCAGCCTGTTTTGATGATTAGTCCCGAACGCGATCTCTTATTGCCGCCTGAGCTGGCGAAACCGATGAAAAAAATGTGCCCGGACCTGGAATTGGTCACCATAGCGGATTGCGGTCATTGGGCGATGTGGGACGCGCCAGAGGCTTTAAACGCCGCCATTGGCAATTGGCTTGGACGGCGTTTTCCGGCTTAGGTCGTTTCGGGTTATTTTTCCCAATAATAAGGAAGCCTTTTACTGTCGCCAGTCAGAACCTCATTCATGGTCTCGGCCTCATAAAGGCGTCCGCCCAACATGACATGTTCGATCCTATCTGTGTGGCAAATATTTTCCAGCGGGTTTTCCGAGAGGATGACAAGGTCTGCCAGTTTCCCAACTTCAAGGGATCCAATATCTGCGTCAAAGCCTAAATGGCGCGCTGGTTCTGTAGTCGCCGTTGATAAGGCCTGAACCGGGTTCATGCCGCCTTTTGCAAAGCTCCACATCTCCCAATGGGCGGCCAGGCCTTCACGTTGACCATGCGCGCCAATCCCGACAGGGACACCTGCTTCAAGCAATTTCTTGGCCCCAGCCGCAGCGGCGGCATCCGCGTAATCCGCATCTGGTGCGGTTTGCCGACGAACGGATGCGGCGCGCAAAAGCTCTGGTGGCGTATGTTTGGATAAGATCGGGTGCTTCCAAACCTCACTCTGCGCATAGTAATAGGTCTCACCGCGCAAGCCGCCATAAGTTACGGCGAGGGTCGGGACATAGGCGACATTGGATTGCGCAAACATTTGAACCACATCGTCATAGATGAATTCTTGCGGGAGGTTATGTTCCAGTGACGTATTACCGTCTTGGACCAGTGACATATCCATATGATATAGCGATCCACCTTCGGCGGCCACGATAAGATTCTCGTCGCGTGCGGCTTTGACAACTTGTTGTCTTTGGTCGCGGCGCGGTTGGTTATAATTTTTGACGCCATGCGCCCCTTGTTCTTTTAGCCGTGAGACATGTTCGCGTGCATCGGCTTCTGATTGGATGTTGGCGAAAAAGCCCGGCGCTTTGGCGCCGTAAATAACTTCGCCCGTGGAATAGGTTCTAGGAGCCAGTAACAGACCAGCCTTTTGTAATTCTCCGGCCGCGAAAATTTCACTGGCCCGAGAGGAAGGATCAAAAATTGTCGTGACCCCATGGGCGAGTGTGGCAACCGCTTCCCAATTTTGTTGTGGGATCAACTCATCTGTGCCTTGCGGGCCATGGGCATGCGCATCAATCAAGCCCGGAATGATGGTTTTACCCTCAAGATCAAGCGTTTCTGCATTACCCGGTGCAGTTAGGTTCTCGCCAATCTCTGCGATCCGATTGCCTTTGATCAAGATATCCGCATTTTCCAACACGCCGCCATCTTCGTCCGACATGGTGATGATACGCGCATTTTGAAGTAAAATCGTACCGTCTGGAATAGAGGTTTTGGCTTTGTAGGAAATTGACACGCCTGTTGTGACAGGCTCAAAATCGTCATGCATGGCGTCGTCAATCGTGGTTGAAAACACATTCGGGCCCAAAGACCAGCTAAGCGTTCCATTATCTGACCAAGATGGATAGGTCGCGCCGCCTTCACTGACCTTTACGATGGGCAATTCGCCCGTTTTCATAGCGGTGCCGACATTTTGCGGACCTGGCAATAAAGGCATGACAAAGAGATTATAATTCTCACGGAAGGCGACATAATTTCCATCTGGCGAGGTCAGATATGTTTGCGCCATTTTTGAGCTGGCATGTTCGCGCTGATCATCGCCTAAAAGGTTGGTCGAGACGAGCGTGTTCTTGCTGTCCATATTTTTTGTGAAAAAGACGCGCAGATCATCGCCATCAAAATGCGGATCATTTCCTGATTTTGAGATCCGGTGCATGTCGCCACCATCAAGATCCATGATGTAAATACCGGGATCTTTTGTATAGCTTTGTTTGAGAATTGAGGATGGTCCCGCTTTTTCAAAGGTTAGATAATCACCAGACGGCGAGAGGCGTGGACGTTTATAAATGCCAGGCGTTTTGGTCAGCGTTTTAAGCTTTCCTGACGTGACATTGATTTTATGAATAGCGCCCATTTCCGCGTCATCCCACGTCGCAAAGACTATAAATTTCCCGTCGCGTGACCAAGATGGATAGAGTTCGCGCAAGCCTTTGGGCAGGTCTGTCAGATTCCGGACACTGCCCGATTGCATATCGCGAATATAGATCTTTCCAAGCGACTCAAAAGCAACGGAACGGCCATTTGGACTTGTTTGCACAAAGCGCGGCATTTTTGTGCTGAATTCTTCGGGCGCAATTTCGACGGCTGGTCGCGGGGCGTCCATAATCGTGCGGGTATCATTGACCGTAAATGGGACTTCATTCACAGATCCAGTGTCAATATTAAGGTTATGGATTTTGCCCTTTGCCCAGAAATAGATCGACGCGCCGTCGGGCGCCCAATCCATATTGGGATACATGCCTTGGACACCCCAAGTTTCTTGCATATCTTGATCAAGGTTATCAAAGATCATCCGTTCTTCACCGGATGCGAAGTCTTTTAAGAATAATTTAGAGCGCGCCTCGACCCGTTTTACAAAGGCCAGCGATTTGCCATCAGGTGAGGGCGCGCCGCGAACGGCGCCGCCAAAGCCGCCAGCGGCTGTGCTGATTTCACCCGTTTCCAATTCATATTCTTTGATTTGGAATAATTCAGTGTGGCTATTTTGAGCATAGATAAATGTGCCGCCGGGTGTTGTGTTCTGTGTGTAAAAAATAGATTTGCCATCGGGGGCGAAGATAGGCTCGCCCAATTCTTTTTGATGGGTTTCTGACGGGCGTTTAACCAGTTTTACGCCGCTGCCGCCTTTGGTGTGATAGAGCCAGATTTCGCCCGTGCCGAGGGACCGCGATGTCGTGAAATGTTTCTTGGCCGCGATATAGTTTCCGTCCGGAGACCATGTCGGATTATTCATCAAACGAAAAGATTCTTTGGTGATCTGTTTCGGCTCTCCCCCGTCAACATCCATCACCCAAATATTATCCCCGCCTGCGCGGTCAGATGTAAAAGCGATTTGTTTTCCATCTGGTGAGAAACGCGGCTGCATATCCCAGGCCATGCCTGATGCGATATTGGTTGCTGCGCCGCCGCTTGCGGGCATTGTGTAAATATCGCCTAGGAGGTCAAAGGCGATGGTTTTTCCATCTGGTGAGACGTCGAGGCTCATCCATGTGCCTTCATCCACATTAATGTCAATTTCGCGCTTATCACCGGGTGGGTTCATGACATCCCATTTGTCATCTTCCGCAGCCATCTCTTTATCTTTCATTGTATCTGCGAAGGCGACAAAGGCGAAAGCGGAGGTGACAGAAATCGCTATGGTCGAAAGGAGTAGGGTTTTGAACGTCATGATGGGCCTCGTCAGAATATATCTGCTGAATATGTGAAACACGGACCAAGGAAAATCATGCCTTTTCACCTATAAAGGGAAAAGGCGAATAGAATGATTTTACCTGTTTTGCCCTGAAAGGCTTGATTTTTAGAACCGGCCCGCCGCACCCGGGAAGACAATAGGCGTTTCGCTTCCGTCTTTGGCAACTGAGCTCACGCCAAAAAAGTAATTATCAATGACCAGATTCTCAAATGTCCATTCATTGACTTTGCCGACAAAGCGCGAATGGGTCCATTCTGGTTCTGTTGTAAGGCGCCAATGGACACGGTATCCAGCCAAGTTGTCTGCGTTATCTGGGGTTTCCCAGACTAGCTTGGCGGATGGCTG
>CAYTLJ010000131.1:0-6047 GCA_964438555.1 uncultured Algimonas sp.
TGTATCCGTTGTCGCACAAGCCGTAAGCAAGATAGACGCAATTAATGTTGTAAAAATATTTTTCATTTTGGCTCCTTTATCTCCCAACTTGATATGTCCGCATAGCTCGCGCCTCAACATCATCTCTATAATAAGGCACATTTTTGAAAGTGCCTGCAATATATTTTTTTGCTTGATCATCGAAATATGGAGAAGACGGGTCTCCGCTTTGCCCGCCTGCCAATAAAGTTTTCGCTGTAACTTTATCTCCAAATTCGACAACGGCGACGAAACTATTTCCTCGATAACCATAAAGTTTCTTAGACCCATTTGCCTGTCTCGACCCATAAGCCGCCAAAGCCCCCCACCGACCCGATGCCATGCCAACAGCTAGGCTTTGCTGACTGTCATCATGGGGTTGAATGATGTCGCCTGTAAGCCTCTGGAAACGATTAATCTCTCCCCACGGCACATTCCAGTTACCATAATCTTCCTCCATTTTTTCTATAGCAGAATTAAATAGTGAAAGCTGCTCGGCGCCGCTCGCATTTTCAGCCATATGGATCAGAAGCTCCATCCGGCTCATACGTTCCGTCGGACGTTTTGCATTGGTAAGAATTTCCATGCCGTAAAAATGTGCCAATGACATAGAAACCGAGTCAGAAGATGATTTAAAGCCCCATGTTTTCAATATGTTAATAGGGCTTTCTAATTCTGGCGACCGGTTAGAATTTTCATATGCATTAATCAAAGCTGGCACAATTTTTTCAAATGCTGGAAGTCCAGGATCATAGGCTAATTCGATCAAACTATCGAGCGTCATATCATCCGCTTTTTCCAGTAATCTAACCGCATTTATCCCTCTAAAATTCTCCTTATCTGGCGCCATATATTTTGGATAATCTGCGGGCTTCGGACTATTTTTCCCGGCCGCTGTAAAGGGCGTCGAATTCGAATTTTGTATCCAGCCATTTGGCGGATTTGTAATTGTGATGACATCTTCAACCGCGTGAACACCTTTCCAATCGGTTCGCGGATCACTTCCATCAACGGGTCTGGAATAGTCAAATTGCGGATCTCGGATAGGCACAAAATTCCCGTGATAATATGCAATCGTTCCGTCCTTATCAGCATAGACCGTATTATTTGAGGAGTTCGTTCGGATATTCATCATCTCACGAAACTCATCATGATTTTTCGTCTTCGATCTTAAAAAGCTTTGTTGAAGCGCATTCACAGGGTCCCAATTTATTTTGGTCGCAACCCATTTTCCATCTTCCGTCATATGTGTAATTGGGCCGTGGTGGGTGCGGTAAATCGGAAAATTCCGTTCCCGCATGACCTTGTCATCTAGGTATTTTAAAGTGACAGTATCGACGTCTAATTTCCGGATTTCTGTTCCATATTGATAAACAGCTTGACCATCTTCATCTGTGAAAACATCTTCAACAAATTCATCTAAAAAATCGACATAGGTTGAGGTGTGCATCCAGCCATTATATTCGGAAAAACCCTGATACACAAAAAACTGCCCCCATGTAACAGCACCATAAGCATTGAGCCCCTCTTCGCTGACAACATGTATTTCTGGACGAAAATAGAAGCTTGTATGCGGATTGATCAATAACATCGCATCGCCACTACGGGTGAGGTCCCCTGAAAGCGCAAAACCATTTGACCCGCCAGGCTCTTCATCCTGCACGGCTTTCGCTTTAGGCCCTGGAACACTAGGGGTATCGCCACCATAAAAGGCTTTAATCCCTGACAATGGAATTTGTTCAATATCACCGCCAATCGAGCCCTCAAAAAAATACATGGGCATCCAGGGCTCAAACCTGGTCAGAAGTTGAGGTGTGACCTCCGGATGATCCGACAAATATCGGTTCAGCCCCGCTGACCAAGCCTTACAAAGTGTCTTCAACCAGTCTGGCGAGGCCTCATAGGCCGCTTTAGCCTCAACTTCACTCATATAGAGGCGCGCCCGAAGATCAGAAAAGATTGCACTTTCGCCTTCAATTTCTGCTAACCGTCCAATCGCCCAGACATAATTCCTCTCAATACGCGGGAAATCATCTTCAGCTTGCGCATACATCATTCCAAAGACAGCATCTGCATCAGATTTGCCGTAAATATGTGGAATACCGTAGTCGTCTCGTATGATTTCGGCATTATATGAATCTATAACAGGCTCAGACTGCCCCTCACCTGACTGGCAAGTGGACAAAAAAGGCATTAAAAACAACGCTATAAATAGAACACGCCACATCATTATGTCTCTCCAATTACAATTTAATGAGAGCATAATTTATGACATCAGCCATTTACGCTCCGTCTGGCGAAGGCTCTTCTGACTCTGGGGTTTCGCCCGTATTGTCCGTTTCGCCCTCTTCTTCCTCTGTCTCTTCAATGCGCTCAACACTCACGACACGCTCATTCTCTTTAACACGAATGACCGTTACGCCACGCGCGCTTCGCGATACAACAGAAATATTACGGACAGGACAGCGGATAAGCTGCCCACCATCCGTTACAATCATAAGTTGATTGTCTTCCTCAATCACAAAACTACGTACGAGTTTGGCTGGCTCAGATGACTTGCCACGCTCGAGATTTTGCGCGGTCACGCCCTGACCTCCCCTGTTCATGCAGCGATAATCATAGGCCGAGCTTCGTTTCCCCATACCGTCATCGGCGAGGGTTAGGACAAATTGCTCATTTGCTTGCAAGAAGCCTAAGCGTTCTTCATCAAGGGATGTTTCGACCTCTACCTCATCTGCATCCGCAATAGCGTCCTCACCTGACAGAGCCCGGCGCATGGCGTTGGCATGTTTCATATATGCTCGCGCTTCATCCGTTTCGACATCGACATGTCTTAGAACCGCCATAGAGATGACTTCATCGCCATCTGCGAGTTTGATACCGCGTACACCCGATGACGTCCGTCCAACAAAACGTCTGACATCAGTCGTACGGAACCGGATCGATTTCCCATTCGCCGTTGTCAGCATGAGATCATCATCTTCTGTGACGACTCTGACATCAACAATTCCGTCACCTTCATCAGGCTTCATTGCGATTTTACCATTCCGGTTTACGCGTGTGAAATCAGAGAGGCTATTGCGTCTTACGCCGCCTGAGCGGGATGCAAACATGATATCAAGATCCGCCCAACTCTCTTCATCTTCGGGCAAAGCCATAATGGAATTAATTGTTTCACCTTGCGAAAGTGGCAATAAATTCACCATGGCTTTACCGCGTGTGGCGGGACCACCCGGCGGTAATTTCCAAACTTTTAATTTATAGGCCATGCCTGTCGATGAGAAGAAAAGAACAGGCGTATGGGTCGTCGCAACAAAAACCGTAGTGACGTAATCCTCATCCTTCATCGACATGCCAGACCGCCCTTTACCGCCACGCCTTTGCGCACGGTAAGTATCAAGCGGTGTTCGTTTGACATAGCCTGCAGCTGTAACTGTGACGACCATATCCTCGACGGCGATTAGGTCTTCATCCTCAAAATCCAAGCCGCCTTCGACAAATATAGAACGGCGATCCGTTGCATATTTCTCTTTAATTTCAGTGAGTTCTGATGAAATGATAGACTGAACACGGGCACGGCTTCTAAGGATGTCAAGAAGATCCGTTATGGTCGCAGCGAGCTTTTCGGCTTCTTCCGTGATCTCATCCATACCGAGCGCGGTGAGCTTTAAGAGACGCAAATCCAAGATCGCCTTGGCCTGTTCTTCGGTCAATTGGATAGACCCATCTTCTAATAACTTAGAGCGTGGGTCTGCAATTAATTTAATTAAAGCACCCATACCTTGCGCAGGCCATGTCCGCGCAATTAAATTTGCACGCGCATCTTTAGGGTTTGCAGAGGATCGGATAATCCGAATAATCTCATCAATATTGGCAACAGCGGTCGCGAGGCCCACCAAAATATGAGCGCGGTCCCGTGCTTTTGCGAGTTCAAATTTTGTACGCCGCGCAATAACTTCTTCACGGAATGCAAGGAAGGCTTCGAGCATGTCGCGAACATTCATCTGCTCAGGCTTACCGCCATTCAGCGCAAGCATATTCGAACTGAAATTTTGCTGCATCGGCGTATAGCGGAAAATTTGATTTAAAACGACCTCTGGGACGGCGTCACGTTTGAGCTCGATCACGAGGCGCATACCCACACGGTCAGACTCGTCTCTGACGGCAGATATGCCTTCGATCTTTTTCTCACCGACTAGGGATACAATCTTTTTCTGCAAATTCGCTTTATTCACCTGATAAGGCAGTTCCGTTGCAACAATCGCAAAACGGTCCTTACGAATTTCCTCAATCGTTGTCTTTGCGCGAACCGTAACGGACCCGCGGCCGGTCAAAACGCCCTGACGCGCGCCAGATTGGCCCATAATCAACCCACCTGTGGGAAAATCAGGTCCTGGTATGATATCTAACAAGTCTTGATCGGATAATTGCCCATTTTCCATCAAGGCCAGTGTCGCATCGATAACTTCGCCTAGATTGTGCGGGGCAATATTTGTCGCCATACCGACCGCAATACCACCTGCGCCATTGACCAGAATATTTGGAAACCGTGCAGGCAGAACGACTGGCTCGCTTTCAGAGGCATCATAATTGTCCTGAAAATTGACCGTATTCTTTTCAATATCCGCTAATAGAGACGCGGCAGGACGGTCCATGCGAACTTCGGTATACCGCATCGCCGCAGGTGGATCTCCATCGACAGACCCAAAATTGCCCTGACCGTCCAGTAGCGGAAGCCGCATAGAGAAATCCTGCGCCATACGCACAAGCGCATCATAGACGGCTGTGTCGCCATGGGGGTGATATTTACCGATGACATCGCCGACGACGCGCGCAGATTTTCGATATTGTTTCTCCCGCGTAAAGCCATTTTCATGCATCGAGTAAAGGATACGGCGGTGAACCGGTTTTAACCCGTCACGCACATCTGGAATGGCGCGGCTGACGATGACAGACATCGCATAATCGAGATAGGAGCGCTTCATCTCCTCCTCAATTGTTATGGGAGACACGCCGTCCTCTGGGGGCGGAGCCTTGCCCTCATTTTCGTCTTCAGGGATGTCGGTTTCATCAGACATTAAATACTCGATTCGACTCGAAATTAGATTCGCTTATCCCTAGCACTCTAAGGCGGAGTATTCAAATTTAAGCGTTCGATTTAATCGGCTCGTCTGAGCCTAAAATAACAAGCAATTTCAATAGGAAAGGCCGCACTTTTGAACTGCGCGACCTATTATATGTTTAAGAGAGTCTCTTCGAAATAATATTGAGCTCACAAGCTCTCTATTTAGACCTTACTATCGCCGAACCTATTCCTTATCCGGCCAGATATTTTTCCACCATGTTGGTCCACCATTATCATCATCTTTGATGTCATATTTTACACCAATTCCGGCCTTTTCAATATCGTCCCAAATTTCCTTGCGGTCCCAACCCGTTAGATTGGCGAGTGTTTTGACCTCTTCTTCTTTACGCTTATTTACGGTCTGTTTATAGGCTTTGGCCGCCTCACATACCATCTCCCCCTCATAGGCATGACGGAGGATGTAACGCCCTTGGAAATTATTGCGATTACCCGTTGTTTTAAACTTCAAATCTTCAGGGAAGCTCTTGGCATCATAACGCACATGTAAGCGCGTCACAAAGACATCCCGGGCGAGAGATTTACCGCCGCGGCGGCGACCATTCTCATTCGACGTCTGCCAGAAAACACCGAGTTCTTGCAATTGCTCTGGCGATAGCGGATCAGCCGCACAAGGGTCACACCAATTCATATCCCAAGCATATTCCATAAAGACACCATGCCCGCCTTCACGCTTTGCCGCGGTCTGATACATGCTCTTATAAAAATCCGGGAAATTGTCCTTGATATAGACAGGAATTTCTTTGTCGGTTGGAATTTTCTGTGTGCGGTAATTCGTCGTCTCAACCTGCCCGTCGCGCGTAAGGGCATAAACAAAAAGATCCTGATCGCCTCGGGCGTTCAATGTCCCGAGCCTAATGGGCAACATAAATTTCGGCGATTCATA
>CAYTLJ010000132.1:0-5919 GCA_964438555.1 uncultured Algimonas sp.
CCATAAATATCTAACTCAACGACGTCGCCCTTGCCTGCCGCTTTTGCGAAATTTTGCACTGGGCCTAGTTGAGTCGCCTTATCTCCGATAATGACATATATCATTTCATCTTCATTGAGATAGGTTTTTGCGATGCGTTTGAAATCGTCTTCTTTCATAGCAACCAATTCAGCCTGATCATCCTCGACATATTTTTTCGTAAGGCCATAGCGCGACATATTCCGTAGCAAACCAAGCTTTGCCCCAAGGCTTTCAAACGCACGCGTATTTTCTTTAATCAGTTTTTGTTGTGTCGTCTCAACCGCTTTTTGATCAAAGTTAGGCCCGTAATTGATCAGCATATCTCGAATGGTCTCTAGTGAAGCTTCGGTCGCATTTGCCCGCACCGACGTTCCAATCATAAAGGGTCGTTTGACAGTGCCATTAGCCACACTCGAAAAGGCGCCATAGGTATAACCTTTTTCAATCCGCAATATCTGAGAGAGATCGCCTGAAATACCGCCCCCCAATTTTTCATTGGTAAAGACAATCTGGTTGAAATCTTCATCGCCTGTCGCCGCCGCTAATTTCCCAATCCTGAGTATGGATTGTTTAGATCCCGGCACATCGACAAAGAATATTTTTGATGTCCCTGATTCTGGGGAAAACTTAAAATCGGGACGGGCATTCTCTTGAGGTGATAAGGCTTTTGCCAAGCCTTTAAGTTTCGACTCCGCAAAATCTGGATTAATATCACCCACCAGATGCATCCGGCCTTGAGCCGTTTGAAGCGTCTTATGGGCTTGTTTGAGATCTTCAATATTTAGAGATTTTATCGTTTCCTGATTTCCACCAGCTTGACGCCCCATTGGATGATCGGCGCCATAAAGCAATTGATTGAAAACCTGTCCGGCGATCGCATTTGGATTGGCTTCACGACCTTTGATACGGGTCTGGGCGGCTGATTTAACACGGTCAAATATTTCGTCCTCAAAACGCGGCTCGGTCAAGATCTCTTGGATCAAATCAATCGTTGCCTCGAAATTCCGGCTAAGACAGGTAGCAGAAATAATCAGCTCGTCCGAATTGGCCGATACATTTATACCTGAGCCCAATAAACCAATGGCCTGTTCAAGTTCGGCTGGGGTTTTTGACGCCGTCCCCTCGCCCATAAGATCCGCCAAGAGGGATAGTTGGCCATTTTTAGACGCCACTTCTAACCAGCGTCCGCCTGGAAGTGTCAGGTCAAATTGCACGAGGGGAATTTCATTGGATTCGATGCCGCGTAAGATTACACCATTGCCGAGGTCTCGCGTCCAGACATCCGGCATTTGAAACAAAGGCAGTTTTCCAAAAGGCGGTTCTGAGCGGTCATGTTTGGTCGGGGTCTTTTCATATGTCGCGACATCACCCGCACTGACCTCTTCTGAGGCCACATTTGCTTTGACTTCTTCAATCCAGACGGAGGCTTTCGTCGCACCTGAAACGGCTAATTCAGCCTGCCCTTTTGGAACGAAACTCGTCATGACATAGGGCTTGTCCTTGATATATTTTTCGTAGGCGGAGCGAATGTCGTGATCCTTAAGTATCAATAAATCATCTGCGCGTTTCGCGGAATAGCCAGGATCTTTTGCAAATTCATTATTTGTCGCGAGATCCCTGGATTTTCCCAATACTGTCGATAGAGAATTATATAGAATTGTCTCTTGCTCGGCCTTGATCCGGCTGAGATCAGACTCGCTCACGCCCTTTTCTTCAAACCTTTCAAAGGCAGATTCAATAGAGGTTAAAACGTCATCCAGATCTGTCCCGGATTTACCTCTAACACGAATAGTGAACTCACCCGCAATTTGCGAGGCCCGATGAAAAGCCGATACATTTGGAGCCAAATCGGTATTATGTACCACTTCCACATAAAGTGGTGAGTTTTTTGTCCCGCCAAATATTTGGGCAAGAATATCGAGGGCCAATTCATCTTCATGCAGGCTTTCAACCGTTGGAAAGGTGAGCCTAAGTTCTGGCAATTTTGCAAAATTATCTTCGAACCAGAGATTTTTTGTCGCCTTTAAGGTCACGGGCTGGGGTTCAGGCGACCCAACCTCTTGACCTTTTGGGATTTCACCAAACCATAATTCGACTTTTTCTTTGGTCTCTTTGATATCAATGTCGCCAACAATAGAGAGCGTCACATTATTGGGGCCATACCATTTTGTGTGAAACTCTCTGAGGTCGTCCAAAGTTGCGGCTTGTAGATCGGGCAATGAGCCAATCACCGTCCAACTATAGGGATGACCGTCTGGGTAAAGCGCTGTGCGAATGACTTCACCCGTATAGCCATAAGCCGCATTATCAACGCGTTGTCTTTTTTCATTTTTAACAACTTGTTTTTCACGTTCCAACGCGGCCGTCGTGACCGTATTGATCATATAGCCCAGCCGATCTGAATCGATCCAAAGAATTTTATCAAATGCGTCTTTGGGTACGACCTCAAAATATATGGTGCCGTCTGACCATGTCCCACCATTTCTCTGTCCACCCCAGTCTGGAATAGCTTTGCGGTTCCAGCCGCGCGGGACATTTTCACTATCGTTAAAGGCCATATGTTCAAAGAAATGCGCAAAGCCGGTCCGGCCCGGTTTTTCACGGTTTGAGCCCGCATGAATAACAGTCGTCACAGCGACGATGGGGTCAGAGCGGTCCACTTGTAGGATCACATCCAGACCATTTTTCAATGTGAATTTTTCATAATCGATTGACAGCCCGACTGAAGATTTCACAGACGTTTCCAATGACGGGCCGGGGGATAGCGTTTCACCATTTTCACATGCCGACATAAAGAGCGCCGCGGTGCCCATCATTAATAGTCTACGAAATGTCATACGTCTCTCCCTATAAATCCCATATGCCCTATTCCAATCAGGCAGAAATTTAAAGACCGTATCGGGTCACAATTGGATTGTGCTTAACCGCCAAATGACAAAATTTCTAAGGCGGTTTATGACCGTAATTTCATAAAGCGTCACATTTTTACCACATTCATATATTGAATTAAATAAGCGCAAAATCAATAATTGTATTCGAATTTGCGAAGATTTAACCCCGCGCTCGTCTACACGGGAACTTAAAGGGAGTTACAGACAAATGAAACTTATTAAAATTATTGCAACGACTTCGGCACTTTGTGCCTTCGCAACAACCGCAGCGGCGCAAGATGGCAATGCATATGGTAATGTGGGGGTTGAACTACTCGACATTCAAGGAACATCTTGGAATGTTGTTGGCCGTGTCGGCTATGATCTTCACGAGTATTTCGCCGTTGAAGGCGAAGGCTCTGTTGGCGTCATTGAAGATAGTGATGATTTCAAACTTGATTATAAAATCGCAGGATTTGTCCGTGGCAAATACCCGCTCGGTGAACAATTTGAAGTCTTTGCGCGTGTTGGGTATTTCTATGCTGATTCCGACTTTGGCGATGCTGATGATATCGCATTTGGGGGCGGTATCGAATATTTCTTCAACTCAGAGAAAAGACACTCTGTCCGGTTAGATTATACAAATCTCGAAGGCGATGGTGGCAGTGCTGATGTTTTCTCTGTTGTATATGGTATTCGTTTCTAAGAAACGCCCACATCTTTGAATAATTGCCCGACTGGTCACTCAGTCGGGTTTTTTATGTCCCGAAACCTCTGTAAAAAAGTTCAAAAAAATTGAAGTCTATGGGTTGAAGAGTCCGCCTCTATACCCCACATGATCGCCACTGGCACTCTCATAGGGGGAGTGCTAAATCATTTTTGAACCAAAAACAGAGAGACAAGACATGAAGTTTCGTCCCCTCCATGACCGCGTTGTTGTCCAACGCGTCAAAGAAGACACTAAAACAGCTGGTGGCATTATCATTCCTGATACAGCCACTGAAAAACCATCCGAAGGCAAAGTCATTGCTGTAGGACCGGGTACACGTAATGATGATGGCAGCTATAATAAGCTCGACGTCAAAAAAGGTGACCGCGTTCTATTTGGCAAATGGGGTGGTACCGAAGTCAAGATTGACGGCAAAGATCTGCTGATCATGAAAGAATCCGATATTATGGGCGTCATCGGCTAAGCCGGACCCTTTTCAAATCAAAACGAAACATACTCCTAGGGAGACTTAATTATGGCGGCAAAAGACGTCAAATTTGGAAGCGAAGCGCGTTCCAAAATGCTGGAAGGCGTGGATATCCTCGCAAATGCAGTCAAAACAACACTTGGACCCAAAGGTCGTAACGTTGTTATCGAAAAATCATTCGGCGCACCGCGCACCACAAAAGATGGTGTGTCTGTTGCCAAAGAAATTGAACTTGAAGATAAGTTCCAAAATCTCGGCGCGATGATGCTCCGCGAGGTGTCTTCTAAAACAAATGACAAAGCTGGCGACGGGACAACAACCGCAACAGTTCTGGCGCAAGCCATTGTCCGTGAAGGCCTAAAGCGCGTTGCCGCTGGCATGAACCCAATGGATCTTAAGCGCGGTATTGATAAGGCTGCCTCTGAAATCGCAGGCGACCTTTTGAAGAAAGCTAAGAAGATTTCAAAATCATCTGAAATCGCTCAAGTCGGTACAATCTCTGCCAATGGCGAAGCCTCAATTGGTGAAATGATCGCCGAAGCGATGGGTAAAGTCGGCAATGAAGGCGTTATCACAGTTGAAGAAGGCAAAACGGCTGATACTGAACTCGACGTTGTTGAGGGCATGCAATTTGATCGTGGTTACCTCTCACCTTACTTCATCACAGATGCTGAGAAGATGAAGGTTGAGCTAGATGATCCATATATCCTTTTAAACGAAGGCAAGCTGACATCACTTCAAGCTATGCTTCCAATCCTCGAAGCCGTTGTTCAAACGGGTAAGCCGCTTTTGATCATCGCCGAAGATATTGAAGGCGAAGCGCTTGCAACACTTGTTGTTAATAAGCTTCGCGGTGGTCTAAAAATCGCCGCTGTTAAAGCGCCAGGTTTTGGTGATCGTCGTAAAGCTATGCTCCAAGATATTGCGATCCTAACGGGCGGCACTGTAATCTCAGAAGATCTCGGCATCAAGCTTGAGAGCGTCACGCTAAAAGATCTTGGAACGTCAAAGCACGTCCATATCTCAAAAGACGACACAGTCATCGTTGACGGTGCCGGCAAGAAGAAAGACATCAAAGCTCGTGTTGAGCAAATTCGCGGACAAGCAGAAGCCACATCTTCTGATTATGACCGTGAAAAGCTACAAGAGCGTCTGGCGAAACTCGCTGGTGGTGTTGCTGTCATCAAAGTTGGCGGATCAACAGAAATCGAAGTGAAAGAGCGTAAAGACCGCGTTGATGACGCACTTAACGCGACACGCGCAGCCGTCGAAGAAGGTATCGTCCCTGGTGGTGGTACGGCTCTCCTCCGCGCCACGCGTTTCATCAACGTCAAAGGCCTCAATGATGATGAGCAAGCCGGTATCGAAATCGTCAAAGCGGCGCTTCAATACCCAGCGCGTCAAATCGCGGATAATGCTGGCGTCGAAGGCGCTGTCGTTGTTGGCAATATCATTTCTGAGAACAAAGCCAATTACGGCTATGATGCTCAGAAAGACAAATATGTCGATATGGTCAAAGCTGGTATCATCGACCCCGTTAAGGTTGTTCGCACAGCCCTTATGGACGCCGCCTCTGTTGCAGGTCTCATCCTAACAACCGAAGCCGCCATCGTCGAAGCTCCAAAGAAAGACGGACCAGCCATGCCTGATATGGGCGGCATGGGCGGAATGGGAGGAATGGGCGGCATGATGTAAATCGCTGAAGCGATTTAACATCATACCCGACCATTCCTAGAGCTTTCGAAAATCCTTGCGGATTGGCGCAGCCAAAAATTTGATCCAGTGGATCAAATTTACGCTGGGATTTGAGAAACTTCGATTTAAGCCACCCT
>CAYTLJ010000133.1:0-4563 GCA_964438555.1 uncultured Algimonas sp.
GGGCAATATGTTTTGATCAGCGCTGTGGCAGATACACAAATCAAACTGAATCAGCTTCATAAGCGGATCGGTACGAAGCGCCTCTCTTTTGGCAAGGCGGATGCGTTAAAAGACTTATTGGACGTGGTGCCGGGATCGGTCACGGTTTTTTCCGTCATGAATGATACTGACGCCAAAGTGCGCTTGGTTTTGGATCAGGCTCTATTTGATCATGAGGTCGTTTGGTTTCACCCCATGCGCAATACGGCAAGCACACGGGTTAAAAGCGAGGACCTGATCCGCTTTGCGGAAGGTGCGGGGCATCCGCCGACCCTGATTGATTTTAAGGACGTGCTTTCATGAGCTATGGCCTCTCAGTCCTCGGCTCAATCAATCTAGATTTAATCGTCTCAACAGACCGCTTGCCGCAAGCTGGCGAGACGGTGACAGGTGGGACATTCACCGCCCTGCCCGGTGGTAAAGGCGCCAATGTCGCGGTGGCCGCCAAAAGGCTGGGGGCTGAAACAGAAATTATCGCGGCCGTCGGAGATGATGATTACGCCGCCCAAGCCCTTATCCACTTGGAAAAAGAGGGCGTTTATCTGGATGCGGTAGAACGGCTTGAGACCCATACGGGGCTCGCTTTGATCAGTGTCGCAAGCTCTGGGGAAAATCAAATTTCGGTCGCAAGCGGTGCCAATGCCAAGCTTTCATCCGAACATCTGCCAAAACTCTGTAGCGATTACCTCATCACGCAATTTGAAATTCCGCTAGAGACCATCCGCGCGGCGATACAGGATTATGCGGGATTTGTCGCCGTTAACGCCTCCCCCATATTCCCCGCCGCCCAAGATATTCTTGAGCGTGCAGATTTGATTATCGTCAATCAAATTGAGGCTGATGCTTATGATTTTTCAGACGTAAAAGGTCTTGTCGCAATCACCCTTGGATCCCAAGGCGCGGAGCTTTGGCAAGGCGGTGAATTGATCGCGCGCGCAACCCCACCCAAAGTCGAGGTGGTGGATACGACAGGGGCTGGCGATGCTTTTGCCGCCGGATTGGTTGTGGCGCTGGCTGAGGGACAGCCAAAACACGACGCCCTTAAATTTGCTTGCGCCGTTGGTGCGCTGACCACGACAAGATTAGGCACGCAAACGGCTAGCCCCTCACGGGAGGCGGTAGAGGCGGTCCTTAGAGTTCAGGGTCCAGTTTAAAATAACGCTCCGGCATGGTGCCGCGCTGACGTAATTCCGACAGTGTCGAGCCGCGTAATTCATGCGGAAAGACAGTCCAGCTATCGGTTTCATGCACATAAATATCGGGGATCCGCTCGGTCAGATTTCGCTTGGGCTTAAAATAAAGCGTGGCAATTTGGATGCTCTCCGGCAGGTTCCCGGCGCAGGTTTTTTCTAGGGCTTTGAGGATGGCATCGATTGAGCGGCCACTGTCAAATATATCATCGATAATCAAAAGCCGGTCATCACACCCAATGAGGTCTGTGACTTGTTCAAGGCCGTAAACTTGAACGTCGGGCAAGTCTTCATCGGCGTCAAAACTGCTCACGCGCGCGCCGTAACTTGCCGTGCGAATGGCGAAATGTTGGGTCGGGCAATTTAGGGTTTCCAAGACCTCTTGAACCGCAATCCCAACTGGCGCCCCGCCCCGCCACACGCCTAAAATAAAGGTCGGGCGAAACCCGCTCTCATAAATCCGTAAGGCGAGTTCAAAACTATCCTTGAGGAGATCATCTGCCGTGATGAAATTTTTTTGAACGGAATTGGAAGGCTCTGCCATATTTGTCTCTATTGATAATTTGGACATGAATTACGGGAGACGAGGCTTCCCCTCAAGAGGAGAGATGTCCATAAGACATTATGGAAACAAGGCCTCTTATTTTTGACTGTGACCCCGGCCAAGACGACGCCATCAGCCTGATCTTGGCGCTGGCGCCCGACCCGAAACCTTTGGATATTCGCGGCGTAACCGTCACGGCAGGCAATACGGTCCTAAAAAAGTGCCAACGCAATGCGCGGATGATTGTCGAGCTTTGCGGGCGGTCTGATATTCCGGTCTTTGCCGGATGTGAGGCACCGCTTATCTATCCGCTTGCAACGGCCGAAGAGGTTCACGGCAAAGACGGATTAGACGGCATCGAGATTTTTGAACCCGATTTGCCACTCCAAAAAGAACATGCGGTCGACGCCCTCATTCGTCTTTGCCGCACGGTGGACAATATCGTGATTGTTGCCACGGGACCTTTGACCAATATTGCGACGGCGCTTGAACGCGCACCCGATATTGCGGCGCGTATAGATGAGATCGTCATTATGGGCGGGGCGCGCATGGAGGCCGGAAATATAACGCCCAGCGCCGAATTTAATGCCTATGTCGATCCGCATGCCGCGGCAAAAGTGTTTGAAGCAGATATTGCGAAAACCGTATTTGGTCTTGATGTCACCCATCAGGTTTTGATCCGCCCAGGCCATGTCAAAAAAATTGGCACGCTCAAAAACGCTATAAGCGATATTCTCGTCCCCATGTTAAGCGGACATTATGCCGAATTTGACGCCCATAAATTTGGCACGAAAGGCTCACCTATTCATGATGCCTGCACGACAGCCTACCTACTCCGCCCAGAGATATTTGCCTTCAAATCTGTGGGTATTCGGGTTGAAACTGAAAGCAAGCTGACCCGTGGTCATACAAGTGTGGATTATTGGTCCATGACAGAGTGGGACCCTAAGTGTCGCTGGGCAGTAAAAGCCGAGGCAGCGATGTTCTTCGATCTTATGCTCAAACGCCTATCAGCCTATGGGGCGTAGCGGGTTCACGCGCTTGTGACATGGGAGGGCCCTATCAAGGCGTGAAAGCCCTTGCATTGGAACGGTACCCTAACCAGATAGAGCGCAAAGCTATTGTGCAAGGAGCCTATCATGGCAGATTCAGAATTTGTGATCGAAAGTTCAGACCAAAACTTTATGGCCGATGTCGTCGAAGCCTCAAAAGACATACCCGTTATTTTAGATTTTTGGGCCCCTTGGTGTGGTCCCTGTCTGCAACTCGTACCTGTGCTAGAACGCACGGTCGAAGCCGCTGGCGGCAAAGTCAAATTGGTCAAGATCAATACGGAAGAACACAATACGGTTGCGGGGGCCTTGGGTGTGCGCTCAATCCCGGCTGTCTATGGCTTTAAAAATGGTGAGCCAATTGATGCCTTTATCGGAGCCAAACCTGAATCAGAGATCAAAGCCTTTATTGAAAAACTGACGGCGGCCTAAATTATCAGCTATAAATGGGTGCCAAAGCGCTTGAAATAAGATATGCGCTTGGCCAGATTAGATCCGGATTTGAATAAAAGGATGTCCTATGCCTGATTCCGCAGTAGAGATCGTAAAAGACGGTTCCGATATGAGCTTTATGGCTGATGTCATCGAAGCTTCAAATGACGTCCCTGTCATTGTCGATTTTTGGGCGCCGTGGTGCGGTCCCTGTAAACAGCTTATGCCAGTCCTTGAGCGCAATGTGAAAGCCGCTGGCGGCAAGGTCAAACTCGTCAAAATCAATACGCAGGAACATAATGGCGTGGCCTCACAAATGGGTGTGCGCTCAATTCCAGCCGTATATGCGTTTAAAGATGGTCAACCCGTTGATGGGTTTATGGGCGCGCAACCAGAAACGGCGATCAAAGAATTCATTGCAAAACTGGCGGGCGAAACCGACCCCGTCGCCGATGCCAAAACTTTGGTCGCGCGCGGAAAAGATAGTTTGGCCGCGGGTGATCCAGGCGGCGCCGCGCAAGATTTCGCCTCAGCCCTTCAGCTTGATCCGAAAAATGCGTCTGCGCGTGCGGGCCTTGCAAGGCTCTATGTTGATAGCGGCAATGAAGACGGCGCCCTTCAATTAATCGAAGATGCCTCTGATCCGGATCATCCTGAAATTTCAGCCCTCAGAGCACAATTTGAGCTTCGCGCAGACGTGGTCGAAGATGACGGGGCTGATGATCTTTTGGCCATGCATTATTCAGTTGTTGAATCAAAGCCCGATGATCTGGACGCGCGACTCGCCCTTGCCAAAGCCCTTGCCGGTGCGGGTCGCAATGCAGAAGCCGTGGATCATCTGATCTTCTCTGTTGGGAAGAACCGTATGCATGACAGCGAAGCTGCACGGCTTTTCCTGCTTACGATTTTTGAAGCTGAAGGGACGGAATCTGAGATTTCGCGTGATGGCCGGAAACGGCTTTCGTCTATCCTTTACGCATAGCGCAATTTGCGCCCGGAAAGGGCAACAAAACTAAGCCAAGCAAAAAGTGCGGTTCCGAAAAAGACCTGCGGGAGCGGCAGTTTTGAAAGCATTATGCCAAAATAGATCAACATGAGGATTGACGGCAACAGACGTGCTTTGTCTAAATTTGCATGACCCGCTAGGATCATCGCAAAGCCTGCGCCAGCAAACCAAATATGATCTACGGTCAGCGCCCTGAAAACGAAAATCCCATAGGCAAGGTGAAGCGCGCCCAACCCCATGGCTAAAAATGCGGTGATACGCCGGCTACGATCAAACATGTTCAGCTCCCCCGCTCCAATC
>CAYTLJ010000133.1:4663-5878 GCA_964438555.1 uncultured Algimonas sp.
TTTGACCCACGCGTTTCACACCAAAGCGGTCATATAATATAAGGCCCAGGGCGACCTGCAAACAACCAAGCACAAACCATGCGCGTTTAAACGGGTTTTGGATATGGAGGGTTTCAGCTTGCATATCTAAGAGCCAATCTTTTTTGGCGTCGGGCATGATGGGTTCAAGATAGTCAAATATTCGGCGGGTCATATATTTCATGAGCTAGTCCTTAAATTTGAAGTGACTGATTGTCTGGCGGGTGAGATTTCTAATTGGGCCCGACCTGAGGGTGTGAGCTTATATAAGCGGCGCGGCGGGCCAGCCTCGGTTTCGTCAATGACCCAATCGCGCTCAAGCCATCCACGCTCAGATAATCGTATTAAAATGGGATAGAGCGTCCCAGACGCCAGACCTGTCGCTTTGATAATGGCATAACCATGCAGGCCGTCCGGCGCGCGTGACAAGGTTTTTAAAACCGATAGGGTGGATTGGGACGGGCGACGTATACGAGACATGTCTTAACTCTACATATGTAGAGTTAAGAGTCAAGACTGTATATAACGGCTATTTCTCACAGACATTTGGATTGACAGAACGGCCTTCCATCCCCACTTTCAATCTATGAGCGCGCATTATAAATCACTGGCACGCCGCACCAATCCGGACAGTGTCGCCTTATTTCCGTTAAATGGGACAGTCCTTTTACCGGGGTGCGATTTGCCGCTAAATATTTTTGAGCCCCGCTATCTCAATATGATTGATGACGCGCTAAAAGGTGAACGCTTAATTGGCATGGTCCAAAGTGAAAGTAGCAAGTTAAAATCAATCGGTGGTTTGGGACGGATCAGTCAGTTTTCTGAGACGGATGATGGGCGCTATTTGGTTGTCCTAAAGGGGTTGAAACGCTTTCGGATTGAAAAAGAACTCGATGTCTCTACGCCTTATCGACAGGCCTCTATCAGTTTTGAAAGTTTTGAAGATGATGCGGATACCCATAGCGCAAAACAAACAGAAGAAGCCCTGTCCGAATCTGGGCGATCTGATCGCGCAACGCTGACCATTGCGATGAAATCTCTGGCCAAAGCCATAGGCGTTCAGGTGGATTGGAAAAGCTTGCAAGAAATTCCCCTGCCCTTATTGGTCAATCAAGCCGCCATGATTTCTCCCTTTGAAGCGCAAGATAAGCAAAGCCTTTTAGAAGCGCAAAGCGTTGATGAACGCAGACGGCTTTT
>CAYTLJ010000134.1:0-5788 GCA_964438555.1 uncultured Algimonas sp.
AAGCTAAAACTTATACGCCGCTTCCACACCAAATCGACGTTGGGCGCCGGGTGCGAGGAAGCTTCCGCCAAATTCAGGCGCTGGAATGACTTCTTCTAATATATCTTCATCGGTGAGGTTTTGTGCAAAGGCGGTCAGTGACCATTTATCACCTTCTATCCCTGCGCGCATATCCAGCGTGAAATAGCTGTCGCGGCGCGCATTCCCGAAATTACCCGTTCCCAAAAATCCGGTTCCGGGACCAAAGCCCGCATCCGGGTTTCCGATTTCAAAGAGCGGGTTAAAGATGGTTGCGCGGTCACCATCTTGGACGGTGTGGAAATAGGTCGGTCCAATGAGTTGAGCATCCGCTCGGATCAGAAAGTCTAACCCATCCGTCAAACCAAAATTAACATCGCCACCAAAATTGAGCGTGTAATCCGGTGTATAGGGGGATTTATTTCCGACTGTGTCCGTACGTGAATTATTTTCTTTGATCTCACTATCTGTGACATTCGCGCCGAGATAGAGATTGATATTGTCCGTTGCCGCGAGCTCTGCACCGAATTCAGCCCCGAAAATTTCTACCTCATCAATATTTGAGACCACGCGTAAAAGACCAAACCCACCGACGAAAAATTCAAAGAACTGCATATCTGTTACATCAGTATAGTAACCCGCCGCCGATAATTTCAAACGATTATCGAAAGCCGATGTCTTAAATCCAACCTCAAAGGCACTTGATGTTTCCTCGCGAAAATCATCCGTAATGACAGGAAGTGCGCTTCCAATTTGGTCGGCAAAATTTGTTCCAGATACCGTTGAGATTAGACCATTATTGAAAATATTTACCGTCGCGGCACTCCCAGAATTGTTAAATCCACCTGCCTTAAATCCAACACCCCAGCTTCCGTAAATCGTCGTATTATCGAGGGGGTCCCATGTGAGTGAAACTTTGGGTTGGAGCTGCTCAAATGTTTCGTCTTGATCTGGAATGACACCGTCAGGATTTACGAGGGGCGACAGGCCAGCATTGAGCGGATCCGCTGTTGCGGGGTTAAAATCCAGATCAATAAAGGTCTGGGTCGCATCTGTTGGGACAAGGCTTGAGATTTCTCTTTCCTCGACATCATAGCGCAACGCAACCGATGCTTGGATTGTATCAGACACCGCATAATCAAGCGATCCGAAGAGCGCATAAACCGTGCTATCAAAATCATCAAAAGCCAGCGCAATTGTCTGGTTCTCACCTGAGAGCTGTACAAGGCCGCGATTGACCGGCCCGCCGCCATCACGATTGGTCGACACACCGACTTGCCTGTCAATATCAAGGACATAGCCCCCTACCTCCCAACTCAGAGGACCATTAGAATTTGAGGCCAAACGAAGCTCGGCACTTATATCTGATTGATCGCGTAATTGCTCTTGGATACCGTCACAGGTAGACGGCGTATAGGCTCCCAAGAAGGAGCCATTTGGCGCAAAAATTACCCCTACTGGTATCTCACCAAAAAAGGTCGGTGATGGCAGGGGGAAACCCGCAAGATCCGCCACACTTTCCTGACAAGCCGGATCATTGTTAAAAAATCCAAAGGCCGCAGATGTACCATCCGCAATCAGGTCATTGTCAATATCACTATATAGCGCCCAGCCCGTTAAGGTTGCGCCGTCAAATTCATAATCAAATTTACCTGATAGTTCCAAAGAGGTTTGATCATTGTCAGATGTCACATTGGGCTGGAAAATAAAGTCGCGATCATTCACATCTAAATTCGCGGCAGAGACGGTTGTGATGTCAGCAAAGGTCGGGAGATGGAAATTTGCGTTAAAGACAATCGAATTTGCGTCGACTTCTCCATACCGTCCCTTAAGATCCACCGTTAGCTGATCATTGGGCCTAAAGAGCAAACGCCCATTGAGGTTATAACTCTCAGATGCATCAATAGTTGGGCTATCATCCAGAAAACTATTTCTGTAAAACCCATCTGAGGTTCGGTAATCTCCGGAAATTCTATAAGATATCGTATCTGAGAGTGGGCCAGAAATACTGCCCTTTACAAGGACTGTATCATCTTCGGCATAGCTCGCCGTTACCCCGCCCGAGACCTGATCATCTGGTGTATCGGTTGTCACAATAATGGCCCCGGCAGCAGCATTCCGACCATAAATCGCGCCTTGCGGTCCTTTGAAAACTTCGATCTGGGCGAGATCTGTGTATTCACGGTTAAAGGCGGCTGGGTTGGTATAGAGCACGCCATCAATAAGGAAAGCAAAGCTGTTTTCTGCATCTCGCGCGCCGTTAATGCCGCGAATATTGACCTGCGTATCGCCAACTTCCGCAGCATTCACGAGGGTTACACCCGGCGTCAAACCAATAAAGTCTTCTGCGCGCTCAACCCCGACCTTGGCTAAAGTGGCGCCGGTAATCGCTGTCACACTTCCTGGTACATCAAGGATATTTTCTGATTTACGGCGCGCCGTCACAATAATGACGTCCTCATCGACTGCCGTATCATTTGATTGCGCATATGACGGTAGCGCCGGTAAGGCGACCGCGACAGCCGCTGAACATAATGATAGATATTTAAATGATTTTCTGACCCGATTGATCTTGCTAGCGTCCCGCATAATAGTCTCCCAATCCTTTTCAGATTGAAATCATGCGCGCAGCCACGTCATTTCGCGGCTAAAACTAAATTTTCATCACTTGGCGGATAGTTGTGGAATTTCCAGAACGAGGCTGGAACCGGCATTCTTGGGTCTATTCAAGCGCCTGAGGGTTAAACCGTGAGCGTCTACTTGTTCCGCAACGATGGCAAGGCCGCGACCAAAACCGTCAGCAATCTCCTCACCACTTTGCAATCTTGTATTTTGTTTTATCGCAGTTTGAAACTCGACCTCGCTCATGCCAATGCCCGTATCATGAACTTCGATACGAAGCCCCTCTTTCACAGCTCGAACACCTAAAAGAACTTTGCCGTTCGCCGTATATTTAATGGCATTTGAAACGAGATTGGTAACAATACGAAGAATAGCAAGCGATGGCACATCGGTTGTTTTAGACGTTTTTACATATTTTAAGTCTAGCCCCCGCTCATTTGCATCAGCCTTAAACATGTCGCGCACCTTGGAAAGAACAGAATCAAGATCGGTTTTCTTATTTTCGTCAGTTTTTGCGGCTTCTAAAGTATCAGATAATAGCGCTTCTAAATATTCAAATGACTCTTCAATTTTCCCGGCGTCAGATTCATTTGGCACAGATGTATTTTGCAAATTTTGCACTTTCAAGCGAAGCGCATGGAGAGGTTGTCTCAGGTCATGAACCTTATTGTTCAACTGATTTTCTTGACTCTCCAATTTTTCGGCCGTTTGCCGATATTGTTCGTCTAAATTATTGAGACGTATATTCAGGTCAAGATTGCGCTGTGTCGAGGCGAGATTTTCAGTTATGCTCTTTACTCTATCTTTGCGCAATTGATTAAACCGATCCGCGATTGCCAATCCCAACATAGCCGCGTCAAAAACCATAGCGAGCCGAACCGTGTCAAATTCGAAGTCCCGGCTAACTTCAAATCCAAATGTACTGCGTAGGTTCATGAGGCCAAGGGCCAAGGCCGCGCCTATCCAGGCAAAAACGTAAAACCGAACGAGCTTAAATCGCTTTTTAATGTCTAACACACCCGCAAATAGGCACAATAAAATTGTCAATAGGCCAATGAAAATCAATGCGCGTTTGACGATATAGGGTTCAATAAACGCACAAGCCAAAATTATGAAGACGCCCAATATAATGGAGGTCAACAAGGCCTTATCGAGCACGGGACGATATTTATAAGTTTCTAAAAATTGTCTTGTATAGAGGGCGCATGCAACGGAAAAACCGCCTCCGAAAAACAAAGACGCATTATTATTAAATTGCGGGACATTTGGCCAAAGATATGCAAAGCCTATCCCGTCGGCATGCATTAAAAATAAAAATGCCGAAATGGCATATAAAAAATAGGCCCAAATTGATAACCTAAAAATTGCAAACGCCACACAAGCAGCGACAATCAAGATAATAAACATGCCATAAGAAATATAAATTTTTGCAATATGCCGATTGGAATGATCTGTAAAACTCTGCAACGTCTCCAAGGATATATGCAAATCGGGTGATCCATCAGTGACAAATGACACAAAAACCTGCGCTGTTTCGTCTGGCATTATTTGCAATTGCGTAATCAATTCCGGATAGGCAATAGATCGTTCGCTATAGCGTGTTTCGGAATTATGGCTTTCAAGATGCTCGACCTCCCCTTGGGCTCGAACAAGATACACATCATAATATTTCAAAAAATTCTCATGGGTATAAAGAAGCCATTCATCTATATGTTCCGTTTTATTTTGAACCTTGAAACTTAGCCAAACTCTATTTTCGGAATAGCCTATATCCTGATGAAGCGCCTTGGCAGGCTGAAAGGCGCCGTCCTGATTGCGTTTTAAAATATCTGAAAAACTAAGGCTCTGACTTTCGTCGACAAAATAAACCGTCTGCGCATTTAACGTCTTATGCGAAACTGCCCCATCAATTTGCAAATGTGTTTGTGTCGATTGCGCAAAGCCTTCGGTTTTCAACGCCAAGACAATTGTAACGCTGATACAAAAAATAACGACCAGCTTGAGACTATAAAAAAATCGGCGCCACGGCATCTTTATAGCATAATGTCGAATTTGCGCATGGCTAGGTCTTTTCATTCAATCCGCAATTAATATCTTGAAACAATCGAAAAGTAGAGAGAGAGAAAGCAAAACGGCTCCCTCTCTCTGGAGCAAATGCCACCCTACGGGGAGAAAGACCCGAGACAAAGATTGAGGAACGATTCAATCTTTGTCTCGTTAAAAGCCAAGGCTATGACGGGGTTAAAGTCATAGCCATTGCGCCCCGTATCTTAACAAGCTTGATCGAGTGCGTGCTCGTCAAGCTTGTTAAGAGAATTAGATGTTGGAAGCCTTTATGAAAATCAGGGAAATACCCCAATTTCGCTTCGCAGAGGTTAACCGAAAGTAAAGAACTTACATAGAAAGCTTATCTTTAAACAGGACTTTCAGACAATTCGAAAGTATATGTTAACCTGTTCACGCCTTAGCGATTCGCCTAAGCTTTCGCGTGCGACATATGGGAGCGAAAATATATGTCCAAAAAGACCGTCGTTATTGCGGATGATCACACTTTCTCGGCAGAAGGTCTGAAGGCAGCGCTGGAGGCGACCGGACGGTTTACGGTTTGCAACATCATAAATAACGGCATTGACGCAATCGCTACCATCAAAACGGTCAAACCAGATTTTGCAATTTTAGATTATAGTATGCCAGACGCGAACGGCCTTGAGGTGTTTATTGAAAGCAAACGCTGGGCGCCAGATACAAAATATTCTGTTCTGACGGGCGCGTTTTCGCCTCAAACTCTATTTGAATTTTATAAAAAGGGCATTGACGGCTTGTTCACAAAAAACGCCGCACCCGATATTATTTGCCAAGGGCTTTGCGATATTGCTGACGGCAAGCGCGTAATCCTAAAAGAAGCGCAAGATGTTATTGATCAATTTGAAATTGATTACGACCTGACAAAACGGGAATTAGAGGTTCTTCAATGTCTTGCGAAGGGCTTTAACAATAAAGACATCGCACATGCGCTTGGCGTAAGCATCAAAACCATTGATAGCCATAGAACAAGTCTTTTGCGCAAAATGAATGTCAATTCAACCGCTGCCCTTTTAGTCCAATCCATGCGACGCGGGTTAATTGATGCGAGTATTACGGCTTGATG
>CAYTLJ010000135.1:0-5719 GCA_964438555.1 uncultured Algimonas sp.
GTGGTGCGGCCTTGGCTGAGTCGGTCGAGCGCAGTCTGGACTTTGGCTTCACTCTCTGTGTCGAGGGCAGATGTGGCTTCATCCAGCAAAAGAATTGGCGCGTCGCGTAAAATAGCGCGCGCAATTGAGAGACGTTGTTTCTGTCCGCCGGATAGGCCCGCCCCGTCTTCGCCGAGTTTGGTGTCATAACCATCAGGCAGGCGCGCGATAAAATCATGGGCATCGGCAGATTTCGCGGCTGCGATAATGGCGTCTCGATCTGCGCTGAGGTCACCTAATCCAATATTGGCGGCGATTGTGTCGTGAAATAAAGTCGTATCTTGTGAGACAACAGCAATCTGAGCGCGCAGCGATGTTTGCGTGACATCAGAGATATCCTGACTATCAATTTTAATATGGCCCGCCTCCAGATCATAAAGGCGCGGAATAAGATGCATAAGTGTGGATTTCCCGCCGCCACTGGGTCCGACAAGAGCGGTTGTCTTTCCGGCTTTAGCGATAAGGCTTAGACCCTTTAGGGCTGACGTGCCGTCTGGATAGGTGAAATGGATGTCTTCAATTTCGATTTGGCCCATCGTGACCTCAAGGGCTTTGGCGTCTGGCGCGTCCAATAATTTTGGCTGCGTGTCGATGACATCGAAAATTCGCGCGACTGATGAGAGGCCTTCTTGGATGACATTATTTAGCGTTCCAAGGGCGCGAAGGCGCGGGGCGAGGATCATTAATCCACCCAACACACTCGCAATTTGGCCACCTGTGGCCGTGCCTGTGCCAAATTGCCAGACCCCGAAAATCACGACGGCCGCGATAGCGAGGCCGCCCACAATTTCGAGGATCGGGTCAACACGGGCTTGTTGGGTCACAAGTTTGAGGTAGAGGCTAATTCTTTCTTGAAAACTTTGATCAAGGCGCGTTTGTTCGTGATTTTCCAAGCCATAGGTTTTCACAAGATGGGTTCCGCCCAGGCTTTCTTTTAATTCAGAGGTGATCCGGCCAATATGATGTTGGACATCGCGCGCATTGCCTCTGAGCCGTTTTGAGATCGCGATGATTGGCCAAAGGGCGAGGCCAAAGACGACCATGAATAGGGATAATTGCCAGTTTAAAACCAGCATGGTCGCAATGGTGAAAATGACGGTTAAAACATCTTTGATCAGATTGCCAAGCACGCGCACAAGGCTGGCTGAGACAACAGTTACATCATTGGTGAATTTCGCAATCAACTCACCTGTGGGTTCATCTGCGAAATCTGCATAATCGCGCGCATGGGCGGATTGCAACATTTCGGTCTGCATTTGCCCAACTGCATTTAAGGCGATTGAATTGGTCAATATGCGTTGTACATAACCACCAATCGCCGAGGTTAGGGTCAGACCTAAAATGACAGGCAGGATGATCTTTGCATAGGATTTGGCTTGATCAACCGCGCCCCCGCCATCCAGATTTGTGGCGGCGTCAATAATCAGGCTGATAAGATAGACATAGCCTGCCGTGGCGGCAGCGAAAAGCGCCATGAAAAATAGGGCGGCCAAAAGCCGACCCTTTTGCGGCCAGAGATAGTTTCGCCATAGCCGCCCGATGCGTTGGCGATCTGTCATGAATTGGGTTTAGCCAATATAGCCGTCCCCATCGGGGTCGAGCAGGTCATGCGCATGCAGAATGAAATAGCGCATATGGGCATTATCGACGGTTCGTTGTGCCGCCGCTTTCCAAGCTTTTCTAGCCTCTTCGAAATTGGGATAGGCGCCGACAAACTCAACTTCGTCGAGGTTTATGAATTCCGTTTTGTTCGGATCGACAAGTTCGCCGCCAATAACAAGGTGAAGAAGTTGTCCAGCACTCATGCCGTCTTTGTTTTTGCGATCAGACATATTGGTTCCTAAAAATTTAAAATCTCTACCTTTGGAAAAGCTCTCCAAATGCGGTGTTACTTTTTCTAATAGCAAGCCATGAAGGGTCGGGCCAGCACAAATCACGCCCAAGCCAGATGTCGTTTCCGAATCGAAAAATGGCGTTTCGCCGCGAATATCGGTGATGATTCCGCCGGCTTCGCTGGCGATTAGGGCAGCGGCGGCGACATCCCAATCTGATTTTGGCGTAAAGGCTATGGTGGCATGGGCCTCGCCGCTGGTTACAAGACAAATTCGGTATGCCATGGAATTGGCAATGCTGACATTCATATCGGGAAATCCAAGCCGCCTAAACTTACGCGGATAGCCGACCATATTGATGTTTTCGATTGTGTCGCTATCGGTGATCTTTAGCGCTTTGCCATTTAAAAAGGCCCCGCCGCCCAATGAGGCTTCATAGAGTTCGTCTTTGAGCGGGTTCATCACAACGCCTGCAATGGAGCGTCCTTTTTCGATCACGGCGATAGAGACTGCGAAATTTGGGGTGCGGTCAATAAAGGCGCGTGTGCCGTCTATTGGGTCGACGACAAAACTCCGGGGGCAGGCATGACGAGAATGATCATCTTTCGTCTCTTCTGAAAGCCATCCATATTCTGGCCGTGCGGCCCGCAAGGTCTTATCGAGGTAATCATTTACGGCAATATCTGCGTCTGTGACGGGATGGCCTTTTTCTTTATCCCAGACTTTAGCATCATTTTTCAGAAAAGCCGTTTCGGCTATGTTTGCCGCTTCAATGACCGCATTGCGGATCAAGGCGAGGTCTTCTGAAGGAAGACAACATAAGGGGTTGAGTGTGATCTCAGGCTCCGGCAAGTGTCAGCCCTTCGACAAGTAAGGAGGGTGCATTCGTCGAGCCATCCATTTTGAGATCATTGGCCGGGATCATGCTTTTATAGACGTCCAGAAGATTCCCAGCAATGGTCACTTCGCTGACGGGAAAAGCCCGTTCCCCTTTTTCGATCTTAAAGCCTGACACGCCAACGGAATAATCCCCCGTATTAGAATTTAGGCTGGGGCCAAACATTTCCGAGATCAGAAAGCCGTCTCCCATTTTTTGAGCCAGTTCATCGGCCGACAGATCACCCGGAGCAATCCATGTATTTGTCGAGCTGACACCGGGCGGTGAGCCAATCCCGCGACTGGCATGACCTGTTGAGACAAGGTCCAATTGCCGCGCTGTCGAACAATTTAAAAGCCAAGTTTTGAGTTTTCCATTTTCGACCAATATTTGTTTGCCTACGTCCAAGCCTTCACCGTCCCAAGGTCTTGAGGCGGTGCCTCGTGATAAAAGCGGGTCGTCAAAGATCTGAATATGGGTGCCAAAAATATCAGTATTCAGCTTGTCTTTTAAGAAGGAGACGCCGCGTGTAATGGCTTTGCCGGAAATAGCACCCAAGAGCGACGATAGGATCGCGCCGGCAATCCGTTCATCAAAAATAATAGGCATGGCCGCAGACGGAATTTGCCGGCTTCCTATTCTGGCGATAGCGCGCTCACCGGCAGTCTGCCCGATTTTGGACGGGTCCGGTAATTCACTGAAATGACGCATGGACTCGTAATCATAATCCCGCTCCATCGCTCCGTCTTTTTCGGCAATCGCAGAGACTGACAAACCGTGATGGCTGCCGCGCCACCCATTTATAAATCCATGTGAGGTTGCAAAGGCCAAGGCGCTGGTGGTCCAACTTGCATTGGCGCCTTCGGCTTGGGCGACGCCAGACACAGACAGCGCGGCGGCTTCGAGTTGATGGGCGCGGTTCTTCAGAGCTTCTGGTGTCATTTCTGTATCATCAAAAACGTCGAGACTGTCTCTATGGTCTGATTTGGAGAGTTGATCTGCATCGGCCAGTCCGCACCACGGATCTTCAGGCGCGAGTTTTGCCATGGCAACTGCGCGTTCAGCCAAGCGCGTCAGATTTTCGTCTGATATATCTGAAGATGATACACAGGCTTGGCGTTTGCCGACCATGACGCGTAATCCAATATCGCGGCTTTCACTACTATCGATATCTTCGAGGGCGTTCTCTCGAACAGAAATACCAAGGCTCCGGCCATGTGTTGCAATTGTATCTGCGCTATCAGCCCCCGCATCTTTTGCGGCTTTTAAAAGGGTTTTGAGCGATGGATAGAGGGCTTCAAAAGATATGGGGTCGGATGTTTTCAAGGGTTCTGACTAGCCTGATGTAACGGTAAAGACGAGAAAGAGGATATAGAGAGCTTGTCCGAAATAAACCAGTAATGTTGTCAGTGTTCCGACCAAGCGGCCCATAATAAATTTACCGGACATGCCAATAGCGTGTAGGATACGGCCGATAAAAAATGCCGCGCCGAAAATATGAAGCGCAATTGGATGCGCGCCGAGAAAAGCAAGGGCGACAAGCCCTAAAAGGGTGAGGGGCGCATTTTCGGTAAAATTCCCATGGGCACGAATGCGAGACAGCATGAGCTTATCGCCGCCATCACCCATATTTATTTTTTTACCAATACGAACCTGACCAACGCGGAACATGAGAATCGGTGCAAGCAGCATATTCAAAGCGATATAAAAACCAACGATTCCAAATGTTGTCATGAGACTTTCCTATTGGTCACTAGTGCTGATTTTAATGGCGTCTTTTAAAATGGATTTATGTTGTTCTGGCGGTTGGGCGCCTTGGACCGCATATTGCCCATTATAGATAAAAGTCGGCACGCCTGAGACGCCAAGCCCTTTAAAGAACATAACTTCATTCATGATGTCGATCTTGTCGTCCTCGCGCGCTAAAAGATCACGTGTAAGATCTGAATCCATGCCGATCTCACCGGCAATGCGAACCAATATATCTGGATCGCCAATATCTTCGCCTTTTTCCATATAGGCGATAAAGAGCTTTTCTGCGCATTCAAAGCCAAGGTCTTGACCTTGTGCCCAACGCATGAGGCGATGCGCATTCAGCGTATTAGGACGCATGGTAATCGCCTTAAAATCAAACTCTATGCCCGCATCTGGTCCAGCGCTTTCCAAATGGTCTCGCATAGCCTTCCAGCGACTATCGGGCTTATCCCCGAATTTCGCTTTCATATAGGTTCTGTATTCCGTGCCGCCTTCGGGTACATTGGGATCTAACATATAGGGCCGGAAGGTTAGATTTGGTTTGGGTTTTGAACCTTTGGCGGCTTTGAGATAATATTTGAAACCCAACCAACACCACGGACAGACAAAATCTGAAACCAGGTCGACTTCGATCGAGTCTGGGGGGAGGGAATTGGATTTTCGCTTTGCCATGGCCGAGGCTTGTAACCTCTGCGGCTTTTGCTGTCCAACATCATTCATGCGCAAATATCATTCGCATAAGAATGGGTGTGAGGTATTGAATTTTTAGCGGGACACGTTTTTGACCGAACGATCTAGGAATTTCATGACAGCCGCGGTTTCCAATTCTGATAAGCCGCGTGTTAATTGGACGTTGAAATCTCGGAGGTCCGTCATAACGGCGTCGCGTGAAGCCCAACCAACATCTGATAGAAAAACAAGTTTCTGGCGACGATCTCCATAAGACTGTTTTCGCAGGATCAACCCGCTGGCTTCCATCCGGTCGACGAGACCAGAAATGGCGGCGTTTTTTCGGCCCGTGCCTTCGGCCAATTCAGAGAGGGTACAGCCATCGTGATAGCCCAGGTAGACAAGGACAGCGGCTTGGGCCCGTCCAATACCAGAGCCTTCTGATAATTTTTGATCGGCAGATTGCGCGAGTTTGAGAAAAGCGCGGTCGAGGACAAAAAAGAGACGTCGATCAATGGTACGGGCAATGGCCATGAAAAATCCGTTT
>CAYTLJ010000136.1:0-5702 GCA_964438555.1 uncultured Algimonas sp.
CGCGGAAGGGCGTGGCTGGGTTCAAGGGCAGGGAGGATGCCTTCAAGGCGGGCGCATTCTTGGAACCAGTGGAGCGCTTCATCATCAGTTGCGCTAACATATTCCGCTCGGCCTGTATCATGAAGCCAAGCGTGTTCAGGTCCAATGCCAGGATAATCAAGACCTGCCGAGATGGAATGCGCATCTGCTATCTGGCCATGTTCGTCTTGGAGCAGATATGTCCTGTTACCGTGAAGAATGCCGGGAGTTCCGCCTGTTAGGGACGCCGCATGCAGGCCGCTATCAACACCGCGCCCTGCCGCCTCAACACCGATCAGCCGGACTTCTTTATGCGGCACAAATTCATGAAATAAGCCCATTGCATTTGAGCCGCCGCCAATACAGGCAATCGCCGCATCTGGAAGTCGGCCTTCGGCCTCTAGGATTTGAGCTTTGGCTTCGCGCCCAATAACCGCTTGGAAATCTCTGACCATTTCGGGGTAGGGGTGAGGCCCTGCCACAGTGCCAATGCAATAAAAAGTCTCGCCGACATTGGTGACCCAATCGCGTAAGGCTTCATTCATGGCGTCTTTAAGGGTTGCCGTACCGGAATGAACGGCTCTGACTTCGGCGCCCAATAGGCGCATACGAAAGACATTGGGTTTTTGGCGCACAATATCGGTCGCGCCCATATAGACGATGCAGTCCATTCCCAGCCTTGCAGCGACGGTTGCAGTTGCAACACCGTGTTGTCCGGCGCCTGTTTCAGCGATTATACGTTTCTTACCCATTCTTTTGGCGAGTAAGAGCTGACCCATGCAATTATTGATCTTATGCGCTCCCGTATGGTTTAGCTCATCGCGTTTGAAATAAATCTTTGCGCCATCTGCGAATTCACTCAACCGTTCCGCAAAATAAAGCGGGCTTGGTCGACCCACATAATGTGTCATGAAATATTGCAGTTCTTGGACGAATGCCGGGTCAGCCTTGGCGTCTTCATAAGCTTTTTCAAGCTCTAATATGGGCGGCATAAGGGTTTCGGCGACAAATCGTCCGCCAAAATTACCAAAGCGACCATTTTTATCCGGGAAGGATTGATTGCCCATTTTTTACAACGTCCATAAAGGTTCTAATTTTCGAGTGGTCCTTTACGCCTGCAATGTCCTCAAGGCCAGAACTTACATCCACGATTGGTGCATTTGTCACTGTAATGGCTTGACCGATATTATCGGGATTAAGACCACCAGCGACAGCAAAGCGTTTAGGCGTCGGCGCGCGCGCGATAATCGTCCAATCAATGGCTTGCCCATGACCGCCTCGAATGGTTTCGCCTTTTGGAGGTTTGGCATCATACAGTAAAAATTCTGCAATTCCTGCATAGGCTTCAGAGGCTTTCATATCCTCATTAGAGGAAATACCAACAGCTTTGATAATTTTGACGCGTCTCGCGATCTCTGCCGCGCGTTCAGGCGTTTCATCGCCGTGAAGTTGAATAAAATCAGGGCGCATATGTTCAAGAATGTGATCAATAAGCTGGTCGTTCGGGTTCACAGTCACGGCGACACTCGGAATGGGGAGATCGATAGGGGCCAGGCTTGCGGCTTGCGCGACACTTAACCGTCTCTTAGAGGGGCATTCTACGATAAACCCCAGATAGTCGGCGCCCGCTTCAATCGCGCAGGCGATATCTTCTGGTCTCATCAATCCACAAATTTTAACCTGCGTTTTCATTGCTGGCGCCTATGGCAGGGGTAATGGAAATTGGCAAATGAGAAGTGCTTCGCGGCGTGTTTGCAGGCTTTTAAGTCTCAAATTTTAGGGGATTACAGGTCTTTTGAAGCAATTTTCATGCCGAAACCGGATATTAAGGCTTATGGTCTAAAGCCCTTTCAAGCCGAAAAATCGGCATGGTGAATGAAATACGGGTATTCGGGTATGGCTTTAGCCCCCAAAATTCAGGCGCGTCAGAGCGCCCAGCTGGCGATGACGCCACAATTGCAACAAGCGATCAAGCTATTGCAGCTCTCAAATATTGAGCTTTCTGCCTTTGTCGAAGAGCAATTGGAGAAAAACCCACTGCTTGAACGCGGGACAGGCGATGAAAACCGTCGGGGAGAAGCCGCGGAATCTCGAGAAGAGGTTTCAGGCGCGACAACCGATACCGTAAGTTCTGATCAGGCCATTAAAGATATGGACGCGCCAGATCATGCAATTGCACCAGAATCAACCGCTGCCGATGTTGGTGGGTCCGTTGATTGGTCTCGCAATAATAGTTCGGGCAGTTTTTCGGGCTCTGGGGATTATGACCCAATGGCTAATCAGGCCTCCGAAATCAGCCTTTCTGATCATATTCGCTCGCAAATACCCATGCTTAAACTCTCTGATCGCGACCGTCTGATCGCAGATTATCTGACCGGACAACTGGATGAGGGCGGTTATTTGCGCATGAGCACAATTGATGCGGCCATCAATCTGGGTGTTGAAGAAAATATCGTGACGACAATCTTGCTGCAATTGCAAACCTTGGAGCCCACAGGTTTATTTTCGCGGTCTGTTGGGGAATGCCTCGGATTGCAACTCAAAGAGATTGGTGAACTGGACCAGCCAATGCAGGCCTTGCTCGACAATTTAGAGCTTCTAGCAAATCACGATCTTTCAAAGCTTGCAAAGTCATGTGGGGTTAAAATCCCGGCGCTGAAAGAGATGATATCCGCCTTACGAAAACTATCACCCAAACCTGGGTCGGCCTATGGCGGGACCGTAGCGGCGGCGATTGAACCCGATGTTTTCGTTCGTGAAACCCCGGCAGGCGGATGGGCTGTTGAGCTCAATTCAGACACATTACCGCGTGTTCTAGTCAATCAGCGCTATTACAATGAAATCAAGGCCGCTGGTGGTGATGATGCGGCGGCTCGAGAGTTCATCTCAGAATGCCATGCAGATGCCAATTGGTTGGTGAAGTCTCTTGATCAACGCGCAAGAACAATCCTGAAAGTGTCGAGTGAAATTATCAAACAACAAGATGGATTTTTTGCCTATGGGATCGATCAGCTTCGTCCCTTAAAGCTCAAAGATGTTGCCGATGCGATCGAAATGCACGAATCGACAGTGAGCCGCGTCACCAGCCATAAATATTTGAGTACGCCGCGCGGCCTATTTGAATTAAAATTCTTTTTTACGGCTTCTATTCCAAGTCTCGATGGGGGCGAGGGATATTCAGCCGAAGCCGTGCGTCACAAAATCAGAATTTTGATTGATGAAGAAACGGCTACGACAATTGTCAGCGATGATAAAATTGTTCAACTCTTACGCGCTCAAGGCATTGATATAGCGCGCCGCACGGTCGCAAAATACCGGGAAGCCATGGGTATACAGAGTAGTGTTCAAAGACGCAGGCGCTTTAAGCATGGCTAGGATAGGCTCAATTTAGGCCTTTGGCGGCCTTGGGAAAAAGCTGCTCGTACGGGCAATATAGTCCTGATAGGTTTTTCGCCTTTTCATATCTCGCTCCAGCAGGTCACGACCTGAGACTTTGGTCAAAAGAAGCGTCATGATAATCGGGCCAATAATCGCTGCCCAGCCAAAGGGCGCCTGACAGGCGACGAGCCAAATCCCCCACCACATACAAGCATTGCCGAAATAATTGGGGTGACGTGTATATTTCCATAGGCCTTTATCGAGGACGGGTTTGTTTTCAATCGGCCCCTCATAATTTTTATTGGCTTTGAGGAAAGTTGCGAGTTGCCAATCCCCAACGGCTTCAAAAAGAAAGCCGATAAGCCATAAAGCTGTTCCAAGATAAGCGAGAATGCCTATTTTTTCGATATTCTGGCCCGTTGCCATGGCGAGCCATATAGGTGCGCTAACAATCATGATCAGCAAGCCTTGGCCCCAGTAAATGGTAAAAAGCGAACGAAGACGCCACGTTTTTTCACTCATGCCCTTTTTCTCAGCGCGTTTTTTCATGGCGATGTAGCGTTTATCCTCGCCGTGGCCGAGATTTCGTTTGGCCAGATAAAGCGTGAGGCGAAGCCCCCAAATAATGGGGAGGGCGGCGAGTAAGATAAGATAATCCGTCTTTTCTGGCACGATATAGAGGCTCGCAGTTGCGACAAGCAAAAACCCAAAGCCCCAAAAAACATCGACAAGGCTCGCGTCTTTAAGCGCGACGCTGAGTGCCCATAATAGCGTAAGCGCGCCAAAAACAATGACAGCAGCATGTGCGAAATAAACGAAAATATCGGTCAACATAGTGAAATTCTTTCAAAACTTTCAATGCATACGTTTGAAACGGGGTTTGAGCTTTATCTGCGTCTCACCTCATAAAGCGCAATTGCGGCTGCCGTTGAAACATTCAAGCTTTCGGCTTCGCCCGGAACGGATTTACTATGCATAGGAATGCGCGCAAGGTGATCACAGGTCTTGCGCACGCGCTCTCTTAGGCCGGGGCCTTCCGCGCCCATTACAATTACTTGTTTTGTATTGGGTTGATGGGCTTGTGCAATCTCGAGGTCAGTTTCTCCGGCAAGACCAATGACGTGCCATCCAATACGTTGTAAATTTTGAAGTGTATTTGCGATATTGGTTTCGAGACAAACCGGCACGGTTTCCAAACATCCGACGGCAACTTTGGCCAAGGCACCAGATAAGGGCGGCGCTTTGCGCGATTGCATGACTAAGGCGCTGACGCCAAAAGCAGAACAGAGCCTAAGCATAGCCCCCACATTATGCGGATCAGTGATCTGGTCGAGGACAAGGATAAGCCCGTCTTGCCCTGCATCATCTGCGATAACTTCAAGGGGTTTCCATTCCAGCGGGGCGGTTTTAATGGCAATACCTTGATGGGTTGCACCATTTGGCAAGCTTCGATCCAGATCCCGAGGCGCTATGAGTTCTGGTATGGCGGCGCCTTTTGGGAGGTCGAGACGTTTTTGGGCAGACTCGGTGAGCAGTATCTTGTGAATTGTACGCTTTGGGTTGGATAAAGCGGCCAGACAGGCATGTGTTCCCCAAATCCAGCCCGATCCTGTGATTTTTTTACCCTGATATTTGGTATGATTTTGGCTCTTAGCCTTTGGCGAGCGCGGTTTTGCTGTCGCGCCATGGTTTTTTGAGCCATATGCGCGTTTTGGGGCGTCAGGGGCAGGTCCTTTCATGCCGCGGCTTCGAAGAGTCATTTTTTGACCCCCGGAATCCGGTTTTTGGCGTGATTTTCTTTGTGTCTGCCTATTGCGTGTTTCGTTTTTCATCTTTATAGGTCCGCCGGATAATAAAACATCGACTCTGTGAACGACGCGGCTAACAGAATAAGCTGCCGAGTGACAGAGCCTTTTTTGTTGGAGACAGTGAAACATATTCCGCCTAACCATCGGGATGTAATTTGGAAATGGAGAGGTGGCCGAGTGGTTAAAGGCGTCAGACTGTAAATCTGATCACTATGTGTACGTTGGTTCGAATCCAACCCTCTCCACCACCCAGTTTCAAAGTCAAAGGCAAAAGCAACGCGCGGGCGTTGTGTAGTGGTAAGACCTCAGCCTTCCAAGCTGATGACGCGAGTTCGATTCTCGCCGCCCGCTCCATTCTCTTTCCGGATGATCCGGATGGAGGCCATATATAGACTAGACCGACGCGCCATGGGGGTGCCAAGGTCACAACATGTGAGTGAAACGACATGGCAAAAGAGAAGTTTGAGCGGACCAAACCGCATGCGAATATTGGCACGA